>MVRL01000139.1 GCA_002067705.1 Methanosaeta sp. PtaU1.Bin112
GCTATGAGCACTCCATCCGCGCCACGGCGCAGGGCCTCCAGGACGAAGCTCGGATCAACCCTCGCCGAGCACATCACCCTGATGTTACGGGCATTAGTCGGATACTGGATGCGCGAAGTTCCGGCCAGATCGGCAGCTCCGTAGCTGCACCAGTTGCAGAGGAAGGCCACGATGAGGGGAAACTCTCTCTTCACAGCTGTAGCCGCCCGCACCTGAGCCACGATCTGCTCGTCAGAGAAGAAGCGCATGTTTATGGCGTCTGCCGGACAGGCGGCAGCGCAGGATCCGCAGCCCTTGCAGGCCGCCTCATCCACATAGGCCGGGCTCTTCACAGAAATGGCGTTCTTGGGACAGGTCTCGACGCACAGCTTGCAGCGGATGCACTTTTCCGGATCCACGTAAGCGGAGGTGGGCTCCAGCTCCAGCATTCCTCTGTGCAGGAGCTTGACCGCCTTTGCCGCTGCCGCGCTTCCCTGAGCGATGGATATGGGAATCTCCTTGGGGCCGGAGGCGCAGCCGGCGATGAAGACTCCATCGATATGCGCTTCCACAGGCCTCATCTTGGGATGGGCGATCTCAAAGAACCTGTCCGGCCTGCGGGAGAGGCCCAGGAGATTGCCCAGGACGTCTGCTTTCTCATCCGGCTCCAGGCCCACGGATAGCACGGCCAGATCATGTCTGACCCTCTTCATCTCTCCTGTCTGGGTGTCCTCAAAGACCAGGAAGAGATCGCCGTCCACTTGCTCGATAGAGGAGACTCGGGAGCGCACAAAGTTGATGCCCAGCTTCTGGGCCCGGACATAGAATTCTTCGTAACCCTCACCGCAGGCCCTGATGTCGATATAGTAGATGGTGATATCGGTATTGGGATATTTCTCCTTCACCAGCTGGGCATTTTTTAGCGATGCCATGCAGCAGATGCGGGAGCAATAGTTATTTCCAACGCTCGAATCGCGCGATCCGACGCATTGCAGGAAGGCTATGGACTCGGCAATCTTGCCGGTGCTGGGGCGGACCACCTCTCCTTTGGTCGGCCCGGAGGCGTTGAGCATCCTCTCCATCTGCAGGGTGGTGATCACATCCCTGTACCTGCCAAAGCCGTACTCCTCCTTGCGCGTTGCGTCAAAAGGCTGCCAGCCGGTGGCTACGATGATCGCGCCCACATTCAGTTTGAAGTCCTGGGGTTCCTGATCCAGCTTTACCGCCTGGGCGGGACATGCTTCCGCGCAGCGGCCGCAGCCTATGCAGGCTTTTGCATCAACGCAGGCCACAAGGGGCACTGCCTGGGGGTAGGGGACGTAGATGGCCGTTCGCTTGCCTATGCCAAAGTCGTATTCACTCGGAACCTGCACCGGGCAGACGCTTGAGCACTCGCTGATGCAGCCCTTGCAGAGCTTTTCATCCACATATCGGGCCCGCCGAACTCCGGATACTGTGAAGTTGCCAACGCTCCCCTCCACCCCCAGGACCTCGGCGTAGGTGATGAGAGAGATATTGGGGTGGTTATAGACCTCGGACATCTTGGGCCCCAGGACGCAGATTGAGCAGTCGTTGGTGGGAAAGACATCGGTGAGCAGTGCCATGTAGCCGCCGATGGTGGGCCTGCGCTCTACCAGGAAGACATGCAGTCCCGCGTCCGCTAAATCCAGGGCAGCTGCAATCCCGGCCACCCCTCCGCCGATGACCAAGACATCCTTGCTGACCGGTATGCTCTCCGGCTCCAGGGGATGTAGCAGGGCCGCTTTGGCCACACCCATGGCAATGAGGTCCTTGGCCTTCTCGGTGGCCATGGCAGGCTGGTCCATGTGAACCCAGGAGCACTGCTCCCGGATGTTGGCCATCTCCAGCATGTAGGGGTTGAGGCCCGCTTTGCTGATGGCCCTGCGGAAGGTGGGCTCGTGCAGTCGCGGCGAGCAGGCGGCCACAACCACGCGATCGAGCTTGAATTCGGCGATATCCTTCTGGATCTGCTCCTGGCCGATGTCGGAGCAGGAGAACTGCAGATCGCGAGCTACGGCCACATCGGGAAGCTTCTCGGCAAAGCTCCTCAGGTCATCCATGTTGAGGACGCCGGCGATGTTCAGGCCGCAGTGACAGACGTAGACTCCTGTGGGCATGAGACTTCAGATGGATGTGATTGCCTTAAGTCACTTAAAGTTATGCCATTACTTTGTTATCAATAAACTCTTAGCCGAATTCTGGGATGCTGGAATCCTGGCAGAGAAAAAATATTAATTGAATTTAAAATGCCGCCAAGTTTGATATAACATTAGGTGTCATTCATAATTAAATCTTAAGGAGATTGGCCTTATGTCAAGAAGATTCTCTCGCAAAAGGTGTCTTGTTGTGCTGCTTGCTTTTCTAGCTGTCGCTCTGAATGCATCCTGCTCAGAAGAAGCATTTTCTCCTGATGGAAGAGGCTATCGCAGTGAGAGCAATGGATGGATCTATCTCCACATAGAAGGGTCGCCATATGAAATGGGCTTTCAGCACGGCTATCTGGTCGCTCCGGAATTGAATGAGATCCTGATGAGCTTGAAATATCTTACCCCAGAGGAAACTGGCATGGAGTGGGAGTTCTTCGTCAATGCCTCTCAGGATGAGGTCTTTCCCCATGTAGACCAAGAGTATCTGGAAGAGATGAAAGGCATTGCTGCGGGGGCCCAGGCCAGGGGAGTGAACATTAGCTGGCAGGAAGTTCTCACATGGAATGCCTATCAAGAGCTCACCGGTTACTGGTGGCCATCCGTAGCCTCAGAAATGTATTCAAACGGCTATGTTCCTGACAAGGAGCATTGCAGTGCCTTTATTGCCACTGGATCTTACACCGCGGATGGCAGGATAGTTATGGCCCACAACAGTTGGGATGATTTCCAAATAGGTCAATTCTTTAATCAGATCTTAGATCTGGATCCCGATGATGGACACCGCATATTTATGCAGTCTTTGCCCGGATTTATTGACAGCGCCAGCGACTTCTTCGTCACTGACGCCGGGATTATGGGGACGGAGACAACGATTTCCGGCTTTAGCAAGTATCTATCTGGGGAGATACCAGAGTTTCTCAGGGCCAGGAAGGCCATGCAGTATGCCGATAATATGGAGGAGTGGATGGCCTTTATGAAAAAGAATAGCAGTGGTGGCTATGCCAATAGCTGGCTCTTGGGAGATGTCGGCACCGGAGAGATCGTGCGCTTCGAACAGGGATTGAACTTCAGCAATATAACAAGAAGTAGGGATGGCTACTTCATCGGCTATAACGAGGCTGTCGATCCAAAGATCAGGAACCTGGAATGCGAGTCATCACCTCATTTAGATATTCGCAGCCCGATGGGAGCCCGCCAGGTGCGCCTCACACAGCTCATGGAAGAGAACAAGGGGAAGATAGATGTGGAGGCCGGCAAGAGGATTCTGGCAGACCATTACGATGTCTATCTCAATCGGGAGAATCCCGGCTCCAGAACAGTGGACGGTCACTATGAGCTGGACCCCTGGCAGTTTCTCACCCTTCCGGGTCATCCGCCCTATCAGCCCAAAGGAGCTGTGGACGGAAAGGTTACAGACAGCGAGCTGGCTTTGAATATGTCATTTTGGGCCAGATGGGGCAACTCCGCAGGCATGCCCTTTGATGCCGACCAATTCCTGGATCAGCACATTCAGTATAGCTATCTGAGGGGCTACCTCAAGGACAGGCCCTCTGAGCCTTGGACGCTCTTTGCAGCCAGTCCAGCTTGAGTTGCTATGAGGCTTGAGTTGCTATAAGGATAAGCAGTAGAAAATTGATGAAAAGAGTATGGTTCAGGCCTGCATCAGCCCAGAGCGTACGGCCAGTAAGAGCCCGAAGCGCTGTAGATGTCTGGTCTGTTCTCCGAATTTTTTCCTGACTTTCAATCCGGAACCAATCTTTTTGCTTTTTTTTGCATTTCTCCCATAAGTTTATATCCTACAAAAATTAATTATTATTTGAGTTATTAATATGAACCTCCTTTACCTGCTCTCCATCCTCCTGGAGGTGGTCGTATCGGCCCTGGGTGTGCTGCTGGCCATCCGCAGGAAGAAGATGTACGGCTGGTGCATAGCCGTGACCTTTGCTCTCTATGTGATCTATGATCTGGCAGCTCTACTGCAATGGAATGTCTCCCAGGATACGCTGTACACCATTTTCTTCGTGGCCACCCTATCTATTCTCTGGGCGGTCTGGAACATCTTCCTGGAGTCTTGAGAATAGTGTTTGAGAATAGAGTCTGAGATCAATGGTCATCCTTTTTTAGATGGGGCACCAATAAATGCAGGATGATCTCCAGAGTCTACATCTCCCACAGTCAAACAGACGAAGATAAGGCCCTCCAGCTCTCTTCCGCTCTCTGGCGGGTGGGCCTGGAAAGCTATGTCGCTCTCTACAATCATTCGCCAGCCATCTCCCAGGCGGAGCGGGTCTCTTTCGGGCTGCGCAATTCTGAATGCATGATCGCCCTGCTCACCCCCGAGGGCTGCGCCAGTCCTGATGTCTGCCAGGAGATCGGCCTTGCCAGGGGCCTTGATCTGCTCATCATCCCCCTTCAAGAGGAGGGGGCAAAGCTTCCCTTCCTCATAGAGCACCTGCGACCCCTGGTCTTTCGGGAGGAGAGATATGCCGATGCCATCGGCCTGCTCATCAAGACCCTGAGAGAGCTCTCCCGGCTGGAGTGGCTCAAGGTGACCTGCCCCAAATGCGGCGAGGAGATGACTCAGTACCTCACGCCTCAGGAGGAGGTGGAGGACGCTCTGGCGAAGGGGGCTTTCCTGGAAACGATCTGCAGCTACTGCCAGAACAGGATTCAGCTCGATCCGAGGACCTTTGAGGGGAGGAATTGACTCAAAATTTATTGCGAGCTATTTTATCGAAACCTTTACCTACCCCTGCGTCCACCCCACAGTCATCAGGTGACCCCTATTGCAGTTACTCTTAATCCACTCTGATTTTATCGAGTTCGAGGCCAAGAAGCCCACGAAGATGGCGGAGGAAGTCGTTGACTCCGCCAAGAAAGGCCGGCTGGAAGAGGCCCTCTGCGCCTTCATAGCCGTGGAGAAATTCGACGAGGACGACCCGGATGCGGTGGTGGCGGAAGCGAGAAAGCAGATCGCTGACGTGGCCGGCCAGGTGAAGGCGGCAAAGATCATGCTCTACCCCTACGCGCACCTCAGCTCCCAGCTCTCCACGCCAGCAACCGCGGTAAAGATCCTCAAAGGATTGCAGGAGACCCTCACTTCGGATTTCGAGGTCATGCGCGCCCCATTCGGCTGGTACAAGGCCTTTACCATCAGCTGCAAGGGACACCCCCTCTCCGAGCTGTCACGCTCCATCAGGCTCGGGGAAGGCGAGGTGGTCTCAGAGGCTCTCAAGTCCGAGGCCAAGGCGGTATCCTACTGGAAGGTTCTTGATACCGACGGCAGTCTGATTGACGCGGACAAGTTCGACTTTTCCGGACACGAGAACCTGAAGAAGTTCGCCAGCTATGAGATCTCCAAAGCCCGGGCGGTGGATCGTGTTCCACCCCACGTCGAGCTGATGAGGCGCTTGGAGCTTGTGGACTACGAATCAGGCTCAGATCCGGGCAACATGCGCTATTACCCAAAGGGCAGGCTCATCAAATCGCTGCTGGAAAACTATGTTCTGGACAGGTCTTCGGAGATGGGGGCTATGGAGGTAGAGACGCCCATCATGTACGACATGGAGCACCCCACCCTCAAGAAGTACCTGGACAGGTTCCCGGCCCGGCAGTATCAGATTGATTCCGACAAAAAGAAGCTCTTCCTGAGGTTCGCGGCCTGCTTCGGCCAGTTCCTCATGGGCCACGACATGTCCATCTCCTACAAGGCCATGCCCCTCAAGATGATCGAGATCACCCGCTACTCCTTCCGGCGAGAGCAGCGCGGCGAGCTGGTCGGCATCCGCCGGCTGAGAGCTTTCACCATGCCGGATATGCACACTCTGGCAAGGGATATGAAGTCGGCAATGGAGGAGTTCAGAAAGCAGTACCTGGCCTGCATCTCAGTCCTGAGCGAGGTGGGCGTCGACCTGGCAGATTACGAGGTGGCAATCCGGTTCACTAAAGACTTCTACAATGAGAACCGGCAGTTCATCGAAGGCCTGGTGGACATTGTGAACAAGCCGGTGCTCATCGAGATGTGGGATGAGAGGTTCTTCTACTTCGTTCTCAAGTTCGAGTTCAACTTCGTGGATACCCTGGATAAGGCGAGCGCTCTGTCCACTGTGCAGATCGATGTGGAGAACGCGGAGCGCTACGACATCACCTACATCGATGAAGCCGGAGAGAGAGAGCGGCCCATTCTGCTGCACTGCTCCCCATCCGGAGCCATTGAGAGGGTAATGTACGCCCTCCTGGAGAAGGCGGCCCGCGAGTCCGAGCAGGGAAAGCTTCCCATGCTGCAGACCTGGCTCTCTCCCACTCAGGTCAGAATCATACCGGTGGCTGAGAGGCATCAGGCCCGCGCCCAGGAGATCGCCTCAGAGCTTGGCTTCAGGACAGATATCGACGACCGCGATGAGACGGTCGGCAAGAAGATTCGCGATGCTGGCAGGGAGTGGATTCCCTATGTCGTGGTCATAGGCGACGAGGAGCTGGGGTCGGGCCAGCTATCCGTTACCATCCGCGCCCAGTCCACGCCCAAGTCTCCAGCCAAGGCCAAGATGACTGTGCAGGACCTGCGCAACAGGCTCACAGCCCAGACCGCCGGCAAACCGTGGCGCAAGCTGCCATTGCCCATGAAGCTCTCAGAGCGGCCGAAGTTCATTTAAATAAGGGCGAAAGAGCCGCACAATCATCTTGTGCGGCATCCGATCCTATTTTTCAAATTCTTCATCCGATTTGCCAGTATTGAGATAATAATAAAAATTTAAAATTTATAATAAATTTATAATAAAATTATGATAAAAGCTCCGCCATCGGATGCCGATCCACTCCCGTCCCGCCTGGCACATAAAATATCCTCCCCAGATCGCTGTAGTAGTTGCCCAGGGTGCCGTTGTCCCAGCGGTTATTCTGCCCCAGGTCGTAGGCATTGATTCCATTATCGATCAGATGATTGGAGAAGAGCAGATTCCAGCCTGAGGAGAACGATAAATAGATGCCGAATCCGTTCTTGACCGCAGTGTTATTCTGCACAGTGTTGTTGCTGCTGTGAGTAGCCAGGTGAAGTCCCTTCTCATTGAGAGTCACATTGTTGTCCTGCAGGAGGTTGTCATTGCTGTCATAGGCAAGATAGATTCCCCGGGGATTGTCCAGCGCCAGGTTCTCTCGAATGTTATTTTCCCGGGAGCTGTCCAGATAGATTCCCGAGTCGCCGTTCTGCAAGACCTGATTTCCTTCTATCACATTGCCATTGCTGGAATCGGATAGGCAGATTCCGTACCAATCGTTGTTATTGATACGGTTTTCTCGAAGAGTGTTGCTGCTGGAAGATCGCAGCGATAGGGATGTGTCGCCGTTGTTGCTCAGGTCGTTGTTCTCGATGAGATTGCCCTGGCAATAAGCGAGAAATATGCCGCAATCGCTCTCTTCGTTGATGTAGTTATCGCGGACGATATTGCTATCGATCGTATTTCTATCGGCTGAATAGAGGGTTATGCCGTTGGTGTTGTTGTTTACATTGTTCCTGGAGACATTGTTGGACCGGGAATGGTCCAGCCGAATGCCGTCCAGGCAACCGCTGACTGTGTTGTTTTCGATGAGATTGCTTTCAGAGATGACGTAAATTCCGGTGTGGCGGGTGGTTCTGACATCAAATCCGGATATGCTTGCCCGGCCTGCGGAAAGGAGCACAGCGCTGCTCATTGCCCCGCCATCCAGCACCGGCCTGCCGCTGCCTACAAGGTTTATTGACTTGCTGATGTTCAATGACTCTCTATAAATTCCGCTCTCAACAAATATGGTATCGCCTGTTTCAGCCTCATCAATGGCAGCCTGAATGCTCTCTCCCGGCGCAACGGTAATTGTGGCCGCCAGGACCGATGATGAGATAATGATTACCGCTGCTGCCAGCGCTGCCAGACACTCTGCTCCATGCTTCATTGCCTATCCCCGGAACTATTATAATTCTTCTAGCTTTAAAAGCTTGCCTGACCGAACGCTTCCCAACATAACACTCGACCATCCGACCGATCATTCGACCCACTGAAAGGCTTATGAAACCAGCGCCTAATATTATGATCAATGAAAGAGCAGCCTCATTTTCTCCCCATGTCCCTGCAGGAAGCAAGAGAGCTGGCGATCGATCAGTTCGATATCATTGTCATAAGCGGAGACGCCTATGTCGATCATCCCTCCTTTGCGGCGGCGGTCATCGGCCGGGTGCTCTGGGATGGCGGCTACAGTGTAGGGATCATAGCCCAGCCGGACTGGAGAAAGGACGAGGACTTCAAGAAGCTTGGCCGTCCGCGCCTCTTCTTCGGCATCTCCTCCGGAAACGTCGATTCAATGGTCAATAACCTGACCGCCAACCTGAAGCGACGAAGCTCTGATGTCTATTCGCCGGGCGGCGCATTGCTTCGGCCTGACCGGGCGGCAATCGTCTACACAGACAGGGTTCATGCCCTCTTTCCGGACGTGCCCATAATCCTGGGGGGGATCGAGGCCAGCCTGCGCAGATTTGCTCACTACGATTACTGGTCTGATTCGGTTCGCCGCGCAATTCTTGCAGATGCCCCTGCTGATCTGATCATCTACGGCATGGGCGAGGCTCCACTGCAAGAGGTGGCCCTGAGGCTGGAAAAGGGTGAGAGGGTCGGCGAGATCAGAGATGTCGCCGGAACAACGGTCAAGCAGGAGATCGCCTGCTGGAAGAGCAGCAATCCGCGGGAGGGATCGCTTGTCATCCCCAGCTTTGCAGAGGTCTCCACAGACAGAAGAAAGTATGCCCAGGCTTTTGCCATGCATTATGCAGAGCAGGATCCTTTTCACGGGCGGTCGGTCGTCCAGGTCCACCCCAAGACGGTCATCATCCAAAATCCTCCTGCCAGACCGCTGCGTACAGAGGAGTTGGATCGGATCTACGAGCTGCCTTTCGCCCGCGAGGCTCATCCCTCTTATCGCGAGGCTGTCCCGGCTCTGGAGCCGGTCCGCTTCTCCATCACCAGCCACCGGGGATGCTTCGGCTCCTGCTCCTTCTGTGCTCTGACCCACCACCAGGGCAGAATTGTGCAGAGCAGAAGTGAAGAGTCCATCCTGCGAGAAGCGGCGATGCTGACCAGGATGAAGGGCTTTGCCGGAGTTATATCCGATGTGGGCGGGCCGACTGCAAACATGTACGGCCTCTCCTGCCCCCGCTGGAAGACGGGTGCCTGCTCAGACAAACTCTGCTCTGCCGATTGCCCCAGCCTGGACAGGGACCACTCCCGCCAGGTCGATCTCCTGCGCCGTCTGAGAAAGATTCCCGGGGTGAAGCGGGTCTTCATCGGCTCTGGAATCAGACATGACCTGATCATGGCCGACGGCTCTTATTACCTCGAGGAGCTCTGCCGCCATCACGTTTCAGGGCACCTAAAGATTGCCCCGGAGCACATCAGTCCGGCGGTCACTGAATGCATGCACAAGCCTTCCCGAGAGGTTCTGGACGCCTTCCGGGAGCTCTTTGCAGCCGCCTCCAGAGCGGTAGGAAAGGAGCAGTACCTTCTGCCTTATCTCATGTCCGGCCATCCCGGCTGCACAGTAAAAGATATGGTAGAGCTGGCCGAGTACCTGCGAGACAATCGAATGTACACTGAGCAGGTGCAGGATTTCACCCCCACTCCCATGACGGTCTCGACAGCCATGTACCATACCGGTCTTGACCCCTTCACCCTCAAGCCTGTGCACGTGCCCAGGGACCGGGAGAAGAGGATTCAGCGGGCCGTTCTCCAGTACCGGGACCCAAGGAACTACGGTCTTGTAAAGGAGGGCCTTCAAATGGCGGGAAGGACGGACCTCATCGGCCAGGGGAAGCGCTGCCTGATTCCGGCGCGGCCTGCGGGCGGGTGGGGGATGGAGAAGAGGAAGGGAGAGAGAAAGAAGGCAAAGAGGCAAAATTAGGATAGTGGCTGCAAGGAGACTCTAATGGAAGACTTCTCGGATAGATACGGCAGCCGTTTTATAAAACTGGTGGATCGCAGGGGTTCAGGCAAGGAGTTTGAGTTCGATCAGGCACTGCTCATGCCCACCGCCGCAGGTTACCGCGCTTTGGTGGAGCAGGCCCGGGCGGAGATCAAGCCAAGGGTAATGAGTTACTTATCCCGGAGATGGTCGCAGGGCACTATCGAGAACCTCTCTTTCTTTGCCATGGCAGCAGCTGTTTACGCCCGGAGCATCTGCGATCCGCCTCTTGCACTCGATGTAGGAAAGGTGCTGCTCAGGACGGTCGCCTTTTGCAACCGCAGATGTGCTTACGGAAAAGGTTTCAGAGGAGGATGCAGACTGGCAATGAACAGAGCGGAGCATCATCTGCCAAAGTGCATCAAGATTCCCAGGGACATTGCTGTGGTCCTTAGCTGCCTGAAGAGGTACATCGCTACCGGAAAAGAACCAGGTAGCCAGGAGGCGGCAAGCGTGCAACGGGCTATGAGCGTCAAGGTTGATCCGGGATTGGATTATGCTCCAGCGACATCGTGCTAATGATTTGAAATGCTAATGGATATGCATGTCGATGCATTCCGAATCGATCTTCTCATCAGGGGCTTTGTTTATCCTTTTCAGGAATTCTCGATTGAAGCTCATGGCATCTCCTCCAAATTTTCCTTTACCGGCACTCTTCCCGCTCTCCCTTTATGCATTGGTATCCTCCCTCGCCACCGTCCGGCCCCTCCGCCCATTTGATCTTCGTCTCTGGCATCTCGAAACGGGCGATCACCGGTGCATGGTCGGACTCGGGATAGAATATCTTGGAGGCGAAGACTATCGATTCGTCATGCAAAAGTTCATTGTGAACCTCTGAGCCCTTGAAATAGGCGAGCATGGTCCTGGAGACCAGAATGTGATCGAGCATCTTTCCCCTGCCGTTGTGCAGGAGCGAGTAGCGTGCCGGCTCGGGTATGTTTCTTTCCGTGGGAACCATGACCCTCATCGCCAGGTCCATGTTTCCCGTGTTCTCAACGTCGCCCCGGATGGCTTCAATTGAGACCTCATCAAACTCCTCATTGAAATCCCCGCAGACGGCGATGAGGGCGCAGGGATCTCTGTCGAAGAGATGATCGATGAGTATTCGCGTCTCCAGAGCCTGGCCGATGCGCTTCATGCTGGAGATGAAAACGCCCTCCGCCCAGCCCGAGGCGGTCTTCCATGTTCGGGGCGTCAATTTGTGCCCCTGGATGTTGGTGGGCCTGCGGCTCTTGAGATGCAGGTTGATGACATTAACCACCATCTCATTGGGAAGACGAACTTTGGCATGCAGGATGGGCCTCTCCCAGGAGATCTCCCTCGCCTCACGTTCCTCTGGCAGGGCAGTGACCTTCTGATAGCGCGGTGACGGCGCGTACTCGTGAAGGTACTGGTCGTGGTCCACAATATCGTAGCGGCTGAGGATGACAAGATTGTGGTGCTCAAAAGGCTCTCTGGTATCCGGATCGAGAGTGTTGATCTTTTTGTAGCCTTCGTAGGGAGTGCACTCCAGGAGGCGGTTCATGGCCTCCAGCCGCACCTTTCTGCCGCTTTTATGCTGGCCGCAAACCTCTTGCAGACAGAGGATGTCCGCGTCCAGGCGAACCAGCTGTGGCCGGAGGATCGGTATCCGTTCCTCAAGGCTGGGGGTGCGGTCCCGCCGGTCGTCCAGGTTCATGAGGTTGAAGGTGGCAATGCGTAGCTTGATGGGCATATCTTAATTCCCTGAGCTTCCTAGACCTGAAATCATTAGCTCCTAAGATCCTTAGATTATTATTTTCTTTTCTGTTTTCTGTTATGACGGGATCTAATCTGGCTTTATCTTTTTGGTCAGATCTGGCCTGTGGCCGGGCTTTCCTGCCTCAGTCAGGAGGGGATCGACTGCATCAGGTGGAAGTTCATTCTGAAGTCCACCTCCTTCATCTCTGTACCGATCCTCAGGCCGCAGGGTGAAGATCCTTCGGCGAAAGCCCCTTTCATCGGTTTTGGCTGCGGTCTTCTTCAGGACGGAGTAGCCGATGAGAGTCTCGCCCGGTGGAGCCATGATCGGCCCGGTGCGAATTAGGCAGATCATCCATCTCTCCCGCACAAAGTCCATAGCTGCCAGAGCGGCATGGTCCCGAAGCCAGATTATCTTCTCTTCATCGTAGTATGCTGAATGCATGCTAACCTATCTCTATTCTATCTTCTTGCTATTCGTTTCATATTTCTATTCTTCTCAAATTTTCAATATATCGGATCTATCTCGCACGTCTTCTCTCAGGCTGGCCCGAAAAGATGCCGCGACCAGAGGATTGGCCATGAACTGAGGCAGTTCCAGCTCATCCAGAACTTTCTTGCATAGCTGCATAAAATCCTTCTCAGCGAGCGCTGAGTCCTCTCTTACGGCTTTGAGAACGCTGCTGTGGATATGTTGTAGGTACTGCAGGCCTTCATCCATGATGCGATAGGCATCCTCGCCAGGGCGCGGTTCATCCCAGGCAGCCAGGAGGAGCTTGATCTCCGGAATGGAGGCTAGCCTCTGCACCGATCGCACAGATGCCAGGATATCCTGATAGATGGGCATCTCCCTGTCAATAGCAATTGCATCCGCTGTGATGAGCGCGCCCTCTTCCGCGATCCACAGGGATATAGAGCCGCAGGAGTGGCCCGGAGTATGCAGCACCCGCAAATCAGCGCCGCCCTCAATGCGAAGGAGATCTCCCTCGTCCAGAGTTCGGTCAACCTCTACCGATCCGCCCACCAGATCGAAAAATCCAGGAACTGGCCGCTCCTTCGCCTGCAGAGCCACATCCTCAATCCAGGCCCTTTCAGAGGCATGCGCCGCCACAGTGCAGCCAGTGATGCGCTTTATTGCCGCAGCTGATCCGATGTGATCCGGATGGGCGTGGCTGAGGATGAGCATGGAGATCTCCTGGGGGCTTCTGCCGGTGTCCTTCAGATACTGGAAAATGATACTCTCGGATCCGGCAACACCGCTATCGATTAGCCAAATCCTCTCCCCGTAGATCAAAAAAACGTAAACGAACCTGTCAATTCTCTTCCCGAATGGGCCGGCGATTTGAAATGGAATCTTCAGGGCATGAATATGATCGGCTATCTGCATAATCTCATGTTTATCTGCGGCCTTATTTTTATACTTTGAGCCCTTAATGGGATAGACGAAGTGGTAGGAATGTCAGATCAAGAGTCATTCTGGGAGAAGAACAGTTTTGTCGTAGTCACAGATAAGAGCAAACCAGCTATGAAACTGACCATAGAGGAATTGCAGCAGAGGGCAAAGAAAGTCTACGTGGTTGATCTGTCCGATAGCCCGGATCAGGGGACAGCGCACAGAATCCAGGAAATTCCATCAAACCTCGAATGCGCTGTCGTAGGCCTGAAAAAGGAGAAAACAGAGAACGCAATTGTTGAATTGAAAAAGAAGGGCATTGATAGGTGCTGGATTCACTGGAGGACGGATACCGACAAGGCAAAAGAGAGGTGCACCCAGCTGCAGATGCAGTATATCGCTGGAAAGTGTCCAATGATGTATCTGAGCCACGGCCTGAACATCCACACAATGCACGCCAGTCTCGCAAGGTTATTTGAAAAATATTAATATTATTATTGCTGAAATAGCAGAAAAATGTATATAGAGTGAAATAGTTATTAACTGAGATATAGATGCCATGCGCTGATGACAGCAAAGATGCTCTCGATAGATTGCTTGACGCTATTTCTGCCCAGGCGGTCAGTGAGCCGATTCAACTTGATGATAAGATCATCATTCCCGTTCATAAAGTAGCCCTGGGCGTCGCCACCAGGATGAAGCGCACAGGCGCAAATTATGAAGAGTCTGAAGAGGCAAAAGAGGCAAAGATTGATGGATACGGCGCAGAAAAGCATGCAGTAGATGGAGCAGCAGGTGGGGGCGTGGAGATCACTCCTGCTGCGGTAATGATTGTATCCAACGGCTCCTCAGGGCTGGATGGCGTGAAGCTTGTCCCTCTGTCTCCTCTCGGAGAATCGCTATTTGATATTGCTGAAGACCTTTTAGAGAAGATAGGGAAACGCAGGAAGCCGGGAGAGAAAGACACGGGTGATATGACGGCTATCATAATCAAATAGCTGCTTGATTGAGGCTGCGAAATGCTATTTTCCTATCTCGCCATATCGCAAGTCTTTTTTCTTCTCATCTTTATTTTCGTTGCTATCATCCTCCTCATTCTCTTCGCTCCTTTCTGCCTCACCTTGAATATCGGAAAGAAGGAAAACCTGGTATGGGGGAGCATTAAATTGACCTGGCTTTTCCTGACCATAATCAAGCGGGAGGGCTCGCCCCAATCAATCGAGGAGTTGCTGACAAACATCGATAGAGAAAAGGACGGAATGGGTGGAAGAGAGGGAACGGATGAAAATGGGGGAGATGAAGGGCAGGATACCGATGAGCGAAAGGCCGGTGCAAAGGAGAATGCTTTCATCGGATTAATCCGGCGAATGAGGAAGAAGGGCTGGGGAAGAGAAGAAAAGAAGCCGGCTGGAAAGCAGCTGGTAGAGAGAGAAGCAGAGAATTTGATCAATTCCGGCGAAAATGCAGTTGATGGGAATGCCGATGGCAAGATGGCTGAGAAAAACGAAGCAGAGAGAAAAGCCCGCCGTTATCCGAGCGTCAGATCTCTTATTGATGCCGCCCCTGCTCTGGCAGAATTACTTGGAGATCTGGGCAGATCCATCCTTATCAAAAAGCTCTCCTGTCGATTATGCTTTGGCCTGGACGATCCTGCCCAGACTGCTATTTTCAGCGGATACATCTGGTTTTTTGCGTCGTTGCTTGGCGTCTCTCTGGCAAATTTGGCCCTTGAGCCGTGGTTTGATGGATTGCGGCTGGAGGGGACGCTGGATGCCGAGATCAGGGCCAGACTCTTTTCGCCCATCTGGGCTGCAATAAGATCCCTGCGGAGAAAGCAGATCCGGCAGCTGGTCAGAGAGATGCTTGGTTGGAGGTAGATTATGGAGAAGATAACTCTTCCCGATGTGGATGTGCGAGTGATTGTGGGCAGGGAGATAACAGCCGGCGGCAGGACAATTTGGCCGGTCACGAGAATCACGGTCATTAAGGCCTCTGGGAAAAGCATCCTGGCATTTGAGGCTTCGCCCATCGCCATGCTGATCATCGATCGACAGGGTCCCTATGCCTGTCCTTATGCTATATCCATTTCCGGAAAGCCGATGGCCGTCAAGGAGATACTGGTGCTTGCCCCCGCTCTGAGAGACGTCCTGGCAAAGAGAGGTGACGCCGGAGAGGAGACCGGAACGGATTAGGTGGGATCGTCAATGGCACTTCATCTCAACAAATCCGGATTGCGTGTTCTGGGAATTGCAGAGAGCTTTGTGCGCTCTCTACCCATCTCAACGATCGCCGGTGTGGTCATGCGCGCCGATCTGCGAGTGGACGGCCTTGCCTATGCCCATGCAACCGTGGGAGGAGATGATGCTACTGCAGCAGTCCTCAGCCTCTACCGGCAGCTGGATAGAAGGGATGTTAATGCTCTGATCCTGAGCGGCGCGGCCTTGAGCTGGTTTAACATCGTCGATCTAAAGCGGGTCTTCGAGGAGACTGAAAAGCCCCTGATCTGCCTCACCTACGAGGAATCGTCCGGACTGCAAGAGCATATTATCCAGCATTTTCCAAACCCTGAGGAGAAGCTCCGCCTCTATCGCAATTTGGGAGAACGCCAGGCAATTCATCTCAAGACCGGATACGAGGTCTTCGTTCGGGTCTGGGGAGCAACGACCAATGAAGCAAGGATTCTGCTGAGTAAATTCACAAGGGACGGGCGGGTGCCTGAGCCGGTGCGCCTCGCCAGGCTGGCGGCTCGGGCAGAGCTTATATGATCGAAAATATGGCAGAGCATCGTTCCCCTTCTCGCTTAAGCACTGGTCGCCTTTTGCATATCGTCTCCTATTCGCTGGCCATTGATGCGATCGGGTATTGCTTCCTGGCTACTTCTTTCTAAACCCTAAATGCTCCTCAAATATGCGATACTCCAGGTTGTACAGAGCCTGCAGATCATAGCTCTCTCTGTCCACCATGCTTGGCTCTGCCTTGGGATACCCCATAAAGCCCGGTCTGCCATATAATCCGTCCATAAAGACCTGCGAGTCCGTAAACAGCAGGAACTTTCCCGTGCCGTAATCAGTCTCCGCCAACACCACTCGCCCATCAATATCAAGAAGAGGCCTGCCTCCCTTGACGGCCAGCCCCCAGGGCTTTATGGGAAGTCCATCCTTGCTTGCCCAGACCGCCTCCATCATGCCGGTGTTGGCAGCGGCGCTGGTAGTATTATCCGCGACAAGGTTGGCGGGCTCAGGCAGATAATAGGTGTCCATGCCGAAATCCTCTATCACTTTGGACCAGGATTGCTGGGAAGAGACCATGAGCAGGATACAATTGCCGCCTCTTATGTAGTCCCGCAAGAGGGCCAGATCTTCCCCAGACAATTCCGCGACGGGGTCGATCACCACCAGCGCCTTGCCCTTGGCTAAAGCATCATTCATTCTCTCTTCCATCACCGGTGTGAGGTTGACCCTCTGCGTCCAGATGTAGAAGGTCTCGTACTCTCCTGGTGTGTCTCCCCTGCTTGTTATATTTCCAGAGTGCTCTCCGTCAAAACCGACGGTGTGGTTGTAGTCATAAAACCGGCAGGGAATGGTCTCCTCTCCTTTTGCGGAAAAGATCAGCATGGCCCCGCTGGCGGTGAGGGAGGCTACAGCCAGTAGGACCAGCAGTGCCGCTATCTTCCTCTCTCCCCAGAACTCTCTTCCTAGCAGGATCAGAGCCAGACAGGCAAAGATCATTCCCAGGATGAACAGAATCTGCTTTTCATTCTCAGAGCTGTTGCTGTGGTTGAGGTACTCCATAGCCCCGATGATAAAATTGCAGGAGCCGCCAAAGAATATCCTGAAATTGGATATAACGGTGGAATCGGCAAATGCCACCACTCTTCCCATTCCATATTTCACCGCTACCGCCTGATTTATGAGACCCCATACTGTGTCCGTGACCTGAGTGGGGTCGCTATCCCTCGTCTCTCTGAAGAATCCCACGGAAGCGAACTCTCCCGGATCGGCACGAAGGCCTGAGCCCTCAATCACAGGCTCGCCGAAAAGAGGCGACCTGAGGCTGCAGCCGGTCATGAAATCCAGATAGGGCATGTATTTGATGACCGGATGCACAAAGCCCTCTCGCTGAAAGTAGAATAGTCTTCCATTGATGGTATTGACGGCATCAAATCCAAATTCTATTCCGAATCGCTCGGATAATTGGTTGAGATTCGAGCCGGTGCCGGCGAAGTTGGTATGATCGCCGATCAATAACAGGCCTCCTCCGTTCTTGACAAAGCGCACTATCGCCTCTATCTCAGACGGCTGATAGGCAGAAGGAGTCTTTATTATTAATATATCATAATTATTTAAAATCTCGTCGGTAATGCTATCGGATATGATATCTGGAATGACTTTCGATGCGCCTGTAACATTCCATTCATTAAAAGATGGGCTCACGACCCGGTCCACATGATACGAATCGTTGAGCCACTGGATCATGCTGTAGGAGTTGTATGTGGAATTCTCCCCGTACCAGTTGCGGTCAAGTTTAAGGGTAGATGACTCCCAGATGGAGTGAATCTCATCCACCAGCACCCTTCCCTCTTTTTCGGTCCCTGTATCCGGAAAGACTGCTGAGCAGGTCAGACAGAAGACGCTTATAGCTGCTGCCGCTAGAGCGATGGCCTTCTTTCTGTCCAAAACTATCTGGAAATCAAGCCTTAGGTCCTTGGAAATATCAAAACGAGAAAGCAGCAGCACCAGTGGCAAGAAGCTCAATATCAGCCACCAGGGATCTGTGAAGATGTCATTTCTCACACCGGCTGCTTGCGGCAAATCCCTCGAGAAGAATATCTGTACAAGAATGACATATCTAACTAAAAGATAAAAGACGCTGGCGATGAGAACCAGCAAGGAATCTTTCAAGAAGGAATAAGCAGTTTTGGATATCAGAAATAATATTAATAATGAACCGACATATACCAAGATCCAAGGATAGAAACCGAGCTTTTCGAAGGTTACCGAGAGGGGGAACACATTATCCTGGGCTAGAACAAAGACAGCCCCCCCATTTGCAGATGCTTGGATGCCGGTGAGGTCCAGGAGGAATGCAGCGCTGGAGGCCAGAGGTTCCGCGGAGTGATAATTTGCTGCCAGCATATAGTAGATAGAAATAGTCAGAGATTCCAGCATTAGGATGGTGCCGGAGAATATCCCTGCAAGCCAGAGAAAACGCGATCCTGGCGCGATAAAAGCGACGGCAAAGCCTGCTATGCAGACTATCAGGCCTGCATTGGAGGGATAAGGAATCGCCCAGGCGGAGAGCATCAGAGGGAGGAGGATGGCACAATACTTCTTTTCAATGGATGCATCTGCTCTCCAGAAGGATATGGCAGAAACCGCAATCCCCAACAGAAGAGATGATATGGCCGCAATGGAGCGGTAAGTCTGGCTGGAGCTGGCAGTCTGGCCGTAGATCTCAAGCGAGAACAACCAGAATGCGACCAGTGGTATCAGCGCCAACCATAATGATTGCTTTGTGCCCTGCAGCATATCTCGTTTCATAGCATCCCGGATTTTTGTGCAGTTAGAATCTTGCGCATCAGCTCAATGTTTCCCAACCATTGAAGCTGATACTGCTCACGGCTTTCCTTTCCCGTTCCCAGCGAGAGGTGTTCCAGATTTTCATTGAGCAAAAACCTTGAGTCGCCAATGAGAATCACATTTCCTCGGCCTGCTTTCTTTTGAATGATGAGATTAAAGGTACCGTCATTGTAGCGCATCCATGTTATCGGAGTATACTCTCCATCCGCCTGGACCGGATAAGCTTCCATGAACTTGGGCTTATGCCAGTATCGTTTCAGGTTTTCAGGGGAGACGATCGCCTGCCCTCCGGTGGCATGGGTCTCTTCAATCCAGGGCAAAGATCCCATTGGAAGGTCAAGAATTCCAAGGCCAAAGGATTTTAGTATCAAGTCCATGGGGGCGGCGTTTTTATATCCTGCACAGAGGATCAGCAAACCCCCGGACTCGACGAATTGCTTGATCTTCTGAGCCTCTTTTGCAGAATAATCCTCATTAGGGGCAATAATGATCGCCACCGATCCTTTGAGGATCTCGGAGATCTCCTGATCGTTCTGCAATATCTGAGGCAAATAGCCATTTCGAAATAGATTTTCGGTCAATCCTGCCACGCCATCGTCTCGATAATTTTCCAGGTTGAACTGGTTTAAATGGGTGAAATCTATCCAGGCCACTTTCTCCAAAGGATCTTGGGGGGCTTTCATCAGAGAACCGTTCATGCCTTCGGCAAGAACCAGCGAGAGTGCTGCCGAAAAAGCAAGGCATATCAGAAAAAGGAGAGAAAGCCTGGCTTGATATCGCCCAATGCTTTTCCCGAGAATGCTACGACTGGCTAAGGCGCGGTCTGCAAAGAGGTAAGCTGCCAGACCTAAGAGAAGAAGGAAGATCGAGGCGATCGACTGATAATCCCCAAGATCAGATTTTTGGCTTATCAGCCAGGACGCGGAATTATAGATCAGGCGGTATCTAAACGGCAATTCATTATTGAACGCATAGGATGTATCTGCAAATACTAGCACCTTTCCCTTGCCATAGGTATCGCAAGCGGCAATTACCAGATCGCCCAGGGTTTCGTCCTGCGAATAGAGCCTGTCACCGAGGTGTCCCGGCATGGTCTGATCGGCTCTGTCCGAGAAAGCGAACCTTCCTATGATCAATGGCCTGGCCTTGCCGCAGAGAGAGAGTGATGCGCCGACTGATGATGTGGTTAAGTCAAAATCCAGATCTCTGGTGATTGGGTGGGGCAGGGCTGAGGCAGCATACTGCCAGCGGTCCGGGATATAGTCCGCGGTGTCCGGATTAATTCTGATTCCGGTTGGCTTAAGCAAATCATTCAGGTAATCTTTTCCGGATGCAAAATCCTGATCAGGGACAAACATGGACGTATGCTCGCCAAATACCAGAAGACCTCCGCCATTTTTTACAAATTCTCTGATGCTCTCTTGATCTGAGGGTGAGAATTCCTTCTTGAGATTCATGAGTATCAGGATATCAGCACCCTTGAGGGCCTCTTTCATATCGCGGTCGTCTGTCGAGTTCAGGCTCTCCACCATTGCCCCCATGTTCTCCAAGTATCGCTTTATCGCTCCCACGGAAAATCCGTCGTCCGGTGCAAAGGATTGATTTGCTTTTGGGAAGTGAGGAATATCAAATCCCATCTCACTGTCCTTTTCATAGAGTACTACCTTGCCAATCACCCCGGAGTTGAAGTTGGTGCTGAAAAAGGGAGATATCGATATCAGCAAAATGGCTAAGAAGACGGAAATTATGAGCGATGCCGAGATGGCTGCTTCTCCAGGCGAAGGAATCTTGCCGCCCAGCTCGAGCGATCTTACGCCTATTTTGGCTGCAAAGATCAAGAATGGTATCAGGAGAAGAAAAAAAACCAGATATGCATGATTCATGTATCTGTTTGCGTCAGCCCAGGCCGAAACGATGGTCGAGAAGTATGCTACATAGAGCAGTGCAAAGCTCATCAAGACTGCAATTAATGCCTTTATCGGGCGGTGCGATCCATTTTCAGATAAGATCCAAAACGATATTGTGCAGCACAAAAATGAGATAAAGATAAATGCGCAGCTAATGGTAGGACCGAGCAATATGGGGGCACCGGCGATTCTTCCAAGAACCACAGATAATTCCTGCGAGGAAATTGTGAAGAATCTCCAGAAGGAGGGATCGTTAATATAATATAAATAACAGATTGAATAAAATAAGCTGCCCAATGCCAGTGCGGATAACTGTGGCTCATCTTCCCCGGCCGATCTCAAGAGCAGGTCAAATCCGCAGATGAATATGATCAAGCTCAGTAACCAGAATTCTGGTTTATCTATGCTTGTTAGAACTGCAAAGGACAGCAATATCAGGAATGCGCCGGCTAGGGAAATTGATTGAATCTGTATTTTTTTATATGAACTCATATATGTTATCAGCAGTGCTGCCAGGCATAATAGACCGCAAAACCGCATAAATATTGGCGATCCGTACCCCATGTTGAGAGAAAAGAGGTTCAGAGAAAGGATAATCAATAAAATTGAGGCCAATCTCTTGATCACGATATTTATATCAGTTGATGATCCTATCATGAATTAGTTAAGCACTTCCCAGGGAGATCGATTGCCGTTCTTCTGTTCGTCAATGTATTATATTTTGGTTGTTATCCTCTTTTTGAATATAAGGCTTCCGGCGTTGATCAATGCATTTATTCTTTGATATTGCTGGAACGAATAGAATGCAGAAAGATATTCCTTTGATGAGCAACATGAGCTTGTGAGCGACAAAGATTAATTTCAAATTTTAATTCCTAATTCCTAATTCCGAAAGGTACTTATATGGATCGGCACCAAACATCAGAAAAAAAATGCTAATTGGGCGCTTCAGTTGATCTTCATCAATTGATTTGCATCCATTGGGCGGGATCCGGGTCGAAGGAGGGTTAGGTTTGATACGGGAACGATTGCTGTTGATTATATCTGTATCTATATTAGCATGCAGCTGTTTAGCTTCGTCGAATGAAGGGCCGAATGATAATTCCATATCATCGAGCGGCACGCCTCTATTCGACTATCGATACAGTCAGGTTGCAGAAGAGCTAGGGATCTTGAAGAACGGCACCTCTGAAAGCAAGCTCGAGTACGGAAGCGTTGAGACTGCAAGCTTAGCCCCCCTGGATATGCCTGAAAAGAAAGGCTGCAGACTACTGATCAAACAGGCTGACCTCACTATGGGTATCTGCCAGTGGGAGACGGAGCAGACCTGCTTTGATAGTTGCGGCAGCACCTGTTCTGGGACATGCGGCGGAACTTGCGGCAGCACATGCGGTGACACTTGCGGCTATACATGTGGCAGTACCTGCGGAGGGACTTGCGGCAATACGTGCGGCGACACTTGCAGCAATACCTGCATGCTTAGCTGCCGGACCTGCATTCTCTCCTGCGGTGCGGCTACATGCAGCAACACCTGCGATAATACCTGCATGCGTACCTGCAAAAGAACCTGTGCGAATACCTGCAGCCAAACCTGCTCTGGCACCTGTTCGCAAACATGCGGACAGACCTGCCGTGATACCTGCTATTCAACCTGTCAGATGACCTGCTCCCGGACCTGTCTATCGACCTGTTCGGCCACCTGCTCTGCTACATGCCTTGCCACCTGCCAGCCCACGTGTTCCGCTACCTGTGGTCCGGCCTGCGCAAGCACTCAGCCTGCTGCGGCTGCGAGTTCTGGCTACCCACCGATGGCCAAGTCTACTACAAAGGCCCCGCTACCGGCAGAACAGATTACCATGCGCTCCTACAATATAGTGGCAAATCCGCCAACCACGATTTATTATCTGGGTGCATATTCTCCCTGGATGGCCTTCCAGAAGAGCTTCTCCGGTAACGAGATCAACGCCTGGATTGAGACAGAGACCGGCTGGGATGTGATCGCAAAGACTCCCAAGGGAACATGGGTGCGGCAGTTCGTTTTCGTTCCGGCTGATGCGGACGTAATCGCCAATGAAGTTGCCCCTGATGGAGATACCAGCAGCAAGAAATTCGATCCGGTTGGAACGGGATACAAGTACATCTGGATCTATGCGAAAGATACCGGATCTTACGTAAGCACCTTTGAGAGCGCTGGCCAGAAGAGCAATGATGTGACTTTGCAGGTATTCTAAACCAGCAATTTCTGTTAAAGGGCAGAAGGGCCTCCTGCAAGGAGAGCAGGAACGCAAGGACGGCGCTCAGTGCTGTGACCAATGGACGCCCCTGCTTTTTCTTTTTCTAATCTCTATTCTCTAAAACGTATCGATATACCTGTAAATCAGCCTGTTCTTCTTGAGATTCAGACATCTTCGGGCCGCCTGAGCCACATTCTCACGATCCTCCTCCCGGCAGTAGATTCCGAATCTCCAGGTCGCCCGGTGGGCTCTCTCCAGGATGCTGACCAGAGGAGAGACCTCACGCAGGGCTTTGACCTCTCCTTCTACAAGAGCGGGAAAGCTGCCCTCAGGCGTGTCCATGAGGGCCGGGCTGTCCACCAGAATGTAGTCTCCATCCACCCCTGCCTCATGGGCGATCTCCTGAGCAAGCATCTTCTCGCTTACCTTGAGGACGGAAGGATCGAGGCACTCCAGGCCGACGTAGACCGCCCGCTTGAATATCCTCCTCGACCGGATGCGAGCAGCCATCTCTGCTGCATAGCCGCCTGCCGCCTGCAGGGAGCTCATGAGCTCTATGTCATCCATCGCCTTGACCGCAGCAGCGCTGGTTCCGTCATCAATCATGCGCCTGATGGCGGCGGCAATCATGCACTCCGATATGCGGCAGACATGATGGTAGTAGACGGACGGATGCATGAGCAGCCTGGAGATGAGCAGAGATGTAGCTGCCTGGACGCCTCCTGCCTCCACTACCAGCTCTCCGTTGTAGAGGGTCATCTTCTGGAGCAGGCGCAGTCGGTCGATCACTCCGTAGGCCACGCCGGTGTAATGGGCATCTCTGATCAGGTAGTCCATCCGGTCCACATCGATCTCGCCGCTTACGATCTGGCCCAGGCCGATTCCATTTATGGCCGCCTGGATGTCTGGGGCCTTCAGGCCGTATCTTTCCAGTACCTCCCGAAGCTCGCCCTTTTTCAGGATGTCCATGATGCTCTCGTGCTCCTTTCGCAGGTACGGGGTGAGGGCAGATTCGGTGGCGTGGGAGAGCGGGCCGTGGCCCACATCATGCAGAAGAGCTGCTGCTCCCACTAGCATCATCTCGTCATCCGCCAGGCCGAGCTGCTTTGCGAGCAGATTCGCCAGGTGGTAAGCGCCAAGGCTGTGCTCGAAGCGGGTGTGATTGGCGCCGGGATAGACCAGGCTTGCCAGGCCGAGCTGCTTGATCCAGCGCAGCCGCTGCATCTGGGGCGTGTCCGCAATCTCCAGGGCGAAGCCCTCCAGCTGGACGTAACCGTGCACAGGATCTCGGATCTCAGTCATCGAGGATGGTGCTGGGATCTTCTGGATTAAATAATTGTTCCGGGGCGATGGAGGAGAAGAGAAGGATGAGAACAATAGAAAAGACGGGAAAGATGGAGGGATAGGAAGGACAAGGGACGGAAGGCATGGGAAGGATAGGAGCAGTTAGGGAAGTGCATTGGGTGAAGGAAAATTGATTATAAATTTTTGCAGGAACTATAATTGATCACTTAAGAAATACTTAAAATACTTGAGGATAGATCTTTTCTTCGGAATGCTCATCTTGTCAAGCAACTTCTTGGGGGCGTGAGAATCAAAGAGGAAATCTTGCTCAACGAGGCGGATACCTGCAGAAAATATGTGGAGCCCAGACTCGTTCGGGCGGGCTGGGATGATGAGCCCCATTCATTCACAGAGCAGCAGAGCTTTACTGATGGCCGGATATTTGTT
>MVRL01000140.1 GCA_002067705.1 Methanosaeta sp. PtaU1.Bin112
AGAGATTTACTCCCTGAAGGAGTCATTTAGTTCCCAATGGCTTTCCGATTTCCTAATGCGCTTATCCTCCCAGGATGCTGCCTTGGCATCATTCTACAGTTCCCTGATCGCCGGGGAAAATGAAACGCTCATATACGATATCACGTCATTCTCATCTGCGTCCAAAAATATCGATTGGCTGGAGTGGGGATACAATCGTGACAGCTTGGATCTGCCACAGGTTAATCTGGGGCTGGTGTTGTCGCTAAATAGGCATCTGCCCCTGTACTTCAAGCTGTTTCCAGGAAGCATCAACGATGTTGTGACTCTGAAAAATCTTGTAGCTGAAACTAAGGCCTTCGGCATCAAAAGGAGCCTATTCATTCTGGATCGAGGATTTTATAGCGAGAACAACATTCAGGAGCTGAGCCGCGAAAAAATCGATTTCATCCTGCCGCTTCCATTCAGCGTCAATCTGGGCAAGGGATTGATAAGCGAAACGAACCGGGACATCGAAAACCCTGCCAACGCCAGGCGTTTCGGAGGGGACATATTCTACGTTCTGGAAAGTGAAGTAGTGATTGGTGGTGTTCAAGCTTATGGATATGTGCTTTACAATAAGACGCGAGAGGGCCTGGAGACAAATTCGTTCTACAATCGGCTGATTGATATCGAATATGCGCTCGATGGCAAGGAGTTCAAGAATCCCGTTGATCAGTTCAAGAGGACTGCGGGCAATTTTGAAAGATATTTCGAGTGCAGCGTCGAGGGAAAGAGGATCACACTCCGCAGGAGGATCAATACCATATCCCAGGCAACAAACCGATTTGGCAAGACTATCTTGCTGTCGGCCACCAAGAGAGACTGGGATGAAGTGCTTTCTATGTATCGGGAAAGAGATGAGGTCGAAAAGAAGTTCGACGAACTGAAGAACGAGCTGGAGGCTATGCCTTTGAGAGTGCATAAAATCGAGACACTACATGGATTGCTGTTCATTTTCTTCATATCGCTGATCCTCAGGGCGATGCTCCTTCGCAGAGCCAGGGAGGCGGGGATGTTGGACAAGAAATCCCTCGAAGACATCCTAATGGAACTGTCGAAGCTCCGAGCGGTCAAAGTAGGGGGAAAATGGAGACTGACGGAGGTCTCAAAAAAACAGAGAACGATATTCGAGAAAATGGGGATCGGAGTGCCTGTCGAAGCCAACCTGGTTATTAAAAAAGACGGAGTTTAGGATCCACAGCTCCTCTCAGATCCCGCCCTGAAAGCCGCTATTAAGCAGCCTGGATTATACAAAAAATTTACAAATAAATTATAATTTTTAGTAGATTCACGGTATCACGGCATCAAGTAGCGCGTCTCTTTGAAGCGACCCTCTTTTCGCAGAAGGCCACTCTTTTGCATCTTCTGCAGCATATACCCTGCCTTAGTATCATTAATCTGCAGCAGCTTCTCGGCTTCTGCCCGCCTTATTGAGCCATACTCCTTTACGTAAGCTAGAATCTTCAGCTCAGCATCGCTTAGGGCTAAGGAGCCTGGTTTCACCTGATAGAACTTCACCAGAAACGCCGTCCTCTTGTCCTCGAACACCGGCGCAGGCAGCCCTCTCTTCTGCATGGCATCCCGCATGGCATCTATCCCGCTGCCCCTGTTCTCCACCAGGTGGACGTCCTCCATCAGATGCATGAGCAGCCTGTTCCTGGTGGACTGGCCTTCCTGCAATTTATCGACGGTCACTCTGCCATAGAGCCCTCCTGGGTTCTCGACCTCCAGGCGGTTGGCAAACATGCGCACCTGAATGTGGCTCCCGCGCACGAAATGGCTGTAGTCCCGGTGGGCTACGGCATTGACTATAGCCTCTCGTACTGCAACCTCCGGGTATTCGGGAATATCCTGCCTGGTGACGCCCCGGATAAGGCTGCCCTTGCGCATGTTGGCCATCACGTAGGTTACAGCGCCGTCAATCATCTCTTTTATCGTCCCCTCGAACTTGCGATTATCCAGGAAACGTTCTCCAGAGGGGGCTTCCTCCGTCGTCGTAGTGCCGTAGAATTGCAGATAGGCTATGAAAAGCTGCAGCTCAAAGATCTGAGGATAAATGCCGAACATCAGCAGCCCGGCAAGAGTCGGATGCAGAATGCCATCGACCTCAACGACGATCTGAAGCTGCTTCAGTATTTGCTCAAAAGGCTGGTCCCAGTAAACGGCATTGGGACGGGCCTCCTTTCTTTGCGCCAGGTACTTCTCAAGCTTCGCTCTGTCCAGGTCCTGCAAAGTGGCCCGGAGGACAGGCTCCTCATCAAAAGTCGGCTGGGTTCGAGAGCTGATGAAGCTGTAGATCTCGTAGTCGCTCATCCGGCGGGTGGAGTTCCCCACGCGGATGAAGGGGCTTCTGATCATAGGAGACCTCCGGAACCTCGACCGCTACCACAGTTCCACCCTCGATCTCCTCCACAGAGAAGCTGGGGCGAAGCGGCGGCTCCATCTGAGCTGCAAGGCCGCTGAGGTCCTCCTGCAGCTTGCGGGGGTTGCCCACGCCTACGACCTGGAAGCCAGCGTCTTCGTCCAGGCCGAAGAGCAGCACGCCTCCGCCTGACCGGTTGGCGAAGGCTGAGAGAGGCTTGAAGAGG
>MVRL01000141.1 GCA_002067705.1 Methanosaeta sp. PtaU1.Bin112
CGTTCTCGTCTCCAAAAAGTCCGGCCAGAAGAGGATGGAGCTGGCAAGAAGGATGATGGCCCTGGGCGAGGCCCGAGGTCGGGAGATGTTCCTGGTCTATCTGGACAACATCGAGCCGGACCGGCTGCTCAATTTGGGGGCCCGAGCGGCAGTCTCTACCGCCTGCCCCAGAGTGGCATTGGATGATGCCGCCAAGTATCGTATTCCCATCCTCACCCCGCCGGAGTTCGAGGTGCTGGTGGGGAAGAGGGAGTGGGAGGACTACCTGTTTGATGAGATCGATGATATTTAAACGACCAGGAGAAGCTTTCAGCAAGCACTTTAAGGATCAATAGCAGGGAACTAAACAGAGCTTCACTAAAGCTTCTTGACCCTGAAGTCTATCACCACATTGAGCCTGTGAGGTGCATAGCTTCTCACAATGCTCTCGTAGAGTACCTCTATTCTCGCGCTCGTCTTCTCCGCTGCCTCCCTTATCAGCAATTCGTCCCGGTAGAGGTCGTCCTCAGGAGCAATGCAGTAGTAGTGGACAGTCCCTCCCGGCTTTGCCGCCCCGATGGCAGCAGGCAGGAAGAGGGATGCACTATGGGGGAGGTTCATGATAACATGATCCGCTGCATTCTGGTATCGCAGTGCGATCTCATTTGCATCTCCCTCCAGGATATCGATGTTCTCCACCTTATTCAGCCGGGCGTTCTCTCGCATATACTGAACAGCTACTGGATTCTTGTCCACGGCCACCACCCATCTGCATCTCTTGGCCATGAGGATGGAGAACGGTCCCACTCCGGCGAACATGTCAAAGACGGTGTCATCGGGCCCGACCAGGCCCGCTATCCTCAGCCTTTCAGTTCCCAGTCGGGGGGTGAAGTAGGCTCCCTCCAGGTCTATTAGATAGCGCAGCCCGTGCTCCTTATGGGTGGTAGTGGTCCTCGCCTCCCCTGCTACATGCCTGAACCGTCGAACTCGATACACCCCTTCAACATCAGAGATGGGGGCTATCACCGTCTTGATGCTCTTGCTGGTGGCCATGAGGGCTGAGGCAACCCTCTCCGCCTCTTTTTCCTCCAGGTCCTCTATCAGAGCGATATCGCCCACGATCTCAAAGCTGGGCCTAAAGCCCAGAATTTCCTCTGGGGTAAGGATCTTCTCCTCGGGCACGAATCTAAAATTCACGACATCATAATCTGCTACCAGCCGCAGCTTTTCTGCTTCCTTTTCGGACAGCTCTCGCACAGGCAGATAAACATGGGACCCATCCGAGCTGATCTTCCGGCCAGGGTCAAATGCCTTCAAATCCACCAGAGCCCTTCTGAACCGCTCGCCGTGCTTTCGCTCAACCTTTATCCCCAGGGATTCGTCCGCCATTATAGAGCGATAGAGCCGCACTGTTAATATGTCTATCCTGAGAAATGCATGTTTCCTGAGGACCTTGGATGGGTCCATGCTCCTCTCCAAGATTCGTTCTGCAGCATAAACTCGACACTGATCCCTACGCAATTATTTTCAGTGTGGAAAAGAGCCTTTTGCTTATTCCTCTTTCGAGAGCCTTCTTCCCGGCTTTCCCGGCCTGACGGTGAGGGGGTCAACAGCGTCCGAAGGTATTGATTCGTTTAGGCTTTCTGATCTCCCATCGAGCTCTGACCAATGGAGAGTGAATATCCTCCTGCAAAAGCCTCCTTCTGAGTTTTTCGCAGCGCTCTTTTTCAAAACGGCATATCCGATGAGAACCTCTCCTGGGGGAGCCCTGACTGGACCGGTTCTGATGCTGCAGAGCAGCAACTCCTCCCGGACGTACTTCAGCCT
Organism: Methanosaeta sp. PtaU1.Bin112; assembly: GCA_002067705.1. Lineage (GTDB taxonomy): Archaea > Halobacteriota > Methanosarcinia > Methanotrichales > Methanotrichaceae > Methanothrix. The sequence goes on from MVRL01000141.1 coordinate 1,807, forward strand.
GGCCAAGAAATCTCGATCCCTGAGCCAGACGATCTTGTCCTCATCGTCATAAGAGGGATTCATATCATTCTTTTAGCTTTTACTGATCAGTCTTTGCCTTCATCGTCATGAGGTCTGGCGTGTATTAAGGCTGGACATAAAGGACCTCGCCACCAGGGGATTGGCCATATGAAGAGGAAGCCCCATCTCTGCTATCACTTGCCGGCACAGGTCCATGGGATCGATCTCTGTGGGTGAGCCCATTCCACCTGCTGCTCTCAGAACGGACTTGTGGATATGCTGCAGATATTCCAGGCCCCTGCCCATGATCCGATAGGCCTCCCCACCCGCACGAGGTTCGTCCCAGGCCGACAGGAGGTGCCCGATTCCATCAATCCTCTTCAGCCTCTGGATGGATTGGACTGATGCCAGGATTTCCTGATAGATGGGCATATCTCCAGGGATGGGAATGGCGTCCGCTGAGAAGAGGGCTTTTTCCTCCGCGCTCCAGAGGGATATGGAGCCGGGGGAGTGGCCTGGAGTGTGGATCACCTGCAGGGTAAGGCCGCCCAAATCGACGAGGTCGCAGTCCCTTAAGATTCGGTCCACATGCACTGATCCCTCCACCAGTGATTTAAAGCCGGGAACGGGGCGCTCTTTTTCTTGTTGCACGACATCCTCAATCCAGGCCTTCTCCAGAGAGTGAGCGGCAATCTGGCAGCCGGAAAAGCTCTTGATATTCATGGCTGCCCCGATGTGATCGGGATGAGAATGGGTGAGAATGACCATTGAGATCTCCTCCGGGCTGTGGCCGGTCTCATTCAGATAATCCAGAATGATATTCTCGGATGAGGCCACAGCGGAGTCGATAAGAGCTATCTTTTTGCCATAGATGAGATAGCAATAGACGAACCTGGGAAGCTTCTGGCCGGAAGGGTCGGTTATCTGAAAAGGGATCTTTAAGGCGTGGATGCGGTCTGTTATCTTCATCTGGTTCCTCAATGTGGTCTTTCTTCTGCTGGATATTGCTTTGGTCTTTCAGTTTCATGTCCTTTGATGAAGACTGTAAATGCTCCTATCAGGATTCTCGGCATCGTTAGGGCCCGCTGGCCACCGTCAGCCGCCGTCTGGCGATCCTTGGAGTTAAAAAAAATGATGGGCCCGGTTTTGAAAAACCAGGTCTCAAGATTCACTGGCGTGAACCTGTCCAGCCTCCGGACCAGCCGCCCTCCGATCCGTACCTCCAGT
>MVRL01000142.1 GCA_002067705.1 Methanosaeta sp. PtaU1.Bin112
CTTAAATGGGCCATCTCCTTTCAGAAATGGATAGACGCCAATCTCGGACAGAGCATCTTTGCCAACGAGGGTTTCCCATGGGAAAACGAATTATCGTGTCTGTAGATCTTGTTTCCCATCCGTCGCGTGTGAGCCCCTGCCTGAGCTCATGGGCGTTTCAATGGGGCCACTTCTTTCTAGAAATGGATAGTGTGCCATGCTTCTGTGCATGGCCATCGCCCCTGTGGTTTCAATGGGGCCACTTCTTTCTAGAAATGGATAGGGCGGTTGCACGGAAGCCCGCCCCAGATGCGGGCGTGTTTCAATGGGGCCACTTCTTTCTAGAAATGGATAGGATTAGATAGCTACTTCACTCTCGGAGGTGCCAGTGTTTCAATGGGGCCACTTCTTTCTAGAAATGGATAGGAAAAGAAAAATAAGCGCGAATATGCCAACAATGTGTTTCAATGGGGCCACTTCTTTCTAGAAATGGATAGGTCAAAGAAAGAAACAGGAGTTAAACCAACTCTTGCGTTTCAATGGGGCCACTTCTTTCTAGAAATGGATAGGTTTATGATTGTAGGGACGGTATTTTCTTCTGGGGCGTTTCAATGGGGCCACTTCTTTCTAGAAATGGATAGGCCGCCTGGGAGAAAGTCCCCGTGATCCTAATCAATCCAAGTTTCAATGGGGCCACTTCTTTCTAGAAATGGATAGACACGCGCTCCTGTGCATCCTGCCGCGGTTTGTTTTTGTTTCAATGGGGCCACTTCTTTCTAGAAATGGATAGATCAGGCCATAGCGGTTCGCCTGGCTTCCGAGGATCGTGTTTCAATGGGGCCACTTCTTTCTAGAAATGGATAGACGGCCAAATGCGGGTTCATGGCCGCTATAGATGAGAGGTTTCAATGGGGCCACTTCTTTCTAGAAATGGATAGTCCGGCCCTATGCCCTTGAACATGCAGCAAGCGGCTACGTTTCAATGGGGCCACTTCTTTCTAGAAATGGATAGAGGCAAATTATTCACATCCTTTTGTTTTTTGCATTTACAATCGTTTCAATGGGGCCACTTCTTTCTAGAAATGGATAGGGGGTCGGTTTTGAGGCCTCTGCGCATATCGGCAAAATCGCATTTTTCGAGCATCGACGATTTTCATTTTCATAACATCCTCAAAATGGTGATATTTGAGGCCATTTTCGCTATGCAGCGGCCTTTCGAGCATCGATTTTAGACGGTTGTCGGCTGTTGCTGGTGGCCTTTTTTGGGTGAGATGCTCGAAAGCATTTTATAAAAAGATCATTATTAGGATGTTGTCGGCCTGGCGTTTCACGAGTTTATATATAGTTTAAATATATAGCCTTTTCCATCCGCTGGCCCGGATGGCTCCTGGCCGAATAGGAGGGCCTGCCCGCCAGACAGTAAGCCTTATTAAAGCTGCTACTATCTAAACTTTTCTCCTTTTCATTCAATCAATTTTATAGAAGACGGCACGCGATGATAATGATAATATAGATTGCAATGCAATATGAATACTCGCCATGACCATCTCACCGGAATATAGCCGAATCATTAAAATTGAGTCCCGGCAAGAGTGGCAGTCTGCTCTGCAAGAGGCGGAAAAATTTGCCATTTGCGCCCTGAGAATCCTCACCACCGGCCCGGATCCGCTCAGCGAAAGAATCTGGCTGGCTTCGATTGCCCTTCCCAACAAAACCGTCTCCATCGCCGATTGCCTGGAGGCAGATTTTGATATCCTGGGCGATCTGGCCTGCCTCCTGGAGAACAGCCGGATAAAGAAGGTGCTCTTCGATGCCAAGACTGCCGTTTCTTTTATCAGAGTAGCCGTTAATCGAAAGATCAATGCCCGCAACCTGTTTGACCTCATGCTTGCCTCTCAAGTCTGCTGGTCGGGATTTCATTACCTGGTGCCATCCAATTCGCCCAAAAACCCCTGGAAGAAACAGGAGCCGGATCATAGCCTCGCCGCTCTGGCGGAAAGACATCTGGGAATAGTTCTCGCTCCCATTGATCAAGAGAGCAATTCAGATGCAGATGAGATTGATGCTCTCCAGCACCCCTCTCCAGGCCGTTTCCTCTCCCCGCATCTCATCGAGGGCGTGGCAGGCGAGTCTGCCGTTCTGCTGCCCATCTACCTGATACTCGATGAGCTTCTCGCCAAAAATGAGCTGCAGAGGATCGCCGATCTTGAGTTTAGGGCAATCTGCGCTCTGGCTGAAATGGAGATCACGGGAATCTATCTGGACTCTTGCCGGGCGGAAAGAATGGTCCAGGAATTGGAGTACGAGATCTGCCGCCTCGTCTGGATGATCCAGGACGAGGCCAAAAGAAAAGGCTTTGTTGCCGCTTCCCAGGATGGCAGGAAGCTTAGCTGCTATCTCAATCCGGAAAGGCAGGAGGAGGTCATGGCCTACCTTAACAAGAGAGGCTATGCGGTAGCCTGCACCAAAGCAGAGGTGCTGAGGGGCCTTGCCGCTGCCGGCTGCGCCTTTGCAGAAGCGATCCTCAATTACAGACACGCCTCTTTTCGCCTGGCATTTCTGAACAGCTGGCTCAGGCACCTGCCCTCCAGGGATGGCCGGGTTCACCCCCAGTATTTCCAGATCCCTTCCACTACCGGCAGAATCAGCTCCCGAAATCCCAATGCCCAGCAGATTCCCAGAGCCGGAGCGGACGCTCCTGCCTTCAGAAGTCTCTTTCTGCCCTCGCCCGGAAAGAGGTTTGTCAAGGCAGACTTCTCTGCCATCGAACTTGCCATCATTGCCTGCCTCTCCGGGGATGCTGCCATGCAGGAGGCCTTCCGGGACGGCGTTGACCTGCACAGGCTCACCGCCAGCAAGATCAGCGGAACTGTGATCGATCAGGTCACCGATGGTCAACGCCAGGCAGCCAAGATCATGAACTTCCTTCTCATCTATGGCGGCTCTGCCAAAACCCTTCAGTACAAAATCCTCTCAGACTTCGGAAGGTTCATCCCCCTGGAAGAAGCAGAGCAGGCGGTGGCCAGCTTCTTTCAGACCTACCGGGGGGTGGCAGAATGGCATAAGCGGCAGATAGCAGAGATGAGCTACACCGTGATCCACCATTTTCATAGCTGCATTCACGGATTCTTTTCCCTGCCGGTCACTGCCGCCAGTACCGTCCTGGGAAGAAGGCGGATCTGGCCCCGCTTCGGAACTGGAATTCGCGCCAGCAGATTTCAGATGTTCAACACCCCCTGCCAGGGAACCGGAGCAGACCTCATCAAGCTGGTGATGTCCGAGGTCTACGACAAAATATCCACTGAGAATGCGAGGATAATCGGCTCCATCCATGACGAAATTGTCCTGGAAGTTCCGGAGGAGGGGGCAGAAGAGGCCGCCTGCAATTTGCAGCAAATCATGCAAAGAATAGGCTGCCAGCTTCTGCATCCCATTCCCGTTAGGGCAGAGGGCAGGGTCCTGGCAACGCTTGCCGGATGACGATGCCTCTTATGATTATGATAACACAATTGGCTCAGGCCGATCCCCAGTTCGTGGACTGCAATGAGATCAGCATAATGTCATTTCAATTTTGTTTGCCAATAGAACTGACAAGCAGGCTTCCATCTGGTAGCAGTAGCCAAATTGATTATTTCGCACGCGCCGCGGGAAACAAGCCTGCCCTCAACGCCGAGCAGGCTTGGAAGCTTGGCGATCTGCGGTTGACTGGCAATCAGACTCTCCATCCAACATTTCCTCCTCCAAAACGGAGTAGAATCTGTCCTCTGCCCTTCTCTCTATCCACGGCTTGTGTCCGCAGCTCTCCAGCAAGATGAACTTAAAGCTCTTCAATGTCTCCCGCAAGGGCTCGCTCACGCCTTTGTGAGGATGCGGGTCCCAGTCTCCATGAATGGCTGTCACCGGACAGACTATCCTCTTGCCGTTCTCCAGCAGCTTCCCGCTCTGCCTGAGGAGCGATGCTTCCTTCCAGACAGATGCAAAGATATCCGCCCGGCATGATGCCTTTGAGCTGTCTGATTCTTTTTCTTTTTCTTTTTCTTCTTCTTCTGGCAATTTTATGGGATCAAAGGCATCAGCTCTGGAGAGCAGCTCGCCCAGCTCGGCCAGCAGCCTGTCCTTTTCCCGGTCGCAGCCTTTCGGTCTCTTCAGGATGGAACAGATCAATTCCACCCGGCCCCTTTCCCTTTCGTCCAGGCGGCAGAGCCTTGTACGCATTATCTCCGGAGCATACCTCTCCTGGAAGGGGCCGCTTGCCACCAGAATCAGCTTCCTGACCATATCCGGATGGCAAGCTGCCAGGATGAACGAGAGCCACGCGCCCCAGGAGAAGCCGATCAATGTGACCGGCAGGTCTGCCCACTCCTCCAGAAGCTCTTTCAGCTCTTCAACCTGGGCCGGCAGTGATCGGGCCGTCTGCATAGGCTCCAGAACCCCCCGGCGGGCGCTCAGCCTCAGGGCGACCGGTGCCATCTCGCCAGCCGCCCCAGGGCCGCCGTGAATGACCGCTACGGAAAACGGACTGCATCCATATCTTCTGGGATTGATCATTTGAGAGCAGTCTATTTGAAAGCAGTCTCTACCTTTATCCTGCCATCCCGGATGTCTATTTCCGTCTGGTTGATCCTGGCCTTGATATCATCAGGCGTGATCTCCTGATAGCGACGGCTCTTAGCGAGACCCACGGCATCCTCCTTGATGCCCTGAGTCTCTGCCCGGCCAAAGGGCAGACTTCCGCCAATATACAGAGCTAGGGCGCGGTAGAGGCTATTGTCAACGTTCTTCATCACAGAGGTGAGGATCTGCCCGGCCTGCTCTGGATCGGTCACTTCGATTATCTCCCCCTGATCGGAATCAACCCCTATGGCATATTTGCCTGATTTCAGGGCCGCCTGGAAGACGCCCAATCCCGTGGTTCCCGCTGCCTGAAAGACTATATCTGCCCCCTTGCTGTACATCTCATTGGCCATTGCCTCCCCCCTGGCAGGATCATTCCAGCTTCCCGCATATCCGACCAGGATATCGATATCAGGATTGATCGACCTGGCACCCTGCTCGTATCCCAGGACGAAATCGTTGATGGTGGTGCTGTTCTGCCCGCCCAGTATGCCGATTATGTTCGACCGGGTCATCAGTCCCGCATAAACTCCCGCCAGGTACGCTCCCTCATTCTGTCTGTAGAGAATGGAATAGACATTGGAAAAACGGCCGCTTGTGTAGTTCACGCTGGAATCGAAAATTATAAACTTCTTATCCGGATGCTTTTCCGCCACCCCTTCCAGGAGCCCAATCATCGGAGCAGACCCTGCAATCATAATATCGTAATCTCGATTGCCGGCTGCATCTTCAATCATATTCTTCCACAATGAATCATCATAGCCGCCCTCGATTATGGTCGCATTGATATGATAATCGGCCTTTGCTCTGGCAATGCCCCTCAGCGCCGAATCAAAGAACGACTTGTCTCCCGCCGCTCCATTGATAAAGTATATCACCTTCACGTTTTCTTTTCCATTCCGGTCGGAATAGCCGGAAGATAGCGAAAAAGAGAATAGCAGGACTGCTGATAATATTGCCGCCCCTATCCAGATGGCAGAAGATCTCGGCATCATGTTGAGAAAAATAGAGCTTTCTCCTATAAAAATATGAACGGCCTGCCGCCATCCCGCTCTTTTCTCCTGCTCTTTTCTCGCCCCTTTCCTTCTCTTTTGCGCCTCTCATCAACAAGCTCGGCAAAGCGTCAGAGCGCCAAGGGCATCAAAGCGACAAATCACTGGAGATCATAAATCTCCCCGTACTTGTTGTCCAGGTAGCTCAGGAAAAACCTGGCCTGCGTCTCGTTTCCAGTTGCCATCTTCATCAGTTCCGGCGTATCATAAATGGCCCCGTACCTGTAGATGTGCTCTGCCATCCATCTGGCCGGAATGGAGAAATCTCCGGAGGCAAACCTCTGGTCCAGATCAGGATTATCCCTTCTTATGGTCGCTTCCAGTTGAGCGGAATTCAAAGAAGCAATGGCATAAGCCGGGAAGTAGCCGAAGTTGCCATAAGCCCAGTGAACATCCTGAAGTATGCCGCTGTCGTCATCGGTTATGTTCAGCCCCAGATAATCTCTGTACTTCTCTCTCCAGATAGCAGGCAGATCATCAAAGCTGATCTTGCCCTCGAAGAGATCCCGCTCAATCTCGTAGCGAATGATGATATGGAGCATGTAGGATACCTCGTCTGAGTCGATGCGAATTGGAACGATGTTGAGGCGGTTGATGTATCTGTACATGTCCTCAGCAGTCACATTATCCATATTCGGCTTAAACCCGCTTTTCATCTGAGGCAGCCAGTACTCCCAGAAAGCCCGGCATCTGCCAAAATTGTTCTCAAATATCCTCGACTCTGCCTCAGCCATATCCATACCAGGCTCAATGGCAATGGGCATTCCCACGTACTCATCAGGGATACCCTGAGCGGCAAGTCCATGGCCGCATTCGTGAATGATATCCAGAAGGGCGATCTCAGGATTGTGCTCATCAAAACGCAGCGTGGTTCTGACATCATGCATTCCTACGCTGTAGGTCAACGGGTTTCTCTTGGCCCGGGTCATGATTCCCGATTCATAATCAAATCCCAATGCAGCGGTGAGATTTCTCAGCAGGACCTCCTGCTTTTCCGCAGGATAATAGCCGTTGCCATAGACACACGAGCCGGACTCATTAATCCTGGCTATCAGCCCGACAATGTGGGGCTTGATGGCCTCAAAGAGTTCATCGCACCTGGCAGAAGTCACTCCCGGCATGAAGTCATCCAGAAGGGCGTCATAGGGATGCTGATCATAGCCCCAATATCTTGCTTTCTCCTGGTTGAGCTCGACCAGGCTCTTCAGGTAGGGCTGGAATATGGAGTAATTGTTCTCTTCTCTGGCTTTCTCCCAGGCAAGCAGAGACTCGGAGACCATCTCGGACTCGCGCGCTGCGAAATCTGCAGGAAGCTTGATCCTCTTGTTATAAATGCGGTTCCATTGCTTCAGATTTGCTTTTTCAACCACAGACCAATTGCTGCCATTATTGGCAATAGAGAGAAGCCGTCCGAACTCCGGATCGATCCACTTTTTGTTCTTCAGGTCCTCCATGTAGCTCTGGGCCTTGGATCGATATTTCGTCGCATTCTGCGGCATATAAATATCCTGATCCCATTGAGAGAGGCTTATCATCGTATCCAGATAAGCCATCTCCTGGGAGGTATTCAAAAGTCGGCCATATGCCTCTTTGGCAGTCATATCCGCACCGGTCGTATCTGCATTATTTTTTTGGTCGGCCATTTCCTGGCTGCCGGCGCTTAATGCGGCAAACATTATCGTTGTCATGAGGATGATGCCCATCTTATGAAAGTCGTATCTCATAATCTCCCTCTGCCCGAAGACCAAGGATCATCGCATATTTGCTGGTATATCAACTTTCTTAATGCGGTTTTTAAAAATAGTAATTATAATTAAAAAAAATATAACGAATTGAAGATCCTCCGCCTATTCTTTTACCTCCAGCACAACCTTCTTGATGGTTCCCGAGAATTCAAACGGGCTCCTGTAACTCTCCGTCACCGGAGTCAGACGGTCTTTTCCAATCTCAAGCCCTTCCTCATATGAGTAGATATTGGGAACAGTCGGGGCTATCATGCCGCTGCCAGCCGCTTTTCCGTTTATATACAGAGTTGCAATGCCGGTGGCACCTGTGTGGTTGAGGAAATCGCCTTCTGCGGTCTTATCAAAGCTGAATCCCAGAGTCAAATTGCCCGTAGGAACCTCTGTATCGGAGGTTATGTTTGTGTGCCTTATGCCCAGGTAATTGTAATCAAAGATCAGGGTTTTGTTCTGAACGTAAAGCGACATCCCATTGAATCGCCCTCCGATGGAAAAGAGCACACCCTGCGCGCCTCCTTCAGGAATATCGACATCAGCGTCGATCGTAAAGGAGCTGAACTTGGTATCGGGAATTGCCGGCTCAAAGATCGGATCCATGCCCGGATAGTATGTGAAAACGCCCTTCGGGCCATGCTCCATCATCATGTGGTACCGGTCGTCCAGCGGCAGGACATTGTACTTTCCAGCCTCCACCCACCAGCGTTCCACCATCTCCTGGACTTTATCCGGATTCTCCGATGCCAGGTTGTGCGATTCTGATACATCCTGGGTGAGATTGTACAGCTCCCAGACATCATCGTCGAAATTGCCTCCAGAACCGCGCTGATGAGCGGTTACCGCTTTCCAGCCATCATACCAGATTCCGCGGCTGCCCAGGATTGAGAAGTACTGGACGGTCTTTCCGTCGGGAGCGTCGGGCTGGTCAAAGGTGTATGCCATGCTGACGCCTTCTATCGGCTTCTGCGGGATCCCTTTATACACCTCAGTAGCTTCGATGCCCACCACCTCCAGAACAGTGGGGACAATATCAATGGCATGAGCGAACTGGGATCGAATCTCCCCTTTATCTTTGATCATAGCCGGATAATATATTATCATTGGATCATGGACGCCCCCTTCATGGGTCCATTGCTTGTAGAGCTTAAACGGCGTGTTGCCAGCCATAGCCCATCCTCTGGGATAGTGTGAGAATGCCATCGGTCCGCCCAGCTCATCGATCTTTTTGATCAAGGAGCTGGCATTCTCTTCAGGCATGCCATTGATCATCATATACTCGCTGGATCCATTCATCCCTCCCTCCATGCTGGCTCCGTTGTCTGAGACCAGAATGATCATCGTGCTGTTGATCCGATCTGTCTCTTCCAGATAGTCGATCAACCGGCCGATCTGATGATCGGTATGATCCAGGAATCCGGCATAAACCTCCATCATGCGAGCAAAAAGCCTCTTCTCATCTTCTGATAGTTTGTCCCATTCCTTCACATCGGAATTGCGCGGGGGAAGCTTCGTGTCGGCAGGCACGATCCCCATAGATTTCTGCCGGGCGAGCGTTTCGTTCCTGACTGCATCCCATCCTTGATCGAACTTGCCTCTGTACTTGTCAATGTACTCTCTGGGAGCCTGATGGGGAGAGTGGCCGGCACCAAAAGCCAGGTACATCAGGTATGGTTTGTCCGGATCTGACAATTGCGCCGATTGCTGACTGTTTACATATTTTATGGCCTGGTCTACCAGATCCTGAGACAGGTGATAGCCCTCCTCAGGAGTAGCAGGGGGATCTATGTGGCGGGTATCATCAATAAGAGTGGGATACCACTGGTTGGTTTGGGCCTGCAGGAAGCCATAGAAATGGTCGAATCCCCGGGAGGTAGGCCAGTTATCGTATGGTCCCTGGGCATTGATATCTTCAGTGGAGACGAGGTGCCATTTGCCCAGGGCAAAGGTATTGTAGCCCGCTGCCTGAAGCATCTCTGCCAGTGTGGCTGTATTTTTAGAGAGGTTTCCGTTGTATCCGGGATAGCCGACCGACATATCCGTAAGCGCACCTATCCCTGTCGAATGATGATTTCTGCCGGTTAAAAAGCAGGCTCTGGATGGAGAGCAGAGAGCGGTGGTGTGGAAATTGCTATAGCGAAGGCCTCCTGCCGCGAGACGATCGATATTCGGCGTCTTTATCGGACCGCCAAAACAGCCCAGCTGGCCGAATCCCACATCGTCCAATACAATGTAAACGATATTGGGTGCACCCTTGGGAGGCAGAACCGTCTCCGGCCAGCATTCGGTGGAGTCCTTGTAGGTCAAGCCGATCCTCTGACCATCACATTTTGAGGATGTCTGGGCAGAAGTGGACTTGCTGGAATTTCCATTTGCCGCCATTACGACCAGAACGGTATCCTGGGGTGCTGCTATATCCTCATCGAGGATGTCATCGAGCGTCGAGCTCTCTGTCAGGACCTTTCTTCTGTTCGTAACCATCTCCAGCGATGACTTATCAAGCGATCCAGCAATGGACCGGCTACGATCATCTGCAGCCAGAGTCTTGCTGTCCGCCTGGCAGTCTTGCATTGCAATTTGATCAGACGGATCCGCAGAATCTCTATTGTCCGCTGCAAAGCTGCCGGGAGTAATCAAAGCGAATAAAAAAACCGAAAATATCATCATTACAGTTGCCCTTTTTAAAATATCGATACCTCCTCCTGTCCAGTTATTCCATCATAATACTATATTAATTGTTGCAGTAGATATAACAAATTAGTAATATAATAAGGTTTGTATGCTGCATTGCCGATAGGTGCTATTTTTTGGTGATAAGAATATTAAAAATATTAAAAATACAAAGGTGAATTATCTTCAGACACATGGATTCCAGTCTATGCCGTTTTGTCTTCCATTATGCCTCCTGCGTCATTGAGCACCTTTGGGCTCTCCGCAGGAGGAAAATTCGAGGAATGAACAATTAAATGCAAAGAATAGACAACATTGAGCAAGGTGTATTTATGATTAATAGGTTCATCATATTTGGCCCAGTCTTTCCCTCAGGCCTGTTTCGTCTTATCGCCGGCCTTTTGGCAGTCGCTATCTTGCCCAGTTCCGGCTTTGCATACGATGCAGCAGGATCGGCAAGTTTATCGTCCCAGTCTTTCGATTATGCCACTGCGCAGCGATTTGTGCCCGCAAATGCAATCGGGTCAATGTTCAATATGAGCGTGGACCCGCACTGGATAGCCGGCACTCATTCTTTCTGGTATCTGAAGACTGGCAGAAACGGCCAGGAGTTCATGCTCGTTGACCTGCAAAACAGCACTAAAAAGCCGGCATTTAACCATTCATTGCTTGCCCTGTCCTTATCCCAGGCCACAGGCGAGGCGGTTGATCCAGCTCATCTCCCATTCGATGAGATCACCATTCATCCGGGAAGCAATGAGATTGAATTTTGGGCCTTTAGCCGTACAATGCAGTTCAACCTGAAGAGCGGCCAAATAGTCGATGCACCCGCAGAGCATGAGGTAATGCCCGGCGAGGCACTCTCTCCAGACGGCAGGTTTGCGGCATTCGTCCGCGACCACAACCTCTGGATCAGAGATGCGGAAAATGGAGAAAAATATCCGTTGACTTCCGACGGAACAGAGGACTATGCCTATGCAGAGCGCTCTGATACCGTCAGCCATCCCGTGAGCCTAGTCCGCCTCAATGAGACGGCAACTCCCTATCTGGTCTGGTCGCCGGATTCTCGAAGGATTGCCACATTCAGAATGGACCAGAGAAATGTGACCGAGATGCATCTTCTCCAATACGCTCCGGATAACGGCTCTCGCCCGAAGCTCTGGACCTACAGGTTCGCATTGCCGGCAGACGAAGCAATTCCCATGTATGAGCCGATAGTAATAGATGTTCAAAAGAGGGAGGTGATTGCCGTATCCTATCAGGCTCAGCCTGAGGTATCTCTGATGGATACGGATGATGATGTGCTGCAGTGGTGGAGCGATGACGGCCAGGCGCTTTACTCGCTCTATGCTCTGAGGGGAGAGAAAGCATTGCTTCTCTTGAAGACCGATCCGGCCAACGGCCAGACTGAGGAGATCCTCGGTGAGAAGGGCCGAACCTACGTAGAAGCAAACCTGGATTATGCGAGCCTACCCAATGTCAGGGTCCTGAGGAACGGAGACCTGGTCTGGTTTTCTGAGAAAAACGGCTACGGCAATCTATATCTCTATGGAAGAGACGGCAGGCAAAAGAGCATCATAACTTCCGGGGATTGGGTGGTAAGAGAGCTTCTGTTTGTAGATGAGAATAACTGCCAAATCTATTTCACAGCCGGAGGCAGAGAGCCGGGCCGCGATCCCTATTACCGTCATTTATACAGATGCAATCTGAGCGGCGGCGACTTGCAGCTGCTCACCATTGAAGATGCTGACCATGATATTCAGGTCAATCCCGAAGGCACGGCCTTCGTAGATACTTACTCCCGGGTGGACAAGCCACCGGTATCGGTCATTAGAGACAGAAACGGCTCTGTGACCCTCGATTTGGAGATCGGAGATATCAAGAACATCACAGATATGGGCTGGACATCGCCTGAGAGAATTCAGGTCAAGGCGCTGGATGGAAGGACAGATCTGTATGGGCTGATCATCAAGCCTACCAGCTATAGCGCCTCCCAAAAGTATCCTGTTGTGGAGACCGTCTATCCTGGTCCCTGGACCACGGTCACGACAAAATCGTTCCCATGTGATCTCTCCTTTACAAGCAAGGTCTTCTGGAGGGCTCAGGCCGTCGCAGAGCTGGGATTTATCGTCGTCACTCTGGATGGTCCCGGGACGCCCTACAGGTCCAAGCAATTCCATGATGCCTCCTATGGCCATCTGGGCGATGCCGGGTATCTGCCCGAGCACATCAATGCTCTCAAGCAGCTGGCGCAGGAGCGGCCGTACATGGACCTGAGCCGAGTGGGGATGTTCGGCCACTCTGCAGGCGGATTCATGACCGCTCAGGCTCTTCTCACCTATCCGCAATTCTACAGGGTGGGCGTGGCCTCGGGAGGGGATTACGATAGCCGGTTTTATGGGGCTTACTGGGGTGAGAAGTATGAGGGGCTGAACCTGTCGGATTATGGGGAGCAGATAACCTCCCGGAAGGCCGGAGACCTGACCGGCAAGCTGCTGCTCATCACCGGGGATGTGGATGATAACGTCAATCCCTGCATGACCATGCAGCTTGTGAATGCGTTCATAGATGCGGATCTTCCCTTCGATCTGCTGGTTATGACGAACAGAAACCATGACCTCAGCTACGAGACGTATTATCTGCATCGCCTGTTCCGTTACCTTGAAGAGAATCTGAAAGAAGCCTGAAAGACGGCGAGCAGTCCTGGTCGTCTTGGTCGACATGTTCTACCCGGTTGAGCTGGTCGGGCTGCTCTTTTCCATTTTTCAAAGAACGCGATTTATGCCGCCCTGCCGTGGCACTTCTTGTACTTCAGACCGCTCCCACAGGGGCAGGGATCGTTTCTTCCGGGATTCATGACCATATGCGAGATCTGGCCCTCTTTCATGTAGTTCATAATATTGGCCGGGGCTCTGCCCTGACGGAGTTCATGAGCCATGAACCGCATAGCTCCATCGATGTGCCTGAAGAAGCCCCTGTAGCCCTCACAGAGATAGTTGAGACCCGCCTGCCCGTCCGGCGTCTTGATGAATCGGTTCTTGGGGCATTCGCCGTTGCAGACGAAGAGGACCTCGCATCTGCGGCAGTATCCGGGCAGGGTATCTTGTTTGTCCAGGCCGAACTTGCGCTGTTTTTTCGAGCCTGCCAGAAGGGACATCTCCTTCTCGTTGATATTGCCCAGGAGATGCCTGGGCTCCACAAAGTGATCGCAGGAGTACATGTCGCCATTGTGCTCCATGGCCATGGCGGTACCGCAGGTGGGCGAGAAGGCGCAGATTCCGGGAGGGGCTCCCGACCAGGCGGCCAGAGCCACATCGAAGATCTGCACATAGGTTTTGCCCACATCCCTCTTCACCCATTCATCAAAGATGGAGATAAGGAAACGGCCATACTGGTCAGCCCTGACAGAGCGATCCGTGACGGTGTCGCCCTCCTGAAATCCGGTATCGTTGTCTCTTTCTACGATGGGTATGAACTGGATGAAACTCGCCCTGACCTCATCTCTGAGAAAGCGGTAAACCTCCAGAGGATGATCGCCATTGGCAGCATGAACCGTAGTGAGGATATTGTATTCAACCTTATGCTTTCGCAGGAGCCTGGCGGCCTTCATCACCCGGTCAAAGGTTGGATTGCCGGATTTATCAACGCGGTAAGCATCATGAAGCTCTCTAGGCCCGTCCAGGCTCAGGCCGATGAGGAAGTTGTTGTCATGGAAGAATTCGCACCACTCATCATCAAGAAGGGTTCCGTTGGTCTGCATGGTGTTCAGAATGGCCATATTCGGGCGCCTGTATTTCTGCTCGTACTGAATCGATCTCCGGAAGAAATCCAGACCCATCAGCGTCGGCTCGCCTCCCTGCCAGGCGATGGTAGCCTGAGGGGCTTTCTGAGCCCCTATGTACTGGCGGATGTAGCTTTCCAAAAGCTCATCCGACATACGGAAGCTGCTCTCTGGATAGAGGTTCTTCTTGGAGAGAAAAAAGCAGTACTTGCAGCCCAGATTGCACAGAGCCCCTGTGGGCTTGGCCAGGAGATGAAAAGCAGGCAGAGAGTCCTTCTTGCTCATTGATGATTATTATCCATCAGGCCTTCATTAATCTTCTCATCCTGACTGCAGGAAATGCTGTGAACCCATCGAAAGATCAGCTGATCGAGATGATGAGATCAACTGTTCATAAAATATCCGACAGCATCTGTCGGCGCGGGCCTTGCCAATCTCGTAGGAAGAATCTGGGCTTGAGCTTGCCTCTCACCCGCGCTCTTTTGTAAATGATAACCTTATCCTTTTGCCCGGTCTTCTCAGCCAGCAGAGCCTCTAATGTCTCTTTTTCCTTTTGGTTCAGCTCTATCTCGCCCTCTCTGCCGGTCGACCAATCGAATATCCGGACTCTGTACTGGGTTTTTATATGAAGGAGTCTGCCCTTTTCTTCCTCTTCGCCACCATCTTTCGTTCTCATGCCGCAAGCATACTCCACCGGGCTCTCAAATTTCGGGCAGTTCTCATCCGGCCGGCACAGTCCAATATCTGCCACTCCCAGATCTGGATAGCCTTTGCTCTGCCGTTTCATAATCCTGCATCTGGGGCAGTGCATCTTAAGGAACCACTCATCAAAGATCCGCTCTTGCACGGCAGTCGCGCCCGACCAGATCTTTTTTGCCTCCTCGCGTCGATAGCCTGTCTGCCCAAGGAATGCCGCCAGGATGGCAGCGGTTCTGTGCCTACCACTCCCGCCTCCCCCTCCGGAGATGATGCCCTTGATGCAGGGCGGAAAAGCCTGCTCCTGCACAGGCTCAAGGGCAGTCCAGAGCATCTCCTCCCATGCTGTTATGTTCTGAATGGATACTGGGATCTCCTCTCCCTCGGCAGGCAGAAGGAGGCGTTTATTGGCAGGCATTCTCCTAAGCTCTCTTGTGTCCTCCCACAAAATAAGCCTGAGTCTCCTTGTCCGGCCTGGCAAGCTGGGGAACAGCGGCATCGCTCTTGCTTGACTCATAATCCATCCTCTGCTTGAGGATGCACTTTCCTCCTCGCAGACCTCCCAGCGGATTCTTTGGGGTTCCCATGGAGTTCATGCACCGGGCCATGACCGCCGCTCCTCGCGCAAGACCATCATCCACGAAGACCACATTCTTCTCCACCTGATCGTAAAGTCCCAGCTTCTCTATCTCCTCCAGAATCAAGGATGGCTTGCCGCCGCTGATCCCCGCCCTTCCGGTAACACCCAGAGCGGTATTCTTGCTGACGACGCCCTCTTCGATACCCACCTGCACCAGCCTTCTGGCTGCCCTAGCCATGGCGATATCCAGTGCGCCAAAGAGGATCTTGAGGTTCTTTGAGCGGTAAATATCCTCTCCAATCTTGGCTAGCTTGGGAAGGTCGCTGCCGTTTACACCCACATCACAGCCGATGAGCACCACATTATTCTGAGCGGCGGCCTCCGGGCATACGGGCACGAGGCCGTATTTTGTGCGGCTTGCCGGGACCTTCTCAATTTTCACCAGCTCGTCGATCTGATTTCCGTATTGCTGTGCCTCTTTGCCGTAGTCCGGCTTGGTCTTGCCGTCAAAGATATCCAGCGTCGCTCCCGTCTTCTTGTCGACCAATCCCGTTCCCTGGACAACGGCATCGGGAATGGCTCCTGCCAGGCCGAGAAGATTGCCGATGGTGTAGGCATAGGGAAGATCGCCGCTCGTCACCCTTCCGTCCAGGGTGGTGCCAAAGTCCATGGAGAGGCATGGATTGCGGAAGTCAACATCCGTCCAGCGGCTGCCTTCCTTTATGCCTGCGGTGGCCAGCTCCCCTTCCATCTCATTGGCAACAACCTCGACTCCGGTTGAGCCCTGCGGCGGAAAACAGGATGCTACGGCCCCCATGAATATCACCTTCTCAATCAGGGTGAAGTTCTTGAATTTATCAATAATGTTATGGATGCTCATCGCCGGGGTCATGAGACGGGGCGGAACTCCGGCGTCAAGGCAGCCCTGGGCCAATGCCTGGATGAAGGCGCCCACCTGGTCAGGCGAGTCCAGCTCGGCTACAACGCCTGTGGAGCGCACCACAAAATGCAGGTCGGTCTTGATATCCAGGCGGGCCTTATCGTGGCTCTCAATGAGGGTATTTTTTACAAGCTCGGCAATTGATTCTCTGGTGAGAGGGGTTCCATTAATGGTGTGGGCAAAGACCTCCTCTCCGGGCTTGGGACTGCGCACGTCCCTGGTCATCTTCACCGTCTTGTTGACGATGTAGGTCTTGCCGTTGTTCATGTCCGTGGCGGTAAGAACGCATTTGGTGGTGGTATTTCCTACCTCTACCGAGGCAACGATGTAAAATGGCTTGAGTTTGAGGTCAAGATAATTGAATGGCGGGCTGCTGGCAATGCGAGGCGTTGGTTTTGATCTGAAGAGTCGAGCGAAGTTCATGGTGAGAGGAGATGGGTCAGGCAAGATTAAACCTTTGGGTGGGGTGGTTTCCGCTAATCATCAATCGATCCGTGCGCCGCGAAGCGATGGGTGGCTGCGGTCTGGGTGCGGTTTATCTTCCCGCTTGGCAGCGTGTCTTTTCTATCCGCTATTGATTATCGCAATTGTCTATATCTATTGGAAAAAGAACGGTAAGAATGGCGATCCGTGGCAAATACCATTTTAATCTCCCTCCTTTACGCGGATCACCCTCTACTCCTTTAGATAAGGTCTCTATGCTAATTCGTCGCGGCAGAGCGGCTGCATTGGAGATAAGGTACTATGCCATAACAAAAGAAATATATATCAGATGAACATAGTTAGTGTTAGGTGATGGGGCCTCTGCACCGATCAAGACTAGTGTCCCTTCAAAGACGCCTTATCACCATTCACCTCTTAATCCTTCAGCCCTTTTGCAGGCGGAAAAGGTTCCCTCAGTGCTTGGTGACTTGATTGGACCCAATGGATTAAGCTCATCATTTATGCTGATCGAAAACTATTTATCTCGGCAATTGTCTATATACTTTCAGGTGAAAGTCGATAGTGTTTCCTCCTACCTCCTTTACCCTTCGGCTTTCCCTCCCTCCTACTTGTCACTTCAAATACGGATGATTCCTGATACCTCTGCTCTTAATAATCTTTCATAGCCTAAGATTCGGCATATCTCCGTCTTTAGTAATTCGTGCAGAAATCTAAATAGAATTAGTTATGTACATTGTTATAGAAACATTTTGATGGAGGGACTTAATATAAGAAGCATCGAATTTTTAGCAGTTGCCTGCATGGTAGCTCTTCTGGGATCATCTTCAGTTATCTGGGCGGCCATAGCAGATGAAAATGAAAGCTATGTATATATATTAGAACCAGAAGCAAGAGAAGACCTGATTGCATTTGTGAATGAAGCCAGTGACTTCGTTGTGGTACAAGGCAAGGATAAGGCCCTTGAAGTATTCAATGATCCCAATGGAGAGTTTACCAGAGGCGAACTCTACATAATCGCCTATGACTTCAATGGGACCCGCTTGGCGCACCCCTATCTGCCAGCAGGGATCGGCAAAAATGCCCTCAACGTGACCGATTCCAATGGGGTTGCCGATGTTGTGAATATGCGCGAGGTAGCAAAAAGGGGTGAGGGATGGACTTACTACATCTGGCCCAATCCCGCTCATTCTGATGAAGAGCAGCTTAAGCTTACCTATGTTCTCAAGGTAGATGATGGATTATGGCTGGCAGCAGGTACTTATCTGAGAATACATACACCCATCTTCAGCAACGAATACAGAGAAGATCTCGTGGGCTTTGTGGGGAAAGCAAGAGACTTCGCACTAAGCACCTCCCAGGAGGAAGCAGTTAAGGCCTTCAATGATATAAATGGCAGTTATGTCGAAGGAAACCGTTATATATTCGCCTATGACTTTGCTGGTAATTGCTTAGCACTTCCTACTCAGTCCGAATTTTTAGGAGTAAACAGGATTAATATCACAGATTCTAACGGCGTTGAATACATCCGAGACATGATCGCTCTTGCCAAAGGAGGAAACGGTTTCGTTTACTATATAAAGCCCGATCCGGCAGAAAACATGACACAGGGATTCAAGTTGAGCTATATTACGAAAGTGGATGATACCTGGTGGTTAGGGGCAGGGATCTACGCATAAGGAGCAATACCAAGAGCTTATGGGTCATCGCTATTTCAGCTCGCTATTTGATAGACCAATATGGGCTATATGAATTATTTCGTCTGCTCCTCTTTCCAATTCATTTTCTGCCCTACATGGGAAGCCTCATGAATAATAACAGTTCTATAAAGAAGGCGATAATCATGAAGTTGATCAAAGTAGATCAAGTAGCTAAATAGCCGTGGGAAGATAAATTCTTTTCCTGTCCGGTCACCTTGCAAGCAATTATTGGAAAAGAACTTAGTGAAAACTTCTTGATACAGCAGGTGAACTTCAGCAAGGGTGTAAGGAACAAATTTCACAGTTACTCTATCGAACAAATCCTCATTATCGCGGAAGGCAATGGTATTGTTGCCAAAGATAACGAAAATATAATCGTTAGACCTGGTGATGTCATATTCATTCCCGCGGGAGAGAAACCCGATCACAGTAAATTAGAATGCCAAAAAAATGATTGCGGAGTTGCAGGTTATCCTCAATAGATGGAACTGGGATTTCTGTCCCAGTTCATTCTTCTTCTATTCTTTCGGATCGAACTTTATTGCCCTGTCGTATACGATCTCCGAATAGGTTGGCCCGGTCTTTGTTGACTTTTCCAGGTATGCTCTCCAGAAAATCATAAGAGGCTGGTCCAGAGCTATACCGTAGGCTCCCGGACCGGTAGGAACCTCAAAGCAGTGAGCATTGCCGCTGCAATTCCTGGCTATCTTGTAGACATAGAGGTATTTTGCGTTGGGATTTTCAGGGAGGTACTCCTCAGCAGTTCCAGTGAAATTCCTATCGTGGATCGTTCCAATACCATTCCAACCAGTCGCTCCATAAATGGTAGCGCTTGAGTATGTTGCTTTTCCTGTGGCAACATGGTTGACACCATAGATGATTATGAACTCATTTGTATCGCTACCAAGAGTCACTGTAGGATGCGGTTGGAAATCGTAATACTTCGAGAGATCGGGGAATGGAGGTGTCGGCGAAAAGGGAGTTAGTTTTGATGTCCATAGGTAGCATGCATCGTTGTCTGGCCCCAGGGCATCGATTCCTCTCTGAATTCCATCTAAAGGAACTGTCATGCTTGTTGGAAGTTCTGTAGCATTCAAATTGCTATTTTTATTGAGGATTGCCTTCTTCAGCTGTTCTAGATCATCCATAAGGTCAAACTCTGTCGTTCCCGTTCCACGGACCCTTAACTTTGGGTAATCGTACGGATCTAGTTTCGTAGTTTGGTTGGGAGTAACTCGGAAAACAATTGCAGGTGTGTTATTAAGGTAGTCATCGCCCGCCTGTTTGTCTTCATAGAAAGCTGGACGCATGGCGATGAGAAATGTGTCTGAGTTATTTTCTACGCCCATATTCAGCATTGATGATGGAAGCACCAGAGTGTTGAATATGTTGTCTGGATATCCTGCTGATAATGCAGCAGCTCGGATGCGTTGATCAATACCCCTGTCAGCGGTGGCGACTATTACGGTTGTTTGATCAAAGGGATCTCCAGCTGTTCCATTCGGCGTTCCTTCAGTATTGATAACTAGATTATTCACTGTGTCGCCTATGTTGGAGAAAATCCATCGGGGCTCATTTCCATACGTCCTTTCTACTAGTTGCAGATCAAAGCTGAAGTATCTACATTCCGGGGGTGTCCTTCCCACGAATACAACGGCTTCATCAGGACCAAGATTCCAGAAAGCGCCTGCGTCCAGGTTTATTCCAAGAGTTGCGGCAATTTCTGTAAGCTCTTCAGGCAACTTCTGGCCAGGTGCCGGTGGAACAAAATAAGACAGATATTTTGTACTGGGATTGTTTCCAAGTGCATTGGGCAGCACGCCCATATCATATAACTTGATTACATCAAAAAAACCTATAGCGCCTTGTTGTACAGTAAATCCGTCCTTTTCTAAGGCTTGCTTAAAAGCAGTTGCGTCACTTATTATCGCATTCTGTGCGAGACCAGCTCCTATCAACATGGCCACCACAAATCCAAATAGTATATAGTGCTTCATATGCTGGAATCCTCCTTACCGTAGGTTTACCGTAATTATTATCTATATACTATCTAATAAAAACTCTGGCTAAATCATAAGCAAACCAAGGATGATCTTGCAGGGATCTCATAACTCAGCTCATATGTCAATGTAACCCTCTTCCTATGATTCATTCTGCCATGCATCTTGGAGGCCCGCCTATTCTGCAATGCCTATGCCATAACCGAGAAATTAATGCATTTTAGGAAGGGCTATCCGTATTCGCGAATCGAAGGTACTTTTCAACATGGAAAAGATAGATTGTGATAATTCAATTTCCGGGAGGCATTTTCATATCATCCCGTACAGCCCTGCCCACCTCTAGTCCTTCAGCCCTTCCGTGGTCACAGAGAAGACCGCTTCTCCGTCCGGCAGATTGGGCGAATCCACAAGCCTTGCAATTCTCTTTTCGCCCTTGGACTTGCGCAGGTAGATCCTGAAGGTGGAGGTATGCCCGAGCACATGCCCGCCCACCGGTTTTGTGGGATCGCCGAAGAATGTGTCCGGCTTGCTCATGACCTGATTGGTCACCAGAATCAGGGCATTGTTCAGGTCTCCAAAACGCATCAGGTCGTGCAGGTGTTTGTTCAGCTTCTGCTGCCTGTTAGCTAGTGTGCCGCGCCCTACATACTCCGCCCGGAAGTGGGCAGTCACCGAGTCCACGATGATCAGGCGCACAGGATAATCCGAGTCCTTCGCCTTCTCTGCCATCTCCATGGCTTTCTCAGCCAGAAGGATCTGGTGGTTGGAGTTGAAGGCTCTGGCTACGCTGATGTTCTTCAGGAAATCGGCAGGGTCGCGCTCCTGGCCATCCGGCCCGGGGGGGAGGCCTTTTACCATCTGGGCGATGCGCTCCGGTCGGAAGGTGTTCTCAGTGTCGATGATGATAACCGAACCATGCAGACCGCCCATTTCGGATGGCAATTGCACATTCACTGCCATCTGATGGGCGACCTGCGTCTTTCCAGAGCCGAATTCGCCGTAAAGCTCCATAATGGACTGGGTCTCCATGCCCCCGCCCAAAAGCTCATTGAGGTTCTTGCTGCCGGTGTTGATCTTGCCCACCATGCGCCTGCGCTCTAAGATTCGGTCTCCTGTCTCAAATCCGCCCACATCTGCAACCTCTCTGGCCCCGGCGATGATCTTGGATGCAGTTGCTTCTCCTACCTCTGCTGCTGCAACCAGCTCTCCCGGAGAGGCAACAGCTATGGCTTCTACAGATGAAAAGCCGGCCTCGCGCAGCTTTTCCGCAGTGGCCGGTCCCACGCCCGGCAGGTCTTCCAACAATTTTATCGGCATCTTCCAGTTCCTCGAAATCCTCAAAGTTTCCTGAACGATAGATCGCACACCTTATTTAACAGCGTTATCCAGGCGGGGCGAAAGTAATCCTGGTGCGCCATCCGCAGGATATCTCCAATTCCTCGTTCCATCCGCTCTTGGTCATGGCATCGATGATCTCTGCTCTGTAGCCCAGGTCAAGTCCTGCCAGCAGATCGACGTGCTCGCCCCAAAGAGCGACTCGGATACGACCGGAATTGTCTGATATGTAGATATTGGCGACTCTTCCCGCTCTTCCGTCATCTCTCTGAAACTGCCGCACCTCGCCCAGGCCGGTCACAAATCCTGAGACGCTGGCGATCATACCCGGTTTCAGGTCGGCAATCTGGGTCATCATCTCTCTGAACTGCACCTTTTTGCTGCTCTTCTTAACTGTGCTGTAGGACCCGGTCTGAATTTCCAGCGATCCATACCTCTCTCGGCATGAGCCGCCCACGACCTCGATGGTCTCTCCTTTTTCGAGCGGCATTGCCGCCTGTGTATCCCAGAGGGTGAGCCTGATCTTGCCGGTCTCATCTCCCAGGAGCACTGAACGCACCTGGCCCGTGCCTCCATCTTTGCGAATAAACTGCCTGATCTCCCCCGGATCCACGACTGTGCCCAGAAGGTTGAGGTCGCTCATATCGCTCTTTATCTCTGCGATCTTGTAGAGCGTCGTCCTGGGGGAGATGTCTGCGTCCACCTCCTCGATGCTCCCGCTTCTGCCCAGAGAGACTTCGGTGCCGGTGTAGCCCTCTTTAGCCAGACCCCTGATCTTGAGGCATTGCCCCACCTTCAGATCTCCAGAGCGTACCAGCTCAGCAGTCTCATCCCAGAGAGTGACGCGCACCGATCCTGTCTCATCAGCAAGCGTCAGGTTGGAAACCCGTCCCATAGATCCGTCTGAGCGAGGAAACTCCCGGATTTCAGAGACGGCGAGCACCTTTCCCGTGAAGATGACATTTCCGGACTCTGGCCGGATGCTGCCTATCTTTGTCAGCACCTCGGATGCTCCCAGGTCGCGGGCTACCAGCATGGCAGCAGTGCGGCTGTCGCATAAACCGGCCATGAGAGAGACCTTTTCCTCCACTCTTGCCTGGAAATCCTCCGGTGTTATCTGATCTGCTACCTGCCGGTAAATCTCCTCAACCTGCTCGTCCATCTCAGATCATCCCTGGTTTTTATAGCGCTCTTCCAAATACTTCAGGTAAGGCGCATGGCAGGAGGCCAGGAAGGCGTTACAGACGCTGGCAGGATCGCCGTCCGCAGTTATGGCTCCGTTCTCGATGAGCATGGCCCGGTGTGATATCTCCTTAATGAATTCAACATGATGGCTGACCAGGATTATAGTTGTGCCTAACTCTGCATTGATCTTCTTGATGGCATTGGAGACCTCACGCATGGTAATAGGATCGATGTCTCCAAAAGGCTCGTCCAGAATCAGGATCTTAGGCCTTGCTGCCAGAATTATGGCCAGTGAAGCTCTGACGAGCTCACCTCCGCTAAGCTGCCTGGGCAGCTTCCACATCGCTTCTCTATCAAGAGATATGAGATCGAAGACGGGCTCGGCATACTTGCGAGCCTCAGTTGTGGGAAAACGGGGAAAGAGCTCTTTGAAGATGTCTCTGGTCAGCCCCAGTGCTTCGAGGGCGGCTTTGGCATCCTCTTCAGACATATCCGTCATGCCGTAGATGATATCAAGCACCTTATCGCTTATGCCCATCTCCTCGGCAACTGCCCTGGCCTGGTCGATCACATCGTTGCCCTTGATGCCCATTTTGTAGGCAATCTGATCGAGAATCGTCTCTCCGGCGTAGAGAGCAAACTCCTGATACATGATGCCCAAAGACCGACGCACATCCATTCTCTCTGGGGAGTAGACGACTATATCCACCCATTTGTCGTCATAGCGATAGCAAACACTGCCTTCATCCGGCAGGCGCACCCCCTGCATGATCTTGAGAAGGGTGGTCTTTCCTCCACCGCTGTTGCCGATGATGGATGTGATCTCGTGCTCGTTTATATCGAAGTTGAGGTTCTCCATTTTGAGGACATTCAGGACCTCTCCTACACAGATCTGGCATCCTCTCTTGGACAATCCCCTTACCTTAATTAGTGGGCGGGAATCGGGCCAGGATGCCAGGGGCTCCATCTTTCCAATTCCAGCCAGGAATCGGTCTAAGATCTCCTTCGGACTCCCCTCGGCGACGATCTTTCCTTTATCAAGCCAGATGAGCCTGTCCGCCAGATACTCATGAATCTCGGGAAGATGAGACACGACAATTGTGGTAAGATTCAATTCTCTGTTGACATTCTTGATGGCGTCCAAAACCTCTTGCTTGGTTGCGGGGCAAGCCATGGTGGCCGGCTCGTCAAGGAGCAATACCTTAGGCTTTTTTGCCAGTTGCCTGGCGATAAGAAGCCTCTGCTTCTCGCCGCCGCTCAGGATGGTGGCCAGATGCTGTGCTTTGCTTTCCAGGCCCACCAGCCGCAGGTAGTCCATGGCCTCCTGGTACAGCTCATCATAGTCGGCGTCCTCGGGAATAGGCAGAGCCTCATAGCCGGTTTTTCTGGCTTTAACCCTTCGAACCACGTTTTTAAGAGCAGTCTCGGTCCAGAGTGCAAAGTCCCGTTGCAGATGTATGGCGGTCACTGCAAGCTGCTGCTTTTTCACCTCATCCCCTGAATCGGGCGTGATGGTCAGGTTGTCCAGGATTATCCTGCCGGAATCAAAGTCCTCCATGCCCCTCAGGATCTTCATGAGAGTGCTCTTTCCACCCCCGCTCTTTCCTACTATTCCTAAAATCTCGCCTGGTCTGGCTGTGAAGCTGATATTCTCAAGAGCTGCAATTTCTCTGTCCTTCAGCCTGTATCTCTTGGAAAGACCTTCTATCTGGAGCAAAATAAAAACCTCCTATCTTACCTTAGTTCCCGTTTTCACAGATTCTCGAGGCTGGAGCAGCACGGCTTTTCCTTCTACATCCGCTGCCAGAAGCATGGCTTGCGAATCGACACCAAAGAGTTTTGTAGGCTTGAGATTGGTCAGGACTACCACCTGTGTTCCAACCAGCTCATTCGCTGAATAGGCTCCTGCGATGCCTGCCACCACCTGACGAACTTCGCCTCCAATATCGACCTGCAGTTTGATCAGCTTCTTTGAGCCCTTGATGGCTCCTGCCTCTTTTATCTCGCCGATGCGAATGTCCATTGATCCAAATTGCTCAAAGGAGATCTCAGCCTTCTTTTCGGCTGATTTGTCTTTCGCTTTGCCCTTTGATTCTGCCTCTTCCATCCTCTTTTTAAAGATGGCGTCCAGCTCATTGACGAATTTTTCCTCCATGCGTGAGAAAAGGATCTCCGGTGTGCCGAGCAGGCGGCCCTCCGCCAGTGGAGCTATGGCCTCCTGGAAGGATCTTTCCGCCACCGATCCATCAAGTCCTAGCTGTTTCCAGGCAGCCTCCATCTTTGTGGGCATCACCGGCTGCATTAGAACGGCCAGCGCTTTTGCGATCTGCAGACAGCTTCTCAAGACCGCACCTGCTGCAGCTTTATCGCCCTTTACCAGCTTCCAGGGCTCATGGCTCTGGAAGTAGATATTTCCGTAGTCTGCCAGAGCCATCACGCTGTCTATGGCTTTCTTGAACTCATACTCTTCCAGGCCGGATACGACTTCGTTCAGGGTCTGGCCTATCCTGGTCATGACCTCCGGGTCGATCTCACCCTGCGGAACCCGGGAATCGAAGTTCTTGGCAGTGAATGTCAGGGCGCGGTTTATGAAGTTTCCCAGAGCGCCTACCAGCTCGGTGTTCACCTTATCGGCAAAGATCTTCCAGGCGAAGTTGACCTCCTTGTTATGAGCGGTGTAGCTGGCCAGATAGTAGCGCAACAGATCGGGGTGAAGGCCTTTTTCCAGATAATCATCTTTGACCCAGATGACATTGCCCCGAGATTTGGAGAACTTTTTGTCGTCTATCTTCAGCATGCCGCTGGCGACTACTGCCGAAGGCAGTGTGTAGCCTGCTCCTTTGAGCATGGCCGGCCAGAAGATGCAGTGATGGTAGACGATGTCTCCTCCAATAAAATGAACGATTTGAGCATCGCTTTTCCAGTAAGATTGCCAGTCCACTCCGTTTTTAGCGCACCACTCCTCTGTGAAGGCGATATAGCCGATGGGCGCATCCACCCAGACGTAGACCACTAGATCCTCATGTCCCGGGAACTTGACTCCCCAGGCCATATTTCGGGTTATGCACCAGTCCTTGAGCTCCTGGCGAACCCATTCCATAGCATAATTGCGTGCTGATGCAGTCCCGCCCAGTGTTTCAAGATAGCAGAGGAGAAAATCTTTAAACTGGGAGAGACGGAAGAAATAATGGGTTTGCTTTCTGTACTCTGCCTTCCCGCCACAGACCTTGCAGACTGCGTTCTTGATCTCCCCCGGCTCCAGGTGGCGACCACAGCCCATGTCGCATTCGTCGCCGCGAGCGGGCTTTCCGCAGTAGGGGCACTCTCCCTCTACGTATCTATCCGGCAGGAATCGCTCGCATTTAGGGCAATAGGCCAGCTCGATATCTTTGGAGTAGACATGCCCTTCAGCCATCAGGGCCCGAACGATCTCCTGGGTGCGATTGTGGCAGGCATCATCATCAGTGTCCCCGAAGAAATTGAAATCAACACCCATGCCTTTAAAGACCTCGTCAAAATGCTGATGGTATCTGGCGACGAGCGCTTTGGGCGTCATTCCTTGAGCCTCGGCATTGACCACTATGGGAGTTCCATGGGCGTCCGAGCCGCAAACGAAGAGCACATCTTTGCCCATCTTCTTCAATCCTCGAACAAAGATGTCCGCAGGTACATAAGTTCTTAAATGGCCAAGATGACAGGGCCCATTGGCATATGGTAGGCCGCAGGTTACAAGGATAGGCGATGACAATCTAGAACACCGCTTCTGCTTATGATGAAAGGGGCAGATATAGGTTTCCCAGCCTGGGCGGTCTTGCCTTTCCTGGACAAAATGTATATAATTGAATTGCAAATGTAGAGATAAAGGGGGTATTCAGATGAGATCAATTATTATAGCCCTTTTGCTGGTCCTGGCCCTTGCAACGGCCCAGGCCGTGCCGCTTCAGGGAAGCGACGGCAACTCGACTGTAGTGCTATTTGGAGCCAGCAGGACGCCTCTGGACGATGAGAACGCCACCCATGAGATTCTGAAGGTTGATGTCGGACTCATGGGCGCAGAAAATGCCACATATCAATTAATCGATGCGGATAATATAATCCACCCGGTTGGCTTATACAAGCCGCTCTCTTCCGGAAGACAGACGATATGGTTCCTCTGCAGCAACGATCGCCTCATGAAACTCATCAATGTGACGCCAAATGGGGGAGCGCCCATTTATATCAACTGGTGGGCAACACCCAAGGCAAGCAATGAAAACCTGATCATAAGGTATTACGGAATCACCGACTGGCTGGTTAACTCCGATGAACAGGCAATCGTCGTTCAGGTCCGTGTGCAGAATAACGGCACAAAAGACCTCCTGGTCAGCCCGGAGAACTTCACACTCCTGGATCAGTGGGGATGGCCCTATCAACCTACCCTTGGTTTTGATACCGAGGTCGTCGCCCCGCAAAATGCCACCGCGGAACGGGTTAAACTCGGGTTTACCGGGGTCTCGCTGAATAGCCGCCCTGCTGCCCTGGCTTATGACTATATGACGGCCAATCAAATCCTCATAAATTTTGACAGAGATTACGTGCCGCTCTCAGATGAGCTTGTCTATGGCAGCAACGCCACGAAGAGCCAGGCTCCCGCCCAGCCTCTGCCCGCAGTTGCCGCGCCTGCCTCTGATCAAACTGCAGCGGCTCAGACTGCACCAAGCGAAGCCGCACAGGATTCAGCCAAGGAGAATGCAACGACAAAGATAGGCACCTCTATCAAGGATAAGATAGCAGCCAGCAAGGCGCGGCTTGCGGCCACCAAAGAGAGCCTGGATCAGAAGACGCCGGACACAGGTGAAAACGCCAGCGTATCAAGCGACTTCACGAATAGCACATCCAGCATCTCCGCCTGAGCCAGAAAGGAAGCTCGAATGGATGGCGATCGCCTGCTGTCCCGAGAGCTTCATGTATTTCTTTTAATGATATATGCAAAGGGAAGCACCCAAAAGAATATATCATAACATCGGAGGTATGTTATAGATGAAATGGATGGCTCTGGCAGTGTTCATGCTCCTATTGCTCGGAATCGCCCAATCGGGGATCGCCCAGGATTACCCTCTGCAAATGAGCAACGGCGTGGTCAACTGCACCATCTTCGGCTCTTTCAAGGATCCAGGATTTACAGGAACCGCTTATTCCGACTCATATTCCGTCCTGGTGGTAGATTCGCGCCTGAGCAGATTAAACGAGAGCGATAAAGAGGCAATTCGTGCCGTCTACAGCCTTACCGATGGAAACGACCGGGTCTTTCAAGCCAGCCCTCAAAATATAAAGGAGCTGCAGCCAGGCAGAAGGCTTATCGGCTTTGTCGTCCCCAAGGAGACCATAGCCAAGAGCCTGACAATAGATTTGTCTTCGGACAGGAATGGCGGCGAGCAGTTTTCCCTCCGTTTTCCCGAGCTGGTCAACATCAGCAATGAGAATGTGACATTGCTCTACTATGGAGTGCTCCGCTCCAGCGTAACCTCCTATAAGAAGACGATCGAACTTGATGTGGCCATATCCAATAACGGCACAAAGAAGCTGGTAATCGAGGCCAATAACTTCACTCTGAAGGACCAGTGGGGCTGGGAGTATATGAGCAGGGAATATGATAACTACATCAAGAAAGGCATGTCTGAAACGGTGCTGGTGCAAAATGAGACCATCAGATCCAATTTGATATTCAATTCAGTTTCGCCGCTGAGCAGGCCGGTTGAGCTGATCTACAGGTATTCCAATAGCAGCTATCTGACGATGAATATCGATTTCGAGGGCGGACTTCTATCAGCCGAGCCAGAGAATGTCTGCACCGATTGCGAGAGCCCTGAGGACTCGGCATCAAGCCTGGCCGGTTCCATCAAGGCAACCAAAGCTCGCCTGGCAAAGGTCAAAAAGCTGAACAGCACATCCGAGAGCGCCCCAAAGGGCAGGGATGAGCTCTAAAGTCCATTGCTGTACACTCCCACGACAATGTGCTCTTGCCTGAGGGCACTTTGCCGCCCACGGTAGCCAGGAGCGCATCGAGCGACTGCCGGGTGTACATTGGTCCGGATGCGCTCCATGCGGCCATCAAGAACTACTGGGTGAAGATCGGCAAGATCAAGCCCTAAGAGGCCGGACCAGAGGAAGGCGAAGAGGGGGGAGAGCTGCGGTATATGAAACCGACTACAAAAATCCAATTGATATCCATCATCAGTCAAAGGGCATTATTGCTGTTTCCCATCAATTCGAAACCCATCGCCTTCAGAAATCTCAAGGGTTAATGACCATCAATTGCAGGAGTCTTTTGCATCGGCAGCAACTTCCATCTCTAAAACCGACGAAAGTATTGAGGCTCTCCATCTTGGTCTCTTCCATGCATATAAGAATGACCTCCCTAATATTCCTCATGGCATCGTCTATGCTCTCACCCCAGGAGTGACAGCCCTTGAAAAGAGGGCAACTCACTATGTAATGCAAAGGCCATCTTCATCGATTAAATGCATTTGGATTATAAAATAGAATATGTCCTGCAGGTTTTCTCACCCTGCAGGCACCCTCTTTTAAAGTTCTAGCTCGTGGACAGTATATGGCCGATGATCCTTCCGTAGGCAGGTCTCGCTATGAATGTGCCCAGGATCACACCCAGGATGATGATGAGTGCAAATCCGGTGAGCGAGCCAAAGCCCATGACCAGCAATGGCAGCATGGCCACAGTCGTTGTCGCCGCCGCTCCCATGATGATGAGAAACGCCCTTGACAGCCTGGTCAGATAGACCTTGCTGCTGGTAGCGGCAATCTTGCCCACGCCCGCTTTCTCAGCCGCATCCGCAGCCCTCTCCTTGATGCTGCGATCAGCAGCGGAAGCCGCAGCCTCTCCGCCTCGCATGAGCTCATCGGTGATGATGACCAGCTGATCCACGCCCGTGCCTATCACCATGATGATACCGGCCAGGCTTGCCAGATCAAGCTGCCAGCCAGCCAATGCCCAGACGCCCAGCATCATCACAACCTCGGAGAGGGAGGTGGTGACCATTGGCAGGACAATTCTCCTCTCCCGGTAGCGGTAGAAGATCATGCCAGCAACAGCCAGAAGAGCAATCAGCCCGGCGATAACCATCTGCAGCTTGAACTGCTTGCCCAGGGCAGCGGAGACCTGGCCGGAGCCCACAACCTCGACATTGACTGGCAGAGCGCCTTCTCGCAGGTGGATGTAAAGCTCTTTAGCCTTTGCAGAACCTGCATCTCCTCCACCAACGGTAGCCTGCATACTTCGAGAGGGAGCCTTCTGCAGACTGCTGGCCAGTTCTGGGGCAAGCGGCGCTGAGAAGATCTCATCCTTATCGAGATACATGGATATGTAGTGATCTTCAGGCCTCTTGGTGGCCCCGGCATCTATGGCCGCCTTCTGGAAGGTCAATGCTCCTTCTTCAGAGAGGACAAAGGGAACTCCCCATCCGCCGTTGCGTTCTCCCTGGGGGATGTCCACCGACTCCACGGCATCTCCATAGAGCACATGCATGCTATCATTGTTCTCGGTCTGAATTCTTATCTCGAACTTGCCTGGCTTGCCCACTACCTCCTGAGCAGTGGCCACGTCCATTCCGGCCAGATCGATGAGGATGTATTTATTGTCGACTACTCTTACTTTTATATCCTGAAGTCCGAGCCGATTGAGCTTGGAGTCCAGGACTTTTTTGGTCTCATCCACGGTCTCCTTGGACACACCCGCTACAAACGAGTCTTCGCCCGCGGGCACCTTTCCGCCCACCGGGGCGAGGAGCGCATCAAGCGACTGCCGGGTGACATTGGTCCGGATCTCATATCGAACGGGCACGACAGCCACATTGAGCTGAACATCTGCGTCCAGGTTCTTCTTCAGGTAATTGATGACGATCGTCTCGGGAGCTGCTACTATTGTGATCTTGGTGCTGTTGCCACCCTTTGCGATCTTCGATCCAATGTAGCCGAGGTCATCGGCGAATGCTGAATCTACCGAGCCCGGCACGGTCACCACATAGCTCTGTCCATGCTTCTCTACAGAGGAGGCATTGAACTGATATTCCAGAATTTTCTCGGGAGATACATCGATCTGTGCTTCTGCTCCCTGCAGCTGCAATTGCAGATATGATCCTCCCTCCAGATCCAGCCCAAACTTCAAGCCGAAAAAGCCGATGCAGATGATGGCAACAGCTACGACCACCGCATAGAGGACGACCCTTCGGTCCTTTGACAGTTCCTCGATCAGGCTCATCTCTTCTGCCCCCGAGCTGCCTTCTTTGGCTTATTCAGGTACCATCGCAATCCCTGAGCATTGGTTACCCAGGTGTTGAATACATCCGCCGCCAGTCCGAATATCAGGACTGCAGACATATCGGCAATGATGTCCATCCTGGTAAATGAGGGCACTATGAAGTAAAGGAAGTTGGAGACAATAATCAGGGCGATTACCGCACAGATTGTGGTTCCGGCCATTGTGAGGCCCGTTCCCATTGCCCCTATGATCTTCTCTTCCACGAGGCCCTTGCGCTTCAATACTCTCATGGATAGCAGGATATCGGTATCTACGGAATAACCGATGAGCATGAGAAGGGCGGCAACTGTTCCCAGTGAGAGCTGCACGCCTGTCAGGTTCATGGAGGCTGCTGCCGTTAAGATGTCAGCCAGCGCGCTGACCACAACCAGCAGAGAAACGATTGGTTCCCTGAAGACCAGGAATACCACTATGGCCATCAAAAGGAACGAAAGTGGAAGGTACCTGACGACCTGCTCCTGAAGCTCCTTGCTGTAAATCGGTCCTATATGCCTGATCTCCGGGCCATCGAAATTGCTGTTGGCCAGTTTTACAAGATCTGCATATTGAGAGTCGCTCATCGGGCCGAACTGGAGCATGTATCTTCCGCCGATGTTTCTTATGTCCACCAGTGGATAAGCATCAAACTGCCCGGCTACTTGTTCTTCCGATTCCGTTGATGGCACTGTGACAAGAGTGCCTCCTGTAAACTCTATCCCCAGCTTCACAGGCGAGCCTGTGGCAAGATAGGTCGCGCCCAAGCTGATAAGTGCTAATATTATGATAGCGATAGGAATCAGCATTATCTGCTTGGGTGGGTACTTAGAAACGATGTCCTCCAATTCCATGTTATTTCTCCTCAAACTCACTCTCTTTTTAAACCCACCACGCGAATATTACTCTGCTAATCTGCTTTCATTGCGAATGTGTTACTTGATGCTATTGCGCCTTCATAAGAATATTTCAATCTATTTACGGCTTGTCATCAATGGTTCTCCTTAAAGGCAGCATCAAGCGCTAACTCTGTCAAACCTTTTCCCACTTCTTGAGGTTTGCCACCGTGGAGAGCGTCCCACCGCGCCGAATCTCCTCATAGAGCCGGCTTTCCATCTTCTGGACCTCTTTGGCTCTTCTGGCGATCTCGTAGGCTCTCTCTTTGGGAATGACCACCACTCCGCTCTCGTCTCCTACAATGTAATCCCCTGGTCGAACCGTCTGGCCGCCGCAGGTAATCTCGCTATTGATCTCGCCCATACCCTTGGGATCGCCAGCATTCGGAGTGATGCCTGAAGCGAATAGGGGGTATTTTAGCTCTCTGATCTCATCTACATCTCGAACGGCTCCGTCAATGACCACGCCTTCAATTCCCCGGTTCTTGCTGCTCAGGGTGGCAAGGCCCCCCCAGGGCGCAATATAGTTGCTTCCGTTGTAGATGACCAGCACATCCCCGGGTCCGCACAGGTCTATGGCTTCCACTGGCTTGGCCCAGTCTCCGGCAAAGGTCTGCACCGTCACCGCCCTGCCAACGATCTTGGTCCCAAGATTGATGGGAAGGATGCCGCGCATGGCTCCTTTGCGGTGCATGCCGTCTGAGATGTTGGGCGTTGATACCTCACGGAAGATGGCGATCATCTCCTCGTCCCGGCTCATCTTTGCGCCCACGCTGGTTTCTGCATGGTCTATTGCATCGCGAAGCTTTTGGGCGGATGCAGTCACATCAGCGCTTCTTACAATGCTTCCCCCCACAATGACGATATCAGCGCCGCTGGCGATAGCCTGCGCACCGGTGATCGGATCTATGCCTCCTGCTGCTGCCAGGGGAGTGCTGACCACCTTTGCGATCTCTTTGAGGAAATCGACCGTATCGCGACCGGTCATCTGCTGGTCGATGCCCACGTGAACGCAGATGTAATCCACGCCGAGGGCCTCCAGCTCGCGGGAACGCGCTATCGGGTCCGGAACGCTGATAAGGTCCATCATGATCTGTACGCCGTATTTTCGCGCCGCCCGCAGGGCATCCTCGATAGTGGAGTTATCGGATACGGCCAGCAGGGCCACAATATCGGCTCCCGCTTTGGCCGCCATCTCCACCTCCATTGCTCCCGTGTCCACTGTCTTCATATCGGCAACTATTCGAGTCCCCGGCAGGGCCTTCTTTATCTCGCGCACAGCGTCCATGCCCTCGCTCTTGATAAGGGGTGTTCCTGCTTCAATCCAGTCTGCGCCGCCCAAGACTGCCTCTTTGGCTATCTGAATTGATCTGTCCAGCTCAAGAAGATCCAGTGCCACCTGTAGAATGGGTTTAATATGACATCACCACACTATCAGCCGATTAGCATACATCAGCACACGCTAAGTAAAAAGGTGCATGGTATATAAAATGAAGCTGGCAGATATTTCTGAGATAGAGCTTGATGACGATCCCTTTCGGCCTCGCGGCCTGAGTTTCACCAAGCTGCATGGAAACGGCAACGACTTCATCCTGATAGATGAGACCAGTCGCGAGCAGGTAGCAGAGAACGAGAAGAAGAGGTTTGCCATTGCCGTCTGCCATCGTCATTTTGGCATAGGTGCGGATGGGGTCTTGTTCCTGATAAACAGTTCGCGAGCCGATCTCGGCATGAGGCTAATTCAGCCGGATGGCTCAGAGGCTGAGATGTGCGGCAACGGCATACGCTGCCTGGCAAAATACGCCTGGGACACCGGGTATGTTGGCGAGGCTTTCGATATAGAAACCCTGGCCGGCATCATCCCTGTGCAGGTTCGAGAAAGAGACGGCTTCTTCTGGACCAAGGTGGACATGGGGACGCCCAAGTTCGACCGGCCTTCCATTCCGGCCTGCGGCCAGGGAGAGCTGATTTCTGAAGAGATCGAAGGCAGCAGGGTATCGGCGGTCAATACCGGTGTCCCCCATGCGGTCCTCTTCGTTGAGGATATGAATTTCGATATTCTCAGAGCTGCTCCGTCTATAAGACATAACAGCCTCTTTCCAGAAGGAGCCAATGTGAATTTTGTCAAGGTTGGCCAGCATCTGGAGATCAGGACCTTTGAGAGGGGCGTGGAAGGAGAGACACTCTCCTGCGGGACGGGATCTGTGGCCGCTGCCAGCGTGGCCCACCGCATGGGACTGGTGGATGATGAGGTCCTGGTCCAGACCAAAGGCGGGCCTCTGCTGATAAGCTTTGAAGATGGAAAAGCCTTCATGGAGGGACCGGCAGTAACGGTCTGCTCTGGGGAGCTATCTGAAGAGTACCTGTGGAAC
Source organism: Methanosaeta sp. PtaU1.Bin112 (assembly GCA_002067705.1). Lineage (GTDB taxonomy): Archaea > Halobacteriota > Methanosarcinia > Methanotrichales > Methanotrichaceae > Methanothrix. The sequence goes on from MVRL01000142.1 coordinate 34,265, forward strand.
TTATCCATGGAGCCTTGATAAAAGCATTGAAGGCAAAATTGAGGCAAAAATGAAGATAAAAGCGGCACTATCGGGACTGATGATTCTCACAATCACTTTCATTTTTGTCCAATGGATTCTCGCGAGCACAGCATTTGCAGATCATTATGTGATGGAGATAGGAAGCAAGAGCAATCCCAATGCTCATCTCTTCGCTTATGACCAGAAGTTTCGGGAGAGCACCAATTTGCGCAACTATCCCATGAGGACGAGCGCATCCAAGGAGTTTACCGATGCTACTCGTCTTTCCACCAAGATGGGGCTGAAGGCGCTGCCCAACCTCACCGAGATGACCATAGACGCTGATTTCATCGGCATAGGGCGCATTGGCTACCTGGTGCTGGATCCGGATAGGGCGAATCCGGAGATGTGGGGCCCGAAGCATGAGGTGACGCGCATCAATCACATGTTCGTGGGCAACTTTACCATCAATGAGCAGATAATAGTAGCAAAGAATCATATGTGCGAGGACGGATACTTGCCGTGCGCTTGATGTTCTCTTTATGGGTCACCGAATCATGAGGGTTTTAAAATGAGAGGACAGGAACATGTGATTGAATTGGGCAGACTCTCCTGCCCCAGCTTTCCGTTTTTTTTCCTCACTTTCCTCTAGATTTCTCTTGTCGACTTTCTTGACTCTTGCCTGCTAAACTAACCTTCTTTCATGGGCCAGCCAGTCCTGCCAGAGGTAAATCCTGGCATCAAAGCCCATGAGCTCTAGAGCAAACCAGACAATTGATGCCCCATAAATTTCATCCGAGTAGACCACAGTCGTCCGGCTGGAATTCAATCGGGCAAATACATCCTGCAGATTCGTTCCATTCTTCAGCCTTCCGCCGTCCAGCACGTTCTTTGGACTGATGAAGGTGGCATTGAGAATTCTGGATCTGCCGAACTCTTCAAATGTCCTGGCATCCACCATCTGAGCCTCGCCTGATCTCACATAATCATAGTCCGCTAAAAGCTCGTCTTTAGGGCGGGCGGCGACATAGCTTGCCGGAGGACGGACGTTCTCCGCGGTCTCCAGGGGCAGACTGGCTGCAATCCAGTTTTCCAGTCCCCCATCCAGAGCCCTGACTTTGTCGTGCCCCAGGTAGCGCAGCGAGAAGAGGACGGATGTTGCTTCTCCCGAGGCAAATGAGTCAGAATAGATCATCAATGGATCATTCTGGGATATGCCGGCCCTGCTCAGAATTTCCGCCAGGTCAGCGGCATTGCGCAGCGATCCATTCTCAAAAAAAAAGCCCTTAGCGGGGATATTTATGCTGCCTCGGATATGAGCCTGGCCTGGGGTGCGGCTGGCGGATACATCGAGCACCACATCTCCCTCAGCTATGGCATCCAGAGATTTCAGCATCTCTGGTTCCGGAAAAGAATCCGCCCTGCTGCCGGGGGCAACATACGCTCCGCTGGTGCTTGAGGCCGCGATGTTTGGCGTGCTGCCCACGGTTTTGGTCGCTGTAGCGCCAGAGGCCTGGCCGGCCCGAAAGCTGCTGCTCGAGCTGATGCTGTTTGAGCTGGAGGCTCCAGTCAAGCCCATCAGCGGGACATCGGAGCTCATAAATGCCTGAGCCGATTCCAGCCAGGAGTCGCTGCCTGATCCGCATCCTCCCACTGAGCAGCTGGCCTGCGCAGGAGGAGCAGATGCAGAGACTACGATGAGAATTGATAAGAGGAATGGCAAACATAGCCAAGATGGCAAATAAGTCTTCATCTAAAATGATCTCCTGAGGCCCTCTTAATTTATTCTCAATTGGTATTTAGCCAGATATTGCTCCGCCGCCCCTACCTTGGTTTTACCGCGCTGACCTTTATGCTCAAAACCGAATCGGCAACTTCCTTCTGCTGCTCGGGGGAAATGCTCGGCATCTCAATCACCGACGAGCCCGCGGTCCCGCACAGGAGCGATTCTACAGGAAAGCTCGATTCGGCTGCAACAGTCACTTCTGAAAAACCAACATCTTTTATGATCTTCAGGTATTCGTCCTTCATGATGGCTCCGGCCAGACAGCCGATGTAGGCTTTGCTTGAGCTCTTCACGAACTCCGGCAACTCTCTGGTCAGCACCACATCAGAAACCGCCAGCCTTCCGCCGGGCTTGAGAACCCGGAAGGCTTCTCTGAAGGCCATGGTCTTGTTGGGAATGAGATTAATGGCGCAGTTGGAGATGACCACATCCACGTACCTGTCAGCCACAGGCATGTTCTCGAGGTCTCCCTGCCGAAAATCGATATTCGTGTATCCCCCTTTGCGGGCATTGGACCTGGCGCGATCGACCATCTCCGAGGTGATATCAACGCCTATTACCTTTCCGGACAGACCCACCCGAAAGGAGGCTAAAAAGCAATCAAATCCACCTCCTGCGCCCATGTCCAGGACGATCTCCCCCTCTTTCAGGGAAGCCAGGGCCACTGGATTGCCGCATCCCAGTCCCATATTCGATTCCGGGGGAGCGGCAGAGATCTCCTCATCGGAATAACCCATCCTCTTGCTTATAGATTCAGGAATATCGCCACAGCCGCAGCAGCTCCGTGACGAATAATAGGATGTTGCCTGTTTTGCAATTCGAGCATAGCCTTCCTTTACCGCTCTCTTGATCTCCTTTTCCTTAATCGCCATTAGAAACTCCACCGATCCTGAATATTGGTTTATTCGCATCTGTAGTTCAACTGGGAAATTGTATCTCATCATCTTGGTCTTAGGCTATTATTAAGGTTTGCTCAAAACGCAAGGAGAAAATAAGATGAAGCCCATCAGCATGAGCGCATCATCTAGTCGGACCGATCCGTCTATCCTTCTTTGCCGGCTCGTAGTCGCTAATGGTCTTGATCAGCATCTGGTGCCTCGCCCACAGGATAGCGATAGCCATCAGGGATACAACCAGCCAGGCGGCAAACCACAGCTTCATCAATCTATCTGTGCAGCCACCTGGAATGAGCCCCTGAGATAGGATAAAAGCGGCGGCTGCAAGTGTTACAATAATTGAGAAGAACAGATTGGCAGAAGGGGCCATGCCGTCCCGATAGGAGGCACAGAAGCGCTCCCATTCCCTCTCCGCCCTGCCGGTCAATGACGCTGGGTTTCTGCCCAGAAAGATGCCCACGCGCTTGATCCGAGAGTCGGCGGACATAATATAGAGATCGTAGCTTATGGCCACCAGAGGGACAAAGTAAAGCAGCCAGAAAATGTCAGAGATATCGATGCCCATATTCACGGAGCTGAGGCCGAATAGAACGGTGATAAAGGCCAGCTTCATTGTGACGAGCTGGGTGCGTTCATTTTGAGTTCGTATCTTCTCTTCATGAAGCGCGCGCAGGAACTCCTGATCGTTTTCCTCCATTAGTACCCTACTCCCTACTATAGGATGTATCGATAATATTAATAATTTTTGTATGTAATGGTCAAGAAGCAGGTAAAAGATATGGGAAATGAATTTATCCTAAATGCGCTCAATTTAAGTGGAATGAAACCGATGGACCAGGTACTGGATACCTGCACAAAGATTCGCAGCATGCAGATCAGAGGCGCAGGCAGAATTGCGACGGCAGCGGCAGCATCTCTGCGAGATTTCTCTCAGGACATGCAGGCGCAAAGCCTTGATGAGTTCAATGGTCAGATGAAGAAGGCCGCCGACATTCTTCTAAATACCAGGCCCACCGCGGTCTCCCTCTCCAATGCCATACGGATGGTGATGAAATATGATGCACAAGACCTGGATACGGCTCGCCAGGCTATTGCTCTGAATGCCAACCGCTTCATCGAGATCTCAGAAAAGGCTCTGGAGAGAATCGGGCAGATCGGCAGCCGCAGGATAAAGGATGATTCTGTCGTGCTCACCCACTGCAACTCTCTGGCTGCGCTATCCGTTATCAGTACCGCTCACAATTCCGGAAAGAGGATCAAGGTGATCGCTACCGAATCGCGACCCAGGTATCAGGGCATCACCACTATCGGAATGCTGGACAGGATGGGCATCGAGACGGAATTGATTGTCGATTCCGCGGCCAGGAGCATCATGAATGAGGTTGATCTGGTGGTGGTGGGAGCTGATGTGATAACCGCCAACGGCAATCTGGTAAATAAGATCGGCACCGCTCAGATAGCTCTCTCAGCCCATGAGGCCAGAACCAGTTTTATCGTAGCCGCAGAGACATACAAGTTCAGCCCTCAGACAATCCTGGGCGAATTGGTTACCATCGAGGAACGCGAAGCCAGCGAGGTACTGGCAGACCTCTCCAGGTACAGCCATGTGCGGGTAAGAAATCCGGCCTTTGATGTGACTCCTCACCAGTACATCGATCTGATTTGCACCGAGGTTGGAGCCATACCTCCGGAGATGAGCTATCAGATCATCAGGGAGCGGCTGGGCTGGGAGATGGAAGAGGAGTGCCTGCGAAAATAAGAATGCCTGCGAAGAAAATGGCTCTGAGGAAATGATTAACGGAGCTGAAAAAAGCTGAGGCGAGGTGGCCCGAATTAAGGCCAGCAGATAGATGGTCTGTTGAAGACGTTGTTGATCTCCTTTGATCCCGGCAATGATGTCGTGCTTTCATTTTCCGTTTTTTTTGATGACTTGAAGCTCTGCCGAAAAACCGAGAATTTCTGCCGTAATGGCATTGATTCTCCTGCAATCTCCTCCACTATTGCAGACAATCAGATGCTTGAGTGTCCAAATACCCGCCTGGCTGAATGGAGGAAATGTCAGAATTGTGGAATTATCAACAGTTTGCTTGATCGCAGAACCTAATCACAAGGCCTATCAGGCCATCTTGCGAAAGACGAGCATCATGGCAAGAATTGCCGCTACTGTCCCTGATGCCGGTGTATTCCGGGATTGAGCCGGGGGCTCCTCTGAGGATCTTCTCTCATCCTGCGATGCATTATCTCCTTGCAGCGTCGTATCTGTTGCCATCGACCTGTCCTGCGCCTGAATTTCCTGGCCGCCATCTTTTTCCAGCACATTAATAAAGCCCGTCTTCTTGCCGGAGGGCGCTCCTTTAGCAGCGACGTCTGCTACGAAAGAGTAGTTGCCAGGCGGTACGTCTGCTGCTTTGACGCTGCAGTTGAACTGGGTCACGCCTGCCGGAAAGACGTTTTTGATCATCTTTGGGCATGAGATATGGAAGCCATCGCTTATGTTCTTGAAGACCAGTTCGACATAGGCTCTCTCACTGCCCAGCCCCTTAACCGAGACTGAAAAGTTTGCTTCGCTATTGGCTGTCATCTCAATGGGAGTGATCTCTTTGACCTGGAACCAGAAGGATGCACCCGCTTGGCCGGCCAGGATCAAGAGAAGAGCGATGAGAAGAACATAAAATTGTTTTTTCATGAGGATTGAGTGTCTTGAAGAATATAAAGAGATTTCGGAATATATTCAGAATACCTATCCCATTTCCGCCAATCTCTGGGATGTATATCTTTAAAATTGTTGATATACAAATATCTTGGCGGCGTATAGCGCCACAGGTCAAATATGCGATATTCAGAGCTCCAGTAGTTGTTATATGTTCCTCTATCCGGATCAAAATAGGACCCCAAAACAACAGCGCCGGTTTCGTGAGGATTCAGGTTGCCGATAAGGCCGTGGCCGATATGAACCGACGCAGGAGTTGCCAGGCCCTGCCCGATCATCATAACAAGACAAAAGAATATTGCTGCAATATATCTCTTCATTGCTATCCTCTTGATTGTCAGGCATTTGATCTTGCAGGAATAAATAATTTGGTCTAAACTTGCTCTGTGCCTCATGGCCCTCACAGATCCCACCAGGCAGGAAGTCGCTCAACGCTATCGATTGAAGCTATCGATTGGCCGGCGGGGCCATACAAGCTCAGACAGCGTTTTCGAGAGATAGAGATGCTGCTCTTGGATAGAGACAAAAGATGGCAAGCCAAATGCAATCACATCACCAACCATCCCATCTTTCCCCCCAGCCATAGGCTTAAGACATGAGCAAGCACATGGATGCATGATCGTTGCACCGGGCAGGAGCGACAACCCGGATCGGGCACAGGCGATTTCCAATGAAACAAATATCAAATTACAAAGGTAGAAAGACCTCACTCCTCTAAAGGTGATTGACTAAATGGCACAGATAGGCTACTCCAAGGAAGTAATGGACCACTTCATGAATCCCAGGAATGTGGGGGTGATTGAAAATCCGGATGGATACGGAAAGGTGGGCAACCCCGTATGCGGCGATCTTATGGAAATATTTATCAACGTTAAAGATGACAGAATCGATGAGATAAAATTCAGAACCTTTGGCTGCGGAGCGGCCATAGCCGTCTCCAGTATGGTAACTGAGATGGCCAAGGGCAAGACCCTGGATGAGGCCATGAAGATCACCCGCAAGGATGTGGCTGATCAGCTTGGAGGCCTGCCGCCCCAGAAGATGCACTGCTCCAACCTCGGTGCCGATGCGCTGCATGCAGCAATCGAGGATTACTGGGCCAAGATCGGCAAGATCAAGCCCGAGCAGGCCAAGTCAAAGCTAGCTGAGTCTGAGGAAAGCGAAGAGGGGAAAAGCTGCGGGACGTGATGGTGGGAAGGCACCTTTTTTCTGGAGATGCTATCCATGATGCTACTCATTTCAGTGCATTTCATAACGAAGATGCACGTTGCCGAAAGACTGCCAAAGAAACACCCGAAAAGTCAAAAATAGAATAAGATCTCAAGATGCGGCTTAGATACCACCAAGGTATTCTGCACCCTGGGTCTTTCCTTGCTCCGAACCCGCATATTTCGCTATGGCAGAGTCGGACATGAGGTTAATATCGTTGGCAGTATATTTCGCTCCATCACTATTAATGTCATGGACTATGCCCTTGCTTGTGGTATTGTTTCCGGCGACGGCGTAGGGCTTCTGCAGATTGACTGGCGCGGCCATCTTTTTCATGATCAGGGATGTATCATTGGCAAAGTTCTTGCCGACCCATGCATTCCACTCTTCGACCAGAGCATTGAACGCCTGTATATCCTGGCCCTGAGAAGCCTTTTCGTATGCCTGGCCGAGCTGGAAAGACAGGCGCAGGCCATCCACTGTGGCTTGTTGTTCCGGAGCATATGCCGCAGCCAGAGAAACGACTGCCAACAGGCTTGCAAGAATGATAATTGTCTTCATGCTAATGACTTTTCTGTGTAGATTATTAATACCTCTTGGTCAGGCCTATGAATATAGACTGGACTGAGCAGATATGACTGAGCAAGGGAAGATCTGGCGGATCTGTTGCCGGTGGCCAGAAAGCATTTTCTTGTTGCGTTCCTCCTTCTGGCCTTCCGGAGAGCTTTTGCGGCAGCTATTTTCCGGCTCTCTTTGATCTGATCAACACTGAGGTTATCCGCAATACGCAAATGAATGGGTCAACGGGGAGCGAGGCCTGCAAGAGCTTGGCAGCGCCGATCTGCACATGCCTCCTACACGTGCATCCTTCTCATGCCAGTCTCCAGTATTCCCAGAAACTCCGCGCCCACAGCCACCACGCTGTTGGTGAATACTGAAGCATTGATCTCGAATATCGGATAGCGGAATTTCGTGTACTCTGACATCAGCCAGGTGGTGGAGCTGGTATCACCCATAAACAGCTCCCTGTATTCCGGCTTTACCGGTATCACGGCGATGTCCTTCTCCCTGCCGTGCTTCTTGAGCATCACGACCTGCCGGGAGGAGGGATTGGCAGTAATGGGCATCACGTCAGCTCCCTTGCTCAGGGCAGTGACCGTTCCCTCCAGAGCCTCATAGGTGTTACCAATGCCGGTGATGGGAATGTAAACGTCTCCAATCTGAAAGCTTGGTGTATTGAAATCCCTCTCCCAATAGCTGCTTTTGTTAAGATGGGTAAACCTCATCTCAAAAGCGCGGGCCACCAGGCCAGATCTTCCCACTCCGCCGATGATGTACCTGCCGCTCCTGGGCAGCAGCCTGTTAAACCAGTGATCCAGATGCTCAGGGTCCATCTGGGAGATGAGTCGGGCATTCTCTTCAAAATCATTTATCGTAGAGCGATATTGCGGACAGCCAGGATCGCATACTCCCTTGAGTCGGGATTGAATATCCGCGAAAAGGGCATTCAAGAAAGCGAGAACCTGGAGCTCAAACTCGGTTCCCATGGGAGAGAGACGGGACCTGGTATCCTTATCGGTGGACTCTTTTGTTCTCGCTTTGAAGACCAGAACTGATCCCCTTTCGTACTCGCTTACCATCTTGAAGGCCGTACCTTTCTCATTGGCGGTTATCAGCTTGATCTCGCCTCCAAGAGATATAATATCGTCAATATATTTATTTACGGCCAGTGTTTCACCGGAGCCGGATATGGCTATGCCCAGGTTCTTACCTTTGCGGTAGTGCCTCTGCACCGGATCCTCAAGGGTGAACGGAAATACATTATCAAAGTGGTTTTGGATAAGCTGCAAGAAGCTGTAGAGAGAGAGAGCAGACCGGCCCGCAGCAATGCCGTAGACGAACCTGTTGTCCGGCAACGGTCCCAAAAACTCCACCATGGAGTCGGAAAAGGCAGCAACGCTTGCCATATCCAGATCCAGCAACTTCTCTAAAAAGCCGCACTGGAGAAGCGTGGCCTCTTGGAAGGTCTTAATCAGGCCTGACATAATGGCACAACTATCGACCACTCCAAGATAAGCCTTTTCTTTTTGGTTATAAATTCGATCTTAAGTTACGATCTCATGGAGCAGGTTTCTTTCGTTTGCCAGCTTGATCTCCTGAGCGATCCTCCTGCCATTGGATAGGCCAGGCTGGATGAGATCGGAATAGGGAGATCCGCTCATGTAGAGGTTGGTGCCAGCCACGATTCTGGCTGATATCTCAAAGACCTTGAACTCCAGCTCATCAGTGACTATGGTCTCCAGGCTGAAGGCTCCGATCATCCCACCAAATAGCTCCAGGCTGGTCTCCACAACCCTCTCGCCCAGCTCAAAGGCGCGGGGCAATAGAGACTCGCGCAGAACCAGCGGCAGGTTGCCCGTGACCACGAAGCTGGGATAGATGCCCGCTTCCGCCAGCTCTTTCATGCTTCCTATGCGAAAGATCTCGTCGGCATTGGACTCGACGCGCCGATCGATGCCCAGCATCTGCAGAGATCCTTTGCTGAGCTTGTATCCTTCCTCGTTTATGGGCGAATAGAAGAAATGGATGTAATATCTGGTGCCCAGGATGAACTCCTGGATGGTGTACTTCTCTTCCGCTTTCATCTTCATGAGCAGCTCATCTTTGGTCTTGGCAATGAAAAAGCCCCTTCCGCCTTTAGCACCGTGATATTTTATGATGACAGGTCGGTCGATATCATCCGCCGTTTCAAACCGCATGGGAACATTTACCCCGGCTCTTAAAAGCCACTCTCTCTCCATCTCCCGGTCGCTCTCCCAGGCCAGAACGCGCCTGTTTCCGAAGGTGGGAACGGCCAGCGATTCAAACTTCTCAATTCCCAGATACTCTACCAGAGAGCCGTGCGGAATAATGATCACATTCTCGGCTATGAGATCATCAGCATAATCCAGCAGCGCCTTATAGCTCTCCACAGAGAGGAACTTGTCCGGCTTTGCTTGGGGAAAGGCGTCGTAGAACCGAGGAGGCTGACCGATGCATATTCCTATGGTCTTGAAGCCCTCCATGCGCGCACCATGGAAAATTTGCAGGCTGCTGTGCGAGCAGATGGTAGCAATGGTAAGGTCGTTCTTATCGTATCCCTTCAAAATCTTTTGAATATCTTCTTTAGAAATCATGGTGATGACCTTTGAAACGATCAGGTTGGTATGAAGGTAGATAAACCCTTCGCAAAGATCTAGATCCCGCCGAAGATATCCCCTTTTGCTTTTTCCCTTATCCCGGCACCTTCCATCTTCATGGTCGACTCCAGCGCTTTTTTGTAGAATCGATCCGCGTATTCCTTGGCCATCCTTCGGGCGGAAAAGCCCCGTCCGGCCATCTTGATGGCCTCTTTCATGATAGCCGCCCAGCCGTGCGAGACGCCATCCTCATCCACATCATAGAACAGCGGCACAATGTCCTTTTCGAGCAAGTCGTAGATGGCAGCGGCGTCGCGTGCATCCCTGTCCGGCCCATCGGCTGCGCCTTCTACAGCCCAGCCATTCTTTCCGTTGTAGCCTTCAATCCACCATCCATCCAGGATGGAGAGCTGAGGCACGCCGTTTAAGGTGGCTTTCATGCCGCTCGTCCCGCTCGCTTCCATGGGCGGCAGAGGATTGTTGACCCAGACATCAACGCCATGCACCAGATACTGTGCCAGAAGCTCATCATAGTCCTCAACAAAGGCGATGCGACCTCCGAAGGCCTGGTCCCTGGCGGCCTTGAAGACCATTTGCAGCAGCTGCTTGCTCTGCTGGTCGTCCTGATGAGCTTTGCCTGCGAAAATTATCTGCACCGGCCTGCTGGGATCGCCCACGATTCTGGCCAGACGGTTCATGTCCTGCAGGAGGAGCGTGGGCCGTTTATAGGAGGCGAAGCGTCTGGCAAAGCCCAAGGTGAGGGCAGACGGATCGAGCAGCACACCGGAAGCTATGACATTATTCAGGTCTGAGCCTGATTTGCGCCACTTGTTGCGGGCCCTTTCTCTTATCTTGGCGATCGCCATCTCTTTCATGAATAGATGATGTTCCCAGATAACGCGGTCCGGTATCTCATCAACCAGCTGCCAGATGGCCGGTTGGTCGTGTTCCTCCAGCCAGGTTCGTCCAAGGTACTTGTTGAAGATCTCATCGCCCAGGCGACGATCGATCCAGGAGGGCACATGCACTCCGTTGGTGATGTGCTCGATGGGAACTTCGCTCACATTGAGTTCGGGCCAGAGCTGCTGCCACATATCCCGGCTGACCTCACCATGCTTCTTGCTCACCGCGTTTCTATAGGCGCTGCATCGCAGGGCAAAAGCAGTCATGTTGAAGCCCTCCGGGTTAGCGGGATTCATTCCCAGGCGGAATAGCTCATCTCTGGAAAGGTCGAGGGTGGGAAGGTAAGAGCCGAAGTACTTGTCTATCAGTTTATAGGAAAAGACGTCATGGCCGGCGGGAACGGGCGTGTGCGTAGTGAAGACCGTGGTGCTGCGCACGCGCTCGAAGGCATCTCTGTAACTTGCACCTTCTTCTACGATCTCCCGAATCCTTTCCAGTATGGCAAAAGCGGGATGGCCCTCATTGCAATGAAGAACTGAATAGTCCACGCCCAGGTGGTGCAGGACACGGACCCCTCCGATGCCCAGGACTATCTCCTGGCGCAGGCGCTGTTCAAGGTCGCCGGTATAGAGCCGGTCGGATATAACCCGATTCCAGGGATCATTGGCCTCGCTGGAGGTATCTATCAGGTAGAGGCTGGTCTTTCCCACCTGGACCTTCCAGATCTCCAAATAAATCGGAGGATCCATGATCGGCACTTTGACGGTGATCGGATCTCCATTAGCATCTTCCATCTTTCTAATGGGGGCATTCTCTCGATCTATCATCTCGCAGGCTCCCATCTGCCAGCCGTCCGGCGAGATCATCTGGCGAAGATATCCCTGCGGGTACATGAATCCGACAGCGACGAGAGGCAGGCCCAGGTCGCTGCCTTCTTTGAGAAAGTCTCCTGCTAAAAAGCCCAGACCGCCTGCATAAAAAGGAAGGGCGTGGTGCAGGCCGTACTCTGCCGAGAAGTAGGCGATCTTGCATTTGTCCGGCTGAGCCACACGGTTGCAGAACCAGCCTGAAGATGGGTCCATGTAGCTATTGAAGCGGGTCATGACGGACTCGTAGTGCCTGAGAAAGTGCGGGTCGGATGCAGCTGCCTGCAGAGCAGCACCATCCATGCGGTTGATCATCTTTACAGGATTGTGGTTGCTCAGATACCAGCCCCTGCGATTGAGGAGCTTGAAGAGAGCCCTGCCCTCTGGATGCCAGCTCCACCAGAGATTGTAGGCCAGCTCTCGCAATCCTGAGATCCTTTCGGGTAGATGGGGAAATTTGTCTTTGATGCCTTGCATGATAGTGTCAGCTCCCTAGCAGGCCGTACTGAGGGCTCTCCTCAGAGATATATCCTTCGAATATTTGTAGTGAACTACCCTGAAGGATAGGTCTTCTCATCTAGACAGAATCCGACAGGCCAGAGCCTTTCTTTTTCGTGCTCCAGACAGCAGCTTCGCTTCTCCAGTCTGCTGGAAATCATTAGAACACCTCCAGTGTGGACTGCGATCCGGCCATTTTCATCTCCGCCTTAGATCTGCATCTTGCGGGAGCTTTGGGCGTCTCGTAGAAGCAAAATACCCGGTCAGCTAGTTCGGCTATCTTCTCTAGATGAGGGTCTAAGGCTGGTGAATAGAGCAGAATGGTTGCCTCTCTGGAGGCTTGTCTCAGTGCTTGTGCCAGATAGAGAACCATCTCTTTGGCATCCTCATACAGAGACGGATCATGTTCGATGATCAAGAAGCTGTGGTGGTTTTCCTCCAGGATGGTCATCAGCTGGAAGGATGTGAAGGCCCGGCGCACCTCTAATTCTGTAAAGAGTCGATCCAGTCGGCTGAGCGTGCATGAGCGGTTACCGCAGACGAAGAGGATTTTGTAGCGCTGCAATTCCAGATGGCTGTTCAGGGCGCCTGCCAGCATCTCTGCCGGGGCAACCAGGATATTGAATGTTTCAGGTAGCAGAGAGACAGCCGGGTGCAGTTCGATTTCCATGAAAAAGATGTAAGTGGCTCAACGAATATGAGAGCAAGCCGCGCGTGGAGCGAAAGTAATGAGGGGATATGAATGTACCTATGCCAGCGATAGATAACAATTCAAGGTATAGCTAAATAGTATTGTTAAATAATATGCATGATAGGCTGGTGGTGATGAGATATCAGGTCTTAATTCTCAGATCCTACGAGCAACCAGCATCATTTAAGCCCAAGCATCTTGTATGGAGGAGTTGGAAATGGCTGTTTATAAAATAAGATGTGAAGTAGTTAGCATTGCAGGAGACAAGGAAAAGTGTATAGGCGCGGCAAAAATGAAAAAAGGCGAAAGTTTCGTCTTTGAAGCCAGAACGCCTGAGGGCATGTGCGTAAGAGCATTCAATGCCATCTTTCCGTCAGCTTTCGCGATGCGGTATAGCGATAAAATGCCCTGGGAAAAAGGCGATGGTTATGTGGAAGTAACCTGTCCTGATGGAGATATAGTTGTTCGGTTAAGTCGTATTAAAGAATCGCTGCAAATTTGATGCAAAATATTTTGCTTACCTTCTTTTTTTCCGAAATGGAACTTGCTGAAGCGCAGCCAATAATCATCGATCTCAAGAGACGAGATACACTCCTGCAATAATCAGGATAATGGCGACCGTCTTCAGAGCTATCGTCTTTCTGTCCAGCTCTTCCTCCAGGATTCCCGGAACAAACAGCCCCAGGACTACGACATAGATCAGAGTTATAAACGGCTGAAGAGCGGCCACGCTGGAGACCAGGGCAACTGAGCCGACGGCATAGGCGAAGATGAAGGCTCCTCTTCCCAGAAAGTCGAAGATCTCGTCTGCCAGAAGGACGGAGAGCAGAAACGGACCGCGGCGGAAGTACGCAGCAAACTCCCTGCGCACCTGCTCCCGAGCTAGAAGGGGCAGCACGGTGAGCAGACTGCCCAGGGATGACCAGAGAATTAAATGCCATTCGCTCATGAAGTCGAGCAGGTATTTGGCAGCCAGAGCATAGACCGCCGAAAAGATCCAGAAGACTGCCATGTATCTGAGAGCAGGTGAGATAATAGCAGGACCTCCGGGCTTCGCAGGCCGGTAGGAGATCAACAGAGCGCTGCCGACCAGCAGAGCGCCTCCTGCATAATCCTTGGTGGCGAGGGTCTCTCCTAAAAGGAGGAACGCGCCCAGGAAGACGAAGACCGGAAAGACGAAGACCATCGCGGCTACCCGGCTCGTCTCCTCCACGTGAAGGGCCAGGAGATAGGCAGCCCATAAGACCACCTGAATGCTGCCTGCCGCCATAGCGTAAAAGGTCTGAGGGTAGACAAAACCCCATCCCAAATATAGCGGGATGACCGCGATAAGCATCTGCTGCAGGACTACCAGCGCTGCCAGATAGGCGAGAGGATTTCGTACGTACTTGCTGAGGATGAACTTGTCGATTACCCCGGTAACGGCAAGAGAAGCAGCGCCCACTAATGAGAGGATGAACCAGTCCACAATGTTATTTCTGATGGATGGCAGTTATAGCTTTCGCATCAGTTAGATTTATATAAGTTGGGTTAGAACCTTATCTTTTATGTCGAGGCTCATTAATTCTATTCTCTGTCCGGAGCACGGCAATGGTGCATCCTTAGATGCATCTATGAAACATTCAGGCTTATAAACCCAATCCGGTGATGAATTGGGTTGGGCTCTATTTGTTTTGTTGCTGTGCAGCAGTATCGAATTTTGAAAAAGAAAACAAGTTTAAAATCAAGAAAATGATAGATCAAATTGGAAGAAGAACATTGAGAGAGTATTTGAACATAGTAGTCGCCCCCAGCCTGCTCAGGCGGGAAGCGCTGGACGCATTTCCAATCGAGGCTATTGAGAGCCTTGTCAGGGGCGGGCTTCGTTATGCGAATGCATTCCTGGTTGAAGGAATTCTTGCCCTGGGCGCAGGTATCGGAGTCGGCCTGGTGGCGGTCCTCGTCAGGGCGGGATGGTAGATATGGATAGCAAAACGAAATTTATCATCCCGCTTTTTGGCAGAGATGCTTTGCTTGAGAAACGCATCAGTTTGCTGGAGCGGCTCGCAGAGTGCGCCAATGAGATCAAAGAGATCGATGAACAACTGAAGCTGATTTGAGGGCTAGAGGAAATGCCAGTGGCGGTCCGGCCGGGGCAGCTGGTTGAGCCATCATCTCCTGCCATCAAGCCTGATCCTGATCACCGGCACATCCCCCGTCTTCTTCAGCACCACATCATCCGTTGCCGTCTTTGGATCAAACCCGTACATGGAGCGATTGAGGCCGCTAGCCATCAGAAGCCGCCTGATTGCCTTCAGCTTTTCCTGTGAATCAGAAACCTCTTCTCCTTTCCCGGAAAATCGTCCCTCAGGCAGGAGAACCTCGACTCTGGGACTCTCCAGAAGGTTCAGGTACCACTGTCCTTTCGTCTCTCTTCCCTGGTAGCAGTAGATAGCCTCTCCCATTCGGGCATAGCTTACCGGAGTATAGCGCATCTTTCCCGTCCTCCTGCCCCGAATACCGAGAACCATGACATCTCCTGTTATGAAATTGGATATTATCCGCCCCCAGCCTGCCTGAAAGACCGGAACGACGACGAATCGGTTGACCAACCGGAAGAAAGCTCTCAGAGCCGATCTCTTATCCATTGGAATCTTCCTTTGGGGCTCTTTCAGCCCTTATTTTTTATCTTTGTATCTCTTCATCATGTTAATGCCGATACTATTATTTCAGTTTAGCCTCTAAGGAGCGAGAATGCAGATTGCAGTTGTGGGCGGAGGAGCATGCAGCCCTGAATTCAGGGATGCGGCCAGAAGGATCGGCCAGATAATTGCCTCCCACGGCCATGTCCTCATTTGCGGGGGACTGGGCGGGGTGATGGAGGCGGCCTGCTGCGGGGCCAGGGAGGCCGGAGGCCTCACTGTGGGAATACTTCCCGGCGAGATGCAGGAGGCCAACTCCTGCGTTGATGTGGGGATAGCCACCGGCATGGGCCACGCCAGAAATGTGATAATAGTAAAGAGCGCCGATCTGGTAATCGCTCTGCCCGGAGAGATGGGCACTCTATCAGAGATGGCCCTGGCCATGAAGATGAAAAAGCCGGTCATAAGTCTCTCCAGCTGGGAGATCTGCGGCGCTTTCCAGGCGAAAGATCCTGAAGAGGTCGAGCAGCTGCTGGCGAAAATTGATTCCAGCCAGAAAGAGCCAGGCCAAGAGGCTCTCAGCCAGAGAGAGCAGGAAGCGCAATAGCTTTATTTCTTTTCCGTGTTAGATTCCCAACACAGGTGAAAAGATCATGGAAAGAGAGAGAAGCTTCGGCACTCGGTGCGTTCATGCCGGTGAAGGGCACAATCCATTCGGTGCTCACGCCACACCTATTTACCAGACGTCCACATATGTTTTTGAAAACGCAGAGCAGGCAGAAGCCTCTTTCTCCGGCGGTCCCGGCTACAAGTACATCCGCTCACCGCCAAACACGCCTACCCATGCCGCATTCATCAGCAAGATCACCTCTCTGGAGGACGGGGCGGCTGGCCTGGCATTCTCCTCAGGAATGGCAGCTGAGACTGCGCTGGTTCTCGCCATGCTCGAAAAGGGCGATCATTTGATATCCTCCGATGTTATCTACGGCGGAACCTATGGCCTCTTCTCCAAACTTCTTCCCAAACTAGGAGTAGAGGTCAGCTTTGTGGATACGACCGACCTGGAGAAGCTTTCGTCCTCTATCCGGAAGAACACCCGTCTGGTCTTTTTGGAGACTCCGGCCAATCCCACCTTGGCTATAAGCGATATTGGTGAGATCAGCAGGATGGCCCATGAAGCCGGAGCCCTTCTGGCGGTGGACAACACCTTTGCCACCCCTTGTTTTCAGAGGCCGTTGCAGCTGGGCGCAGATGTGGTGGTGGAGAGCTGCACCAAGTACATCGGCGGACATGGCGACCTTCTGGGTGGCGTAGCCGTGGGCTCAGAGAAGGCGATCTCCGCCATGAGGCGCATGGCGGTTTCGGCAGGCGGGACCATGGGCACTCATGAGGCCTGGCTCTGTCTGAGGGGCTGCAAGACCCTGCATTTGAGGATGGAAAGGCACGCAGAGAACGCTCTGCATCTCGCCCTATACCTGGAGGGCCACCCTGCGGTGGAAAAGGTCAACTACCCTGGCCTTGCCAGCCATCCTCAGCATGCCCTGGCAGCAAGACAGATGAGCGGCTGGGGAGGAATGCTCTCCTTCGAGGTAAATGGGGGAGTGCAGGCCGGCCGCAGCCTCATGAACAGCCTAAGACTGTGCAGCCTGGCGGTCAGCCTGGGATCGGTGGACACGCTGGTTGAGCATCCCGCCTCCATGACCCATGCCGTCATGCCAAAGGAGATGAGAGAACAGATGGGGATAACCGACGGCCTGGTGAGGGTCTCGGTGGGCATTGAGGACAAAGAGGATATCCTGGATGACTTCGCCCAGGGTCTGGAGAGGATATCATGAAATTTCAGCCAGGCAAAATGTCACAAACACAAAGCAAATGTCATTTAGCAAAATGCTGGGAAGCAAATGCCACGAATATAAAATTTTTAAATTAAAATATCTAAAATGCAATTTAACTAAAAAATGATGTGTACCTATGTACATGAGTGGCTTGCAGAACATCCTCCCGATAAGCATTCGAAGTTCTTATCACATGGTTTACCAGCTCCTTTCTTCTCTTTGCAAACCCTTGGAGTCGAAGTAAAATCACATGCAAGCTGATCCGGATTATATTTAGCATCAAATTTGCATACGCTCTGATACGAGCAAGGATCATTCTTCTCTTTCCAAATTCGTTCTCCTTTTGCATTCTCTATCCATATTTTGTAAATAGCAAAGTCATCTCCTTTTGGATTGATCTTTAAAGTATTCTTTCCGATTTTCAAGTATGATGCCGGCAATTTGTATAGGAATTTGTCTTTGCCTTCATCTGTTGTCTTGCTACTGTAGTCTTTAAGCTCTTTTGCTGGCTTATCATTTATTTGCAGCTCGCTATTTTGTGATAGGTCGACACCGTTGTCCAATTTCTTATCGATTAAGATCACTAATCTAGGTGCATCTTGTGCCGCATTTGACTGACCAGTTCCTCCAATAATGGCCACATTGAATTCCGCATAATAAACATCGGCAAATGCGTTGGGACCCTTGCCTATTCTAAACTGTTCATTCGGCGGCCCAAATAAGCCAAGGAAGCAACCTTGAGGTTCTATTGTTTCACTATTATGATCGCATCTATGCAGCACATTAACATCAGTGCAGTACGATTCTGTGCAAGCCGGTCCTTTGATATCCGGATAGTCTTCGCTTGTTAATGTGCTGGTGGTTGGCACCGTCCCAGCAGGATCTTCGATCATGCCAAACCAGACAACTGCGTAGTTGCCCCCTATACCAACACCCATAGCCTTCCAGGCTGAATTCGCCCACATATTGCGTTCGAGGATGACATCGCTATGATCGCTGCTGCTCTTCCACGTACTAATAGCACCTTCAGGAGTAGCTTCGCCGCTACTCCAAGATGCAATTTCGTAACCATTACCGACATAGCCTTCAGTTATCTCGCTGGGCTTGTTATGCATCTGCAATTGCTGACCAGAACCGGTATAACATACCGCTGTCCAATCACCATTATTGGACCAACTATGAGTATTGCAGTCGCCGAGTCCATAGTTCTTTGTGTCAGGATGATATGCTTTGAGATCAGCAATGTGTGTTCTGGCGACTTTTGTTAACGAGTTCGAGACAGGGATGGCTGAAAGACCGCTCTCCGCACGATATTGGTTTATCTGATCAGCCAGCTTCTTCTCCTTGTCATTCAAGGGAGGCTGCTGGTCTTGTGCCTGGACTTCAAATATAAAAATTGCCAGCAACAAGAAAATGATGGCGAGCAGATTTTTATTTGATATCAGTGTTTTCGATATGCGCATAATCAATCCTCTATTTTGGCCTTCAAGAAGCTGCAAGACTCCTTTTATCGATTATTATTTCATTCAATAATGATAAACTTTACCTGCTCTGCGGAGTAACTTCAGAAGTTTCTCGTATCAGCGTCCTATTGCATCATCGCTGGTTAATCAATCTCAGGAAAATATAAAATCCAGGCAAAGGTTCACTTCATCCCCAATCCAAAGGATGAGGAATTCGTGACCCTCCGCCCATTCGTTGTATTAAATTTTTTTGGTCTGGTTCTCCCTGATGTAGGCAATTGGGTCCGATGTGGTGATATTCACTGTCTTTTTCGCGTATATCACATCAGGAATCTCCCGCAACGCCTGGACATCATACACCCTCGGGCCATACTGGTAGCCCGTTTTCTCCAGCCACCAATCCGGGTATCCGATGTTCGTAATGGTCTTATTCTGAATATCGTTATACTGCCCGTTGCGATAGGTGATAACCAGTCTCTCAAAGAGCGCCATCCAGCTCTTCAGGTTCTCCATGGCGGTGGCATTGGTATAGTCAGTCAGAAACTGCCGGGCAGAGAGTTCATCCTTCTTATGCAGATCCAGAGCCTGCTGCTCAATATCCGCCTGCCGGGAAAGCTCGCCGCCCTCAATTTTCGCCTGTTCCGCCTTGATGACCGGGATCATCTCCCCATACATCAGCCTGGCCCAGTTCTGCACAATCTCAAAGGGCCAGAATGCTGTGTTGAAATCGAGGTTCCAGTGCGACCCATTCAGATAGGGCTCGGGAAGCCCGGTAATGCCTGAGTAGAACGGCGCATAGCATGTCTCGGACGGAGAAGAGAGCCCGAGCCAGCAGACCCCGCCGATGGAATCCGGAAGCCAATCCCTCGCCTGGGCGACGTAAGAGTAGCCGCACGGATCGGTTGATATCGGCCTCGGCCAGGCTCCCGGCTTGAGCTCGCCAGGATAGAGCCGGTCATGTTCATCAAACGGTCCCCATTTCCGGTACGGGTCTCCGAACGGACCGCCTGCTGGTGGCGCTGTGAGATCAAACTCGGTTCCCTCGTAGTGATCGCGGTAGAGGTCAAACGCCTCGGTGAGGTTTATCTTTCTGTCCGGGACAACGAAGACCGGATAGGCAGTGGTGAATGGTCCCTCCACATTGGCAGAGAGGTTCATCGACGGAGCGATGCGATCCAGGATTCGCCAGACTCGGCCCAGGGAGTAATACGGATGAGAGTACTCGCCGGCGCTGAAAGTTGCCGTCCAGTCGAGCTTGCCCTGGCTTCGGTTCCACCAGCCCATCGCCTCAGCATCATCAAAGAGATTGGCAGAAAACATCAGATCGGAATTATTGCTGCTATTGGCATCGATCTCCCGGATTCGAAACTCATTGGCGGCGACAAATACCTGGCCTTCCGGAACGCGCTCTGCCACCCAGTATCCACCGGTGCCCGAAGGAGTCCCTCCGCACATCTCAATGACCCAGACCTCTTTAGGATCCCCGAAGATCAGGGTCTCTCCGGTGCCGTAGTAGCCGTACCTATCGATTAGCGATCCCACCAGCGCTACAGCTTCTCTGGCTGTCCTGCATCGCTCCATTGCGATGTTTGAAAGATCCGAGCTGTAAAAGATCCTTTTGCCTTTCTCGGCATCAGGGTGGACCCTGGCAAAATCGGTGCACTCTCCCGAGATCAACTGATGCTCATTTATCATTCCGTAGGAGCCGGATATGTAGGAATAGGTGTGATTGGCCTGATCTATATAGCCGATGATAATTGAATCGTTATCCGATGATTCGCCGCTCCCCCGGAATTCCCCGCCGCTGTTCGGATCATAGAGAACAGGGCGCTTCGACCCAGGAGCGAAATCCTGAGCAGGGACATATGAGAAGACCACGGCATCTTCCCGAATTTCTGTGCCCACCTCGCCCGGTCCGAAGCCATCGTTGCTGTGGGCCACAATGACCGACCCATCGGCGGAGGCTGATTTAGTTATGCCGAATGTTGTACACCCCAAGGCGGAAAGAGAGAATGCGGAAATGAGAAAGACCGCGCAAAGAAATACCGCACAAAATACTTCGCCCAAACAAGATACCAGAGGAGCATATCGTTTAATGTCAAATCCCCCATTTATTCGAACAGATCGAGATTTGTCATGTTTATGCTCCCTTACTATTAGATTATTTCGAGCAGGAAGACGGCCTCACATGTAGATCGGAACCTCCCATTTGCTCTGCAGCTCCTTTGGTGCATTCTTCTTCGACCAGTTGGGATAGGTCAGGATATTGCCGTATTCGTCTTCTTCCTGAATCATCTGCTCCTTTTCCTCATTTTGCTCTTTTTGCCCTTTTTCTTCTTTGCCCATCGAATTGAGCCCTCCTTCTCGCTTCCGGATCTGAGGTCTGCTGCCGCAGGGTCTGCCACAGAGGATGTCGCAATGGCAGAAAAATTTAACCATTAATGTGCTCAAGGATGTGCTTTTCCGTCTGATTCTTGATGGCTGGCTCCTCGACTGCCAGGAGAAGATGGCCCCCTCTCTTGAAGCTGACCAGCCTTGATCCAGGAATGGTGGATGCAGCAAACTGGGCATTGCGATAGAGCTGCAATGCGTCATCCGTGGCATGGAATATCAGAGTCGGAGCCTTGATTGCCGCGATCCTCTCGTCCGGCATCTTTGCCTTATTGTCGAAGGAAACGCCTGCGGATCGCAGCGAGACCGGATTCATGTAATCGACAATCCGGTCAACCAACTCCCGCTGTTCCGGATTGAGGCCGGCGATGACGGTGCCGCTGGCGCCCAGAAGCTGCAGGAACTGGCTGCGGAAGATCCTGGTTGCTGCCCAGTAGAGAGGGTCATACCTGTAAATCGCGGTCAATGTATCGCCTTTTTGGTTTGCATCCAACTGGGCGGTTTCGTTTGAAGACGCAACACCGCAGGAGACGAGCGTCAGCGATGATACTCGCTGCGGGTAGAGCACGGCAAAGAGCAGAGCGGATGGGCCGCCGTGAGAGAGCGCAACAACGGCCACCTTTTTAATGCCCAGCTGGTCGAGCAGGTAGGCATAAGCCCGCGCTTGGTCGTCAAATGTA
Organism: Methanosaeta sp. PtaU1.Bin112; assembly: GCA_002067705.1. Lineage (GTDB taxonomy): Archaea > Halobacteriota > Methanosarcinia > Methanotrichales > Methanotrichaceae > Methanothrix. The sequence continues at coordinate 55,993 of MVRL01000142.1, forward strand.
GCTCCCTCATGGAAGGTCGATCGCAGATATCCAAAGCGCGAAGGTGCAATCCAGTGGAATTGGTCTCCGACCGTGGCCTGAGCCAGAAGCTCTCCCTGATCGTATCCTCCGCCGCTGCCGTGGATTACCAGGACATCCGGACCGGACCCACCTTCGGAAAATTCGATGTCCCCGCAAGGCGAAGGAATAACCGTGCTCTTTCCAGAGATCCGATCATAGGAGCGGTTCATATCCCAGAGGTATGCCGCCGAAACGATAATCATTGCTGAAATTAGCCCTATCGCAATCCAGCGCAGAATTCTCAGCATCATTCTCTTCCTTCTGGCATCAATGCGGCCCTCACTCTGCAATAATTAAGCAACAAATGCAATGCCCAACTTCCAATGGCTTCTTGCCAACAAAGTCAAGAAGCCAGTCCCAGGAAAAAGTGTTTGAATCTGCCATGATCAGGACTGGCCTGATATTTTTATCGCCATATATGCGCTACTTCTTCTCACCGCTCTGTGCCTTGGCTTTCTTTCCTTCCTCGATCAGCTCTTTGACCCTTTGGCCGCCTTTGTGACCGATTTCTTCATAAAATTCCTTGCCATGCGTTTGGGCAGTCTTCAAACCGCCCTTTCTGCCCGCCTCCTGAACGGTCATCGTTCCTTTTGCGCTTTTCTTTGAACTCCTCTTCTCTTCTGCCGTCTGTATCCCTCCCTAGATTCTTGAAATTATTTTGCTTGCCCATAGGCCCTCTCGCTCTTTTCAGGATTTGCTTCAACGCAATTAATGTATATAATTCCTCATTATTTCTCGATCCAAATCCCAGGGAGTGCCGAAGCCTTCAGATTTAATTAATTTGTATTTAACATTCTTTCTATCTTCTTTGAATATTTATGTTTTGCGCCTCTTATTTCCTGGAAATTGCGAGAATAATTGCAGCAATAATCTGATGAAATGCAACTTATTTTATGAGAGCTGAATCATCATGAATTAGTAGTTGTTGATACATTAGCGATTAGCAAGAAAATCACTGAATACTCCATTGCCAAATCACCTCGCGCTAACTGGACAGGCTGATTCACTAACTAATCAATATCAATAGACCTATTAAGGAGATCGAACTGTTGATTCCGGGAACATCTATTGCGCCAGAAAAGAAATGAAAATGTGTTGATAATAATTGAGTTAGTTAATTGGAAATGGATGGATCCTTCTGACGAAAGAACAGATCATTGCTGCACCCTCAATTAGCAAAAGTGCAATTGATCTCAAGCGTATCCTATTTTCGTTATTGTCATCTCATCGATCAGTGCCCTGGCGATCTCCTTCAAACCCAGATCTTCCTCCGCCCGGAGGATCTCGTCCTTCTTGGCTCTTGTCATGGGCTTGATCGGCACAGCTGTGCAGGAACGGGTCTCGGCAGCAATGCCGTAGGTGCCTATCTTTCTGGCCAGGTCTGTGATCTCTGTCTTATCCATCGAGATCAGAGGATGAAATACGGGAATGGCCAGAGCCGCCTGCTCAGCGAGAATGTTATCCGCGGTCTGTGAGGCCACCTGGCCCATTGAGTAGCCGGTGACAACGCCAAGGCATCCCTGCTTCTCCATAACCACTGAGGCGATGCGGTACATCAAGCGCCTGCATAGAATGCAGGTTGCCCTTGGATAGTGAGATGCAATCTTCTCAATTCCCCGACTGAGGGGAATGGTGATGAAATCTATCTTCCGGCCAGCCGTCCAGTCTGCCAGAACCTCGGCGCATCTCATGGACTGCTCTATGGCATCGGCATAAGGCCGCGAGTCGAAATGCAGGAGTGTGACCGGACAGCCCCTCTTCATCATCATCCAGGCAGCAACGGGGGAGTCAATGCCTCCGGATATCAGCGCCAGCATCTTGCCCTGTGAACCCAGGGGCAGGCCGCCTACCCCTTTCAGAATGTTGCTGAAGACAAAGGTCCGATTCTTCCTCGCCTCAACGAAGATCTCCAATTCCGGTTTGTTCAGGTCCACTCTGGAGAGCGTTGCCACTCTCACTGCTTGCCCTACGACTCGCCCTATATCTTCGCTGGAGAATCCTGTCCCGGAACGTCTGGGCCGGATGGCAAAAGTGCCGGGCTTCGTCTGGCCTGCCAGCTCTACAGCTGCCCGGCTTATCTCCTCCAGATCAGAGGCTACTGTCGAAGCATGGCTGGCAGAGACGACTCCAAAAACCCGTGCAACAATCTCGCTCGCTCGGGGGTCAGAGGTATGGACGAATATCCTGCCCTCGCCCATCTCCATCTTATGCTCCACCCCGGCTCTACGCAAGGAAAAAGAAATATTGCCTGCTAAGATGCGTTCCCAGTTCTTCCTGGTCCAGCTATCTTTAAGTGTGATCTCCCCGTAGCGAACCAGCACTACGTCCGGCGAGATCATGTTCTGATCTGAGTCGCCTTGACAGATCTCTTTATCTTCTTGATTCTTGAACCTGCGGCATTGTATTTCTGCATTGGACCGGGTTTCTTGTGAGTAACCTCAGCTTTGGTAACCTGCCTAACCTGACCCTTTCTGCCCTTAATCTTTACCCATTCTATGCTTCCTGTCTTTCCCATGAGATGACCCTATCAAAGCAGGATTTAAAAAGGTTGTGATTAGAATCGCAAAGCTTTGATGGCGCTACAGTTGGTAACCGGTGAATTCTAAGCAAAAGGCTTTTAAAGACGACAGACCAGTAGGGCCTACTTCGTTTTGGGACAGTGGGGTAGCCTGGTCTATCCTCGAGGGTTTGGGACTCTTGGACCGCGGTTCGAATCCGCGCTGTCCCACTAATTTAGATGATTACTGCCTCATTGCAGCAGCGGCAGGCTTCTTCCATCTCAGCCGTCTTCGCGCCAGGAAAGTGATCGATCAGGCATAATCCGGCAGGCTTTGCTCTGGAGAAGAGCCGCCGGAGGTCGCCGTGATAGACCTCGATCTCGCATGCTCCGTGAGCTCGACCGACGAGCACCGGCTCTATTCCTACTTCGCTCTTGGCAGATTCGGGATACTCTATCTCATCGATTCCAAGCAGGCTTCTATTAGCCTCCAGGTTGAGCAGCACATTTTGCACGCTCTCCAGCCAGGCATCATTGAAGACTACGCGCCTGGCCCCGGCCAGGACGCACATCAATCCCAGCGTTCCCGGACCACAGAGCCCATCTACCACATCGCGAAGCTTTCCCTGCAAATATAGCTGCTCAAGAATTCTCATTTTGGGGGCGCTCTGCCTGGAGAATTCTATGTGAATTCGCGACTGCCTCTTGTAGACAACTGCTTCCCCAAACAGGCTCTGAGAGATATCGGCGCGCATGTCGCATCCCGCCAGCAGCAGGTTTTCCAGCGGCCTTGATTCCATATCAGCTATGCCGGCAACGCCACGGTTCAAAATCACTCCCTTAATCTCAGGTATTCTTTCGACCATCGCCTCCGCTGCTTTTTTGCTGTAGCCGCTGCCGTATAATATCAGGCTCCTGGGCCCAAGCCGGGGTGAATAGGCCAGAGGATAGCCCACCTCAATGAGCGGCGAGCCAACGGAGCGCAATGTATCATTCTCATCGCGCAGGCCGAACTGCTGCAGCAGGCGCAGGGCATCGAGCATTACAGCATCCAGCGTAGCTTTGCCGCAAGAGGGGCACCGCTCTACTCTCTTCGGAAGATGCTTCGACCCTTTAGTCTTGTCCAAATTAGGCTCCGGCGCGCAGGCAGAGCAGGCAGGATACCTCTGCTCGATTCCTGCCAGAACCTCTCTTGCAGGCTGAATGCAGCCTTTTCCGCAAACAGGGCACTTCATTGTATGTCGGCCTCCTGGGTGTATTTCGCCATTTATGAGACAATATCGCCTTTTCCTTTAGAAAGGTTTGTAAATAAGAAAAACATTAAGGCGGCGAAGGTGGTTTTGGACATGGCACAGAGAGGCATTAGGGAATACGATGCAAAACGTTTGCTGGCAGGATTCCTTCCCCAGTACCTCAAAGAATTCTCCTATAAAGGCGATCTCGCCCTTGTGGGACCGGAGACCGATCTTGAGGAGCTGGCATCAGTTCATCCCTGGCTTAAGACAAGCAAGCTTGTCGTCAAGCCTGATCAGCTCTTTGGAAAGAGGGGCAAATATGGTCTGGTTCTTTTGGATGCTGATTGGGATAGTGCGAAGAAGTACCTTCAGGAGAACATGGGTGCATTGGTCACCGTAGGAAACATAACCGGAAGGCTATCACATTTCTTAATTGAACCCTTCATACCCCATGAGGAGGAGCTCTATGTGGCCATCAGTTCGGAAAGTGATGGCGACAATATCTTCTTCTCCATGAAAGGCGGGGTCTTTGTCGAAGAGAACTGGGACAGCGTAATCCGTTTTCATGTAGACCTGCTGGACGGAATAGAGGGCATTGACATTAAGTCCAGGCTTCCGGAGGGTCTCGGTGAAAAGAGAGTCGCCGTAGAGAATTTCATCAAGGCTCTGTGGCGCTTTTATGCCGATAGCGGCTTTTGCTACCTGGAGATCAATCCCTTTACCTTCCGGAATGGGTCCATTGTGCCTCTGGATATGGTGGCCAAGCTTGATGATGCTGAGGAGTACTGGCAGAGGAAGAGATGGCTCGGCCTTTCATTCCCAGAGCCATTCGGCAGAACTCTGTCCAAGGAAGAATTGTTCATCAAGGAGCTTGATTCCAAGACAGGCGCATCTTTGAAGCTGACAATTCTAAATCCGGAAGGCCGGGTCTGGACGATGGTAGCCGGAGGTGGAGCTAGTGTCATTTATGCCGATACCATTTGCGATCTGGGTCATGCCAGGGAGATGGCCAATTACGGCGAATACAGCGGCGACCCAAATACAGAGGAGACCTATTATTACACCAAGACCATTTTGGACCTGATGACACGCCATAAAGATCCTCGGGGAAAGATGCTGCTTATCGGCGGCGCCATTGCCAACTTCACGGATGTGGCCAAGACCTTCAAGGGAGTGGTCATGGCACTGGAAGAGTACCAGCCAAAGCTGCAGGAAGCAGGCGTCAAGATTTATGTGAGAAGAGGCGGCCCCAATTATGAGCAGGGCCTCAAGCTTATGCGCAATTTAGGAAAGAAGCTAGGTGTGCCCATTGAAGTCTACGGACCAGAGACGCATATGACGAGAATTGTTCCCCTGGCCCTGGGTGGTGCTTTGCAATGAGCGAAACATCAAAAAAGAGTTACGTTCTATTTGACAGGAATACGAAAGCCTTTGTCTACGGCTATCAGACCAATGCCATCCAGCGCATGCTGGATTTCGATTTCATCTGCAACCGTCCCGAGCCCAGCATCTCTGCCATCATCAATCCCAGCCGAGCCGGTATCCACAAGGCCTTTTGGGGAACTAAAGAGATCCTCCTGCCCATGTACAAAAGCATCCCCCTGGCGGCCAAGGCCTATCCTGAAGGAGATGTAATGGTCAATTTCGCTTCGCACCGTTCCGCTTTTGATACCACTATGGAAGCGCTGGCTGAGGACAGCATTCGCATCGTGGCAGTCATCGCCGAGGGTGTGCCTGAGAGGCAGTCGCGCATCATGAGCCTCACCGCCAGAAAGCAGGGCAAGATGGTCATCGGTCCAGCCACGGTTGGAGGCATGACCGCAGGGGCTTTTCGCATAGGCAATACCGCCGGCACAATTGAGAATATCATCGCCTCCAAGCTCTATCGGCCTGGCTGTGTGGGCTTTGTCTCCAAGTCGGGAGGAATGCTCAATGAGGCATTCAATATCATCTCCAGAAACTCAGACGGAATTTACGAAGGGGTGGCCATTGGCGGAGACCGCTATCCCGGGTCGACCATGCTCGATCATATCCTGCGCTATGAAGAGAATCCCGCCATCAAGATGATCGCCTGCCTGGGCGAGCTGGGCGGAGAGGATGAGTACAGGATCATCACCGCACTGAAAGACGGCAGGATTAAAAAGCCGCTGGTGGCCTGGGTCACTGGAACCTGCTCGCCAGTTCTTCCCGCCAGCGTTCAATTCGGCCATGCCGGAGCCAAGGCGGATACCCAAAAAGAGACCGCCCAGGCCAAGAATGATGCCTTCAGAGAGGCTGGAGCCTTTGTGCCCCAATCATTTGACGGCTACGGGGATACCGTTCGGCGGGTCTACGATATGCTGCTCTCCCAGGGCAAGGTGGCGCCCCTCGTAGAACCTGAAGTGCCCAAGATCCCGGCGGACTACAGCAAGGCGTTGGCATCAGGCGATATCAGAAAGCCGACCACTTTCATCTGCACGATATCCGATGACAGCGGAGAAGAGGTGCTCTATGCCGGCAAGAGGCTCTCCAGCGTTCTCGAAGAGAAGATGGGTATCGGCGGGGTCATTGGCCTGTTATGGTTCAAGAAGGAGCTGCCAGAATATGCCGTAGGTTTCATTGAGCTGGTTCTGCAGATCGTGGCTGATCATGGTCCGGCAGTATCCGGAGCCCATAACGCCATTGTGGCTTCATGCGCTGGAAAGGATCTCATATCGTCACTGTGCAGTGGCCTTCTGACCATCGGCCCGCGATTCGGGGGAGCTATAGACGATGCCGCCCGCGAGTTCAAGCACGCCAGAGAGACGAATATGACGCCCGAGCAGTTTGTCAAGGAGATGAAGAGAAAGGGCATCAACATCCCTGGCATCGGCCATAAGATCAAGAGCGTCAAGAATCCGGATAAGCGCGTTCAGCTGCTCATAAGCTACGCTAAATCCAACTTCCCAAGCACAGAGCTGCTCGATTACGCATTGCAGGTGGAGGAGCTGACGACCGCCAAGAAAGGAAATCTGATCCTGAATGTGGATGGCTGTATAGGCATTCTGTTTCTGGATCTGATGAAGTCATGCGGTGTTTTCAGCCAGGCGGAGATAGATGAGGTTGTCCGGCTTGGATATCTCAACGGTCTGTTTGCTCTGGGCAGAAGCATCGGCCTGATCGGCCATATCCTGGACCAAAAGCGTCTGGGCTCAAGGCTCTACCGCCATCCTGCGGACGACATCGCCTACATGATGCCTTCTAAGGATGAGATTAGGTGCAAGCGTGCAGCTTAAGTGATAGTATCGCCATTTAGCTGAGAGGCGAGCGAGAAAATGGCGACTGGAACTATAAGCCAAAAAATTTTTTCACGAGCCTCCGGTTCTGCCGGGATGGTGGAGCCGGGGGAGATAGTTGAGGCAGGCGTGGATTATGCCATGTCTCACGATGGAACGAGCGTTCTGGCCATAAAGGCGTTCCAGGAGATGGGGTCACAGAGGGTCTGGGATCCGGAAAAGATCGTAATACCCTTTGACCATATCGTTCCTGCCAACAATGAGACCGCAGCGGAGCTGCAGAGGGATGTGCGGGCCTGGGCGAGAGGGCAGAATATATCCAACTTTTTTGACTGCGGCAACGGAGTCTGTCATCAGGTCTTTCCGGAAGGCGGATTTGCTCTGCCGGGTCTGCTGTTGGTAGGAGCGGATTCGCACTCTTGCACCTACGGAGCCCTGGGGGCCTTTGGCACCGGCGTGGGTGCAACCGACATGGCCGAGATCTATTCCCGGGGACGCCTCTGGTTCAAGGTGCCTGAGACCATAGCGGTGCGCGTCACCGGGACGCCCAGGCCGTTCGTCTCCGCCAAGGACATCGCCCTCATGGTAATCGGCAAGCTGGGCGCGGATGGGGCTACATACAAGACCGTGGAGTACATCGGCCCGACCATTGAGGCTCTGAGCATATCGGGAAGGATGACGCTCTGCAATTTGGGAGTGGAGATGGGAGCCAAGGCGGCCATAGTTCCGCCGGATAAGAAGACGCATGCATGGCTCGCAGGCCGGGCGCGGCAGCCTTACAAATCAGTCCATTCCGATCCGGATTGTTACGATTACGAGCATGAGTACGACATCGCCGATCTGGAGCCGCAGGTGGCTGCACCTTACCGGGTGGACAATGTGAGGCCGGTCTCAGAGCTGGAGGGGCTGAAGGTGGATCAGGTCTTCATAGGCACCTGCACCAACGGTAGATTGGAGGATCTGGATCAGGCGGCCCGGATTCTCAAGGGAAAGCGAGTAGTAGCCAGGACTCTGGTAATACCAGCCTCGCGGGAGGTCCTGCTGGAGGCGCTGGCAAGCGGCATCATCCAGACATTGGTTGAAGCTGGGGCGATGATCGGGCCGCCCGGATGCGGGCCCTGCCTGGGGGCTCATATGGGCGTCCTGGCGGAAGGAGAGGTCTGCGTATCCACGTCCAACCGGAATTTTCCAGGGCGGATGGGCAAAGGCGGGCTGGTTTATCTGGCAAGCCCTGCCACAGCGGCAGCTTCGGCCCTGACTGGTTATCTGTCTGTTCCTGAGATCTGAGGGGATTCATGAGATTTGATCTGCATGTTCATTCCAACTGCTCAGACGGCAGGGATGAGGTCCGGACCATTCTGCGAGCTGCCGCAGGGCGGGGCCTGTCCGGCCTGTCCATAACCGATCATGACACCCTGCAGGGCTCGCTGAAGGCCCTCAGAATCATCCGGGAGGAGAAGCTGGACCTGATCCTCATATCTGGAGGAGAGGTCACCACCGACGAAGGGCACCTGCTGGTCCTGGGAGTGCAGGAGCTTCCCCCCAGGGGGCGCAGCCCAGAAGAAACGGCGGAGATGGCCCATGAGCAGGGGGGAATCGCCATCGTTCCCCATCCCTACCATCCATTTCGGCATGCAATCGGGCGAATACCGGACTGCGATGCGGTGGAGGTCTACAACTCCAAGCACCTCTTCGGCATAGCCAACGCCCGGGCGAGAATGGGCGCAAAGAAGCGGCACCTGCCAATGGTCGCGGGAAGCGACTCGCATTTTGCCGCTACAGTGGGATTGGGTGTGACAGAGATTGAGGCGGATGATGCCGAAGAAGCAGTGGCCGCCATCCGGGATGGGCGAACGAGGGTAATCGGGAAGCGGACGCCGCCGAAGTTCTTCATCGGAAACACTGTGCAGTCGATATGCCGGATTGTGAAGAAGGGAGTGAGGAGAGGGCGGAAAGTGTAGTTATGGATATCTTGACTTTGTCGCATAATACTACTTAATAGGTCATGCATAATTTCGCGGATGTAAGTTTGATAACAGAGCAGATTTCTTAAAATCTTGATTCAGCGGATATAATGCTGATTTTCATATGATTTGCCATCCGCAAACTATTTCGTGAGATATGGTGACAGACAAGCCTGGTCACAAAACCAGATCATTGCAGGAAATATTTGCAGGAAAATTCGCTGGAGATCACAATGCCTCAGCTGGAGCAGATCGAAGCTATCGAGAAGCGTCTCTGGAAAGCAGCCGACACGCTGCGTGCCAACTCGAATTATGCGAGCAACGAATACTTTTTGCCGGTCATGGGTCTGGTATTCCTGCGCCATGCCTACAGCCGTTTTCTGGCGGTGAGAGGTTCAATTGAGTCCGGCCTGCCAAAGCGCGGCGGGAAAGCGAGACCGCTTTCTAAGGAGGACTTCTCGCAGAAGGGCGCGATCTTTCTGCGGCCTCAGGCACAGTTCGACTATCTCGTCTCTCTTCCTGACAGCGAGAACCGGGCAAATGCCATCATCGGAGCGATGGAGTCGATTAAAAACGACTATGACAATCTCCGGGGCGCGCTGCCGAAGAGCGAGTATCAGGAGCTGGATAACCTTGTCATCGGGCAGCTCTTGCGGACGCTGAACCCGGAGGAGCTGAAGAGGGTTTCAGGAGATGTCTTCGGCAGGATCTACGAGTATTTTCTCACCCAGTTTGCAGACCAGAAGGCCCACGATGGAGGCGAGTTCTTCACGCCGATCTCCCTTGTATCTCTGATTGCCCATGTTCTCGATCCGGATCATGGCACGGTGCTTGATCCGGCCTGCGGCTCAGGGGGAATGTTCGTTCAGAGCGCCAGGACGGTCGAGGAGCAGGGCCAGCAGCCTGCGGAACGGCTCACCTTCCGGGGCCTGGAGAAGAATGCGACAACCATACGCCTGGCGAAGATGAATCTGGCTGTGCATGGCCTCGAGGGCGACATCAAGCGGGCGATCACCTACTACGAGGACCCGCATGAGCTGGTGGGAAAGGCTGATTATGTGATGGCAAACCCGCCGTTCAATGTAGACGAGATCGATGCAGACAAGATAAAAAGCGATCCGCGTCTGCCCTTCGGCCTGCGGGCGTGAACAAGAGCGGCAAGGTTTCCAACGGCAACTACGTCTGGATCAGCTACTTTTACAGCTACCTGAATGAGCGGGGCCGGGCGGGCTTTGTCATGTCCTCCCAGGCGTCGGGCGCCGGGGGCGGCGAGGCCAAGGTGCGGGAAAAGCTCGTTGAGACCGGGGACGTTGAGGCGATGATTGCCATCCGGTCCAACTTCTTCTACACCCGGACGGTTCCCTGCGAGCTGTGGTTTCTGAGCAGAGACAAGCCCGCGGAGCACCGGGACCGGGTGCTGATGATCGACGCCCGCAACGTCTTTCGCAAGGTTACGCGCAAGATCTACGACTTCTCTCCGGAGCAGGAGAAGAACATTCTCGCCATCCTCTGGCTATACCGGGGACAGACGGAGCGTTACCTCGACCTTGTTTCAGACTATTGCCGCCGGACGCTCGAAGAGGCTGCCGCCTGCCTGGAAATGCAAGACGGCGGTTTTAGGCTGCTGGATGGGTTTGTCTCGGCCGTCAGCGCAATCGCCGCTTCTTTGCAGCCTGCCCAGAGGAGCCTTGACGCTGACGCCTCCCGCTCCGGTGGGCAGAAGGAGCTGGCCGATGCCGTCCGCGCCTTTCAGTTTGATGTCGAAGCATTCAGAAAGGCTGTGGCCGCAGAGCAGCAGGCCTGGATGGCTCAGGAGGAGTCAAACGACGCACTCAAGCAGGCGGTGCAGCGGCTCGCCCCGCTGGCGGAGGCCAGCCGGAGCCTGGCCAGGCAGATCGATCAGATCTACAAGATCGCAGGCAGCCTGATGGAAGGCTCCGGTAATGGTGCCGGAGCAAATGGATCAGGATCTGGCCCCAGCCCAAGATCAAGAGGCGGCTGGGCGGGCAGGGACGCAAGCCGCGCCCTCAAGGCCGCCGATGAGGCCAGGCAGCTTGCCGTCCAGCAGCTGCGCCAGGTTCGCTACTTCTGGAAGCAGGCGAGCTGGCTTGTGGAGCGCTTCCCTGATGCGAAGCTGCGGGATGTTGAGGGCCTGGTCAAGCTGGCGAGCATCGACGAGATCAGGGCCAACGACTGGAGCCTCACCCCAGGGCGGTATGTGGGTGTTGCTCCTGAGGAGGAAGATGAGGAGTTTGACTT
>MVRL01000143.1 GCA_002067705.1 Methanosaeta sp. PtaU1.Bin112
TAGTGTCCATTCGCACCTACCCCGATACAGCTTTGCAATCTGGAAGCCTCGATGGCGACGTATATGCGGTCAAAGATGCCAGGATTCCTTGCAGGAGAGAAGCCTTGAAATCCTGGCCATTACAAAATTTAAAATAATGATTTTATTGAAATGAAGGTTCTGCCTGCATTATGGGGCATTTGCTAAGCTTTGGAACGATATGTTTTCACAAAATTTTATAAATATGAATTTGGCTCGATAATCGATATGGTAGAGTACGGCTTTTTTCGCATATCGATTTTGTGGCTAAGAATTAAGATCATGTAATTTGTAAATAAATTCGTCTTGTTTGCGACAAGAGAAACTTATGCGCTCTCCACAATTTTGATTGATCTCCTCTTCAGTCAGTCCATACAGCTCATAGACCAAGGCGTCTATCTGCCCATCCATGGCTTTAATCAGATAAATGATGGCATTGGTGGAAAGTGATCTGGTTTATTATTGGGCCTACCATATCCATATTGCATTATGAGCCTGAGAGCCTCTAGTTTCTCGCGATTTGTGCCAAACATTCGGGACTACACAAATTGGGCTACTAGACAAGATCTTCATCCGGCGAGAGTTCTATGGTGATGCCTTCATCAGGAGAGGTCATATTCCAATTGGGGGGTTGCCAGCCTCCGTATCTGGTAGTCTTCGGGGCCGCTCCTGCGTTTCTCACATCAACCCGGGCCGATGCATCTACGGTGTCGTAGCCAGTTCCATCCACAGCCGAAGCATCCAGATGCACAGTATTGACGTAGCTGCCATCCATGGTTGCCCTGGCAAGGTATTCGATAACCACGACATCCTTCGGCTTCAGGTCTAGGACAATCCATTCCAAGAACAGTCCATTAAGCTTATTGGGCTCTCTAGAGGCGTTCAAGAAGGTCAGTCTGGCCGGAAGTGTATCGGTCAGAGTGGCTGCCACAGTTGTGTTGGCATTATTTCTGACCTGGATTGTGTAATGGATCAACGTCGGATCGAGAGCATCCAGCTCTGCAGTCTTATCGACAATCACCTCGGGCTGATAGCATCCCAGTGAACCAGATTCAAGGGCCGAATAAGCTGCTGCAGAAACGCAGTATTCTCCATTCATTCCGCAGACCATGACACGGTTTACAACGTTGTCCGGTGCATATTCGGTCACATTTAGCTCTAACTTGATTTCAATGGTGTTCCCTACGCCTAGGTTCGTCAGAGTCCAGTTCACTTCGGTCTTGGATAGGCTTGAAGGCCGGATGGAGGATCCTATATACTCTGTACCGGGCGGGAATACATCGCGGATATATATGGGAGCAAGAGGTCGATTGCCGTCATTGGTTATAGTTATGACGTAATCGGCCACCTGCGCATTAGTCCTGTTGAACCATTTGGTGGTGAAGTTGCCTTCCTTAGTAACCGTTAAGTGTGGCCGATCGTACTTGGACCCGCCCGTAATTAGCACCTTCCTGGTGATATCATACTGACCTACATAGCGTTCGTCATTAACGATTTTGTCAGTATGGTTCTCTCCCATAGACTTTACACTGTAGTCGGCAATGCCGCTGAAGCTCGCATTGGTATTCATCTCATTAAGGCCAGAGGCAATGAACTCCTTCTTCAGATAGTCCAGGGTGGAATACCTCTCGCTGATGTAGGAAACTGGTGGCGAGCCGTTGACAGCTTTGTTAACTGGAACACCGCAGTTGCTGGGATCCTTGAATATGTCCCCTCCCCTCAGGAGGCCGCTCTTGGACCACATGCCTTCGTTCCATTTCATATCCTGGTTGACGGCGACATCGGACGTGTAGCTGTAGTTCGTAGGACCATGCACCAGGTTGATGTTTTTTGCTATGTAATTGGTGAGTGTCTCGATGATCTCATTGCTCTTATAGGAGCCAGTGCCCGACTCGTATGTCCTTTGGCTGTCTTTCACGCGCTTATCAACTGCCACATAGCCGTAGCCTGTCACGGATTTGTTGGATTGTACACTGCTGCCATACTCATCAACCATCTCGTAGACCTTGAAGCCGCCTACGTAATCCTCGATGCCTTCATAGGCCGGCTTGACCTTGGGATGAGAATCAGGAGCCTCTTTCTTGAGAACTCCGATATGCCCGGTGCCTTCAAACTCTACCTCAGTCTTCATGGTCGAGCCATTCTCGTACAGTTCTATGGATCGGTTCTTATCGATCTTGTTTGCAAAGGTGTACTCCTCGTTCATCGTGGCGCCGGTTATGGTGTTGATGCCCTTTGACTTCTCAGTCCATTTAGTACCGTAGGCTATGGAGCCTCCACCGGGCAAGTCAAATGTTGTAGGCTGCCGCACTGCGGAGAGACTACTTACTGACTTGATGGACTTGTTCTCTGTGCGCATTCTTGTCAACTCCTCGCTCTCGTACGTGCCACTGCCAAATTCGCGTCTCTTCAGCTCAGTTCCCGGATCTACAACGCGACTAGAGGCACAGCTGGATATGGTCTCCACCAGATCGGCTTTGGCGTAGGCGCAGTTGATCACCGATTCGGGACCTTGGTGAGTGTTATAGTCGTTATGGACGTTTACGAATCCCTCTCCCTGCACGCTATGCTCCATATCGTAATTGACATCGACGATCGGGATGCGTATAACTACATAAAATTCTTTACATTCGCCTGATTTAAGAGTGCCAATGTCCCAGGTAATTGTAGATGACAAGGATGCGGAGGAAGTATATTCTGGATAGACGGAAACTAGTTCGACACCTGGTGGAAGGACATCCCATAGGGCGATATTGCTAAAAGTGATCCCTTCTGGACTACAGAGTGTTATGACATAGTGGATCTCCTCGCCTCTCTTTACTGTGGTATTAAGCGTGATCTTCTTTAATTCAAGAACCAGCCTATTACAGTTTTCTACAAATATCACCTGATCGCAGGAGGCTTCATTGCCCGCGTCATCTTTGGCGGTCCAGGTTACCGTGGTCTTGCCGATAGGATACTGATTACTTGCCGGGGCATTGTTAGTTACAGTTGCCTGGGGATCGCTTGTCTTGGGTGTTCCCAGGTCGATAATGGTTGCGAAGTTCTCACCTGAATCGTTGCAGATCTCGATATCGTCAGGACAGGTGATGGTCAGAGGTCCGCAATTTTTTACGATTACTCTTGCAGAAGAAGAACTGCTGCAGCCAGTTCCGGAACAGGTCACCTCGACTCTGTAAATGCCGGATGTATCGGCATTATAAATGGATGATTCCGCACCCTCGATCAAGTCTCCATCCCTGTACCAACGGTAAGTGAGCAGACCAGGGCAGAAAGCTCTTGCTGTGTTGGCGGTCAAGACTGCACTCTGACCCTTGCAGACCTCGACCTCATCCGGAGTCAAGGAGACGGCGGGAAGCGGATAAACTGTTATTTCGATCTCATCCCTCGAGTTGCAGGATAGGAGGTATTTGTTAGAGACAAGCAGGGAGATGTTGATCAGAGTGGGAGAAGTGACATCGGGCGCAATCCAGGTAAAGGTGCATTTCTTCTCGTTGATGCTGCTGCCGGCCGGGGCAGTCCAGAGATAGTAGAAGTTATCGCAATATTGGGTGTCGATGGCGTCTTTGAAGGAATACTGCTGGCCCGAACAATAGCTGACAGAAGGGGGCACCTGGGATTGGCCCAGCGAGAATAGACAGAGCAAACAGATGATCAGAGATAGCATGAAGCGGCAGGGTACGTCAGGACGCAAGGAACCGGATGCCATCTCTTCCAACACAATTCTATGTCCTTTTGGTTTTGAGAGCCTTTTATCCGGTTCGTTCATGCCTTTTAACTCCTTTTTCTTATAGCTTAATAGTAGGCTTTAACGGCTGCATTGGGCGTCTGGTAGACAGTGATAGTAGCGTCGCTGATAGCGGGCGCGGAACAGGGAGATATTGGGTACGCGGTGAATCTCAATATGGTCTGGGTGAATACCTGGCTAGGAATCCAAGCGGGATAGAAGGTGGCAAACCTCGGTTCGCTCCCAATTATGAGGTATCCTGGGCCACTCATTATGCTCCACCCTACCGAATAATAGTTAGTGGCAGTTCCGACCAAAGAGACAACGCCAGTGTTACAGATGGGCGCGTAGGAGCCGGCGGAAGCGGTAGGCTTGGGTTGCACGGTCACCAGGACCTGCGCCGTTGTAAATGCCTTGCAAACGGTATCGGTTACGGTTACGGTATAGGTGGTGGTGGTGGCCGGACTGGCGATGGGATTAGAGATGGTGGTGGAGCTCAGGCCAGTGGCCGGGGTCCAAGAGTAGCTATAGGATCCGGAGGGAGAGGGAATCACGTTAAGTTGCACCGAGCTTCCCTCACACATGACTTGATTTGGGGCGGTGAGGACTGGTGCGGGACAAACAGTGACGGCAGTGGCAATAGTCTTGCATTTAGAATTGGGAAATACGGCGCAATTTCCGCTGGTGCAGGCGCATGGCTGGGAGCTGGTGTCGTAGAGAAAGAGAATATTTCTCAGATCATAGCTACTACCAGCAATAAAACTATAGGTTCCAAGCAGAATGCCGGATGCAATTCCGGTGGTCGGATTTGGAGTAACGCATCCATTGCCATTAAGGCATACAGAGACGTCTTTGGCCAGCAAGACTCCGTTCCGATATAGATCATATACGATATGCAAATTGTACCTGGTGCCGCTTGAGGTAAAAGCGATGTCAGAAAATACCTGAAATGTGGTCCCGTGCAAGCTCATATAGACGCTGAATGATGCGATATCATTGGCGGTACACGTGCCAACACAACGGGGCCAGGTGCCGGTCATAGCTGATACAGGCGATGCAATGGAAAATGCAACTATCATAATGACCAATGTCTTCTTATATCCCGGCAAAGTCCCGTCCCTATTCATCAAATTAATGCTGCCACTCTTTGGCTCGGGCAAGATGCTCTCCTCCTTTATCCTGCGAAGCTAAAATTAAGGTTGCTCTGCGGCCACACATTTTTCCTCGAGCACATTTCGCCTATGCTTAGATCCCTCCTTCCCTTCAGGTTTCTCTTTTTAAATTATTCAAATAATGATTTGGTCAGAAAAATCTATAACGCGTCGCGGGTTATGCGCGACGCAATAGACCTGGAAGCATCTCAATAAACTGGGACGATTCCTGCTGTGGGATGGTAGTACAGGCAGACCTCTCTATCGCAGCTTGTGCCCACAATGCTGTTGTCACTAAGCTGGGTGATATAGAATCTGATGGTAGTACATTGGGTAGTATCTACAGCATCGGGTTGATCGAGATCGTTGAAATCAAGCGTGTAGTCGTGATCAGGCCCTGAATATAGCACTTTGGCACCATAGTCCGTGTGGCTAAGAGTCTCATAGTGATATACATAATTATCATTGGTCAGTCCTAGGTAAGTGAAGTCGGGCGGGCAGCTTCCCGGGACACAAAGAGGACGTCTGGCCCTATAAGGTCCCAAATCACAAATTCTATGCCGTACCGGTGAGCAGCCAGGAGTTCTCCGGCAAAAAGATGCCACTGGTTGACAGCTACGCCATTGAGACGAGGCTTAGCTCATCCCAATGGCGGGATCTGCTCCAAGCTAAATTCGATGATGCCCGAAGCAAGGACGAGCCGGTGGTGATTAGCCTGAGCACACCGATATCCGGTACAGGAGAATACCTGGGAGCTCTAAAGCAGTTCCTGGAATATACTCTTTCTAAGGATGTCCAGTTTGTGACGACCATGGATCTGGTCAACATGACCCTCCCGACGGGCGAGGAAATGGTCCTGCCTGCTGCGGCCGCGGTAATGAATGAAGAGGAGGAGAGCGGAATTTCCAATCTGGGCGTCGTGCAAGAGGGAGCCAGTAAATGCGCGACCTGCGAGGCTGCAAAAAAAGTCAGCATAAATGCGACAGCTATGCCGCCTACAATGGCTGGGAATGCAACCGAGTAGCTTAGGACCAGGCATCGGAGAGAAAACAAGGGGAGGTTCGTACCTACAAAGGTGCGATCCTCAATTTGCCGCTAAAGGCATCGATACACTGCAAGCACTCTGGTCTGGTATACGTGGCCAGAGTATTCCTAGTGCCATTTCAACTTGATTTTTCTTATGTGGAGTCCTGAAATTATTTCGCGCCCGTCCCAGTTTAATGTACTCTGATTTATTCATATATTTTTCACAACCCAAACAGTTTATGTCCAATTGCAAAATAGGCTTCTAGAGGCATTTTTCGCCTAAAAGCAATTCTGGGTGTCTCAAGGCTTTGGAAATTCAGGCTTCCGTGTGGTCTATCGTTGTACCAATTGATAAATTCGTCGAATGAAGAAAAGGCATGTCTGTGCCTTTTATATTCTCCAAAGAATCGTTCCAGGTGCGCCTCAGCATGGCCTCAAAATGTCTGGTAATCATTACAGCATAAATTTGTGATTATTAGTATGCTCTAACCATGTTGTCTTTATATACTCTCAATCCCCGTCTGCATAACTCTCAAATTGCACCAGCCCTAGATATCGATGTCGTACTCTTGATATAATATGACATGCACACTCTGAGCTACGCACCCGGAGGATTTTCTCACCTTGAAAGAGTGGCATCAACTGTTGAAGGCTGCACAATCTCCCAGAGTGGCTGCTGGGGGGAGCTGGGCTGCGTGTCTCTGAGGTTGCAGCATTGAAGGTGGAGCATATTGATCTTTCATACGCAGCACGTCGATAGATTACTAAATCCTGGATGATCTCGCCATGCACTTTGTGCGGAGAATGAGATTTCAACAACAGATCCATAACGTTCACGCACGGTCCAAATTTATTATCGAGCCGTTTGCGCTGATGAGAACCGGTAAGAACGAAGCATATAAAAAATCATAATGCCTTCAACTTTGCCATTAGGGAAAAACCCTTTGCATTGATTCGTAACTATTTGCTCAGAATCAATGCTAAAGATCCTTATTAATATAAACATTTATGAAATTATTCTGACACTAATGGCAGCACTTGTGTCCGTGCTTGTGATCTCCATCGTGGATATGCTCATGGACGTGCTCTTTACCATCGTGAGCGTGTGCGTGTTCATGCTTATTATCATCATGGCAACACATTTAGATTCACCTCCATATCATTGTTGATAGCAGCTAATTACACATGAGTCAGGTATATAATACTTTTTGAGGCCTCTTTCAATGAAAAATAGAACTTTTGTAAAGGATAATGGCTGCCATTTGTAGCACCATTATTGCGATTATGCATAAATCTTCTGTTTAAATTATGTTATTCGGATAAGTCTTGCTTTTGGAAACGATATAAATAGGACGGATAATTAATATGTTAGATGCTTTATAAAGATTTCCGGGAGAATGATGCTGCCGGACAAAAGAATATGTTGATCCACGATCGAACCTGCCGCATTATGGTTTGGTGGTGAGATTCCCTCGCGCATGCAATCCACAGAGTGCTCAATTTTCTTCAAAGTAGATGCCTATGTTGTATAAAGCCGTTTTACTCTATTAGAGACAAATCCGAATATAGATAAGAACGCATCAGAATTGCAATTTCCAGTATTTAAGTAGCAATTCTAGATATTAGTTTAACCAAAAATATAATACGGCAGGAAATGGCAAACGCTGATCTTCCAAGCTTCTTTCTGCTCCAAATCCAAATTCCATATTATAATTAGATACTGATACAGTTTTATTTTTAAATGAATATCCTGCAGCCTGCTGCGCTAGTGCGCAGCAGAGGTTTCACTTAATTATTTTTAAACCAAAAAATTTAAAAAAAGTATTAGTCTTTGGCAACCCTCTTACCTACGAAGTAAAGCAGTCCACCGCAGACAATAACACCGATCACTGCAGACAAGATGTAAGTCATCGCTGCTGCACTCATTGATTCGCCCTTCCCAGGCAGTGCATAATCCGGCATGGGTGCGCTCCAAAGCGATGAAAGCTGTTCCAAACCATGAGGCACAAAGCCGAGCTTCTCCTTAACTTCCTCCGGCCCCCACTCGCCAAAGGTCTCTCCAACAGCCAAAAGGCCTAAAGGTGCCAGAATAATCAGCGCAACCAGGCCAATCGCAAAGGTTTTTATTATCTGATCCATGGTCTTACCTCACGCTGTACTTGCATTCCTCTTTTTCATTTTCTGCGTCGCAGATTTCTCTCCATAGAGTAGAGTGGTGTCCGTTCTCTGGATGTAAGCAAAGATCAGTGCCGTAATGAGTGCCTCAAGGATGCTGAATCCGAAAACATGCTCCAGTACCATGGCAGGAACCGTCACGCCCAGCGAATAGGGCATGTAGAGTGGGACTCCTTCGGCTGTGTGATGCAAAATAGGCTGAATGCCGAATTCAAATCCGGTAAACCCTGCTGCTATCGCTAGAGATATGTAGCCTGCAATGGCTGCGGCAATGACCCTTCTTGAAGAAGTGATCTCCGTTTTTCCGCTGATGATCTTGTAAACATAGTAGGCCACAAAGGGCATTACAACTGCCATATTAAAGCAATTGGCTGCGATCGCGGTGATGCCGCCATCGCCGAACATCAGTGCCTGCAACACGAGGGCGACGGATATGGCAATCACTGCTGCCCATGGTCCTAGAACGATGCCAATTATTGCAGCGCCTACGGCATGGCCAGTGCTGCCGCCGGGAATTGGAACATTGAACATCATTATGACAAAAGAGAACGCTGCTGCCAGCGCCAGCAGGGGAACCTGCCTGGATTTCAGCTCAGTGCTGAGCTTCCTTCCCGCATAATACCAAATGGGTATCATTATGATCCACAGTGCGATATAAGTGTATGGCCCCAAATAGCCATCCGGAATGTGCATAGCTTCACCAATAGCCAAAATGTCGTTCAATTATAAAAGGCTAACTTTAGTTATACTAAGTAATAATTTTCTATGATTTTTTTGTGTGTATATTGAGTAAGAAGATTATGGCAAAACAATCTTGGCAGACCAAAATTATTGAAGCACGTCTCACATTGCACACCTAGCATGCGAGCAAATCATAGGCTGGAATCGAATCTTGTGTCCAGGTATAATACGCGCGTGCCGCATGAGAATATTTGGCGCATGCAGAACATATATGCACGATTTATCAATAACTTGATTAACATATGATTTTTCGATAGCTCAGGTTGCCTTTGTATCTTTCATTAATACAGAAAAATAGAGTGTTATGCTATCATGCTACTTATTTAAGCAATTACAAGATATATTAAAATAATAGAAGCGATACGAGCTAACACTGAAATTGTCATCTAAGGAGGGAGTGATCTGAGAGAGATTATCTTATTGCTGTCTATATTTGCGCTAATAGGCATGGCTGCAGCCGATGATGATAAAACGGAGGCGCAATTGGAAGAAAATGGTGCGGCTTATGACAATCCTACGACGTTAGAAGAGAAAAGTCTAAAATTCAATTTTGAACAGAACGTGAGCGGCACGGGCTTCTTCACTGCCTATAAATACGCTCAAATGCCGAATGCTCTCGGGACGGAAGGACAACAGTTCAACGGCGTTGAGGCGAAGAATAGAGCTCACGGCAGCGGCAAAATAAATACTGATTCGACCATATACGCCGAGAGTTCATACAGCAATAAGACCTGGATAAACGGCACTTACGATGAAGATGGTGAGGAAATCGAGGATGAAGAAGGATCAAAAAGCATTATTCAGATGAACGAAGACAGCAAGATGACTTACAGCCCCTTAGCAATGGGCATAGGATCACGATATTATAATTACAATCCGGTTGTTTTCAATTCACTCCTGAGCGAAGATGATTGGATCAAGAATCGCGATGATTTTAATTCCCTGCATCATCAGGTTGATCGAGCTCATGGATTAAACAAGGTGCTTGAGGCTCAATCAAATACAGGAGATGACACGGTGAATACCACCATGAATATAGAAGAGGACTTGATTGATGGCCGGGCACACTTCGGAGTGCTTCAGCTTGAGGGAATCCCGGTGGATGAAGAACCTGAAGAGGATTCTGAGGATGTTCAGGTTCTCAGCCTGGCAATGAAGGCCTGGAAGAAGCCTTTGATCGAGATGAATGAGGATTACGTGGGAAGCTTCCACATTAAGAAGAATATGGATATTAGCACATACTCAGATGAGGACGAAGAGGAAGATTCATGGCTGCCCTGCTGCTTTGGAGGATTCGGCGACATGAACTATGCAGATGCAGAGGTCTTCAAGTCTGCCAGGGGCGTCTTTGACTGCACTTGCTTTAGAGCTCCCAGCACTGAGTAGTGTGTGTAACCTGTGAGATTTCTCCCTCTTTTTCAGATCCTCTAAAGCCGCAAGATATTTTTATAAGCACCTTCTTGAACTGAATATCCCTGATGGTGCGCGGCGGATTATACAGCGACTTTTTATTCTCACTGATAACGAATTTTCGATAACGGGCAATTGTCGATAAATCATTCCATAGTGTAGTAGAATGGATAGTTGAGCAGAAGCGGATTTTGGCCTATTTGGAAAGATTGCGAAAGGCAGTATGTATAGCTCGCGTTCGGGCGGAGAACGATAAAATCAATGACTATAAATACCAAACCGACGCCAATAAGTTATGGTAATCATGGCTGGCGCAAGTACCCTTGAAAAGGAGCAGATATCAACGATCTCTGCAATTGCTACCCAAAAAACCGAGCTGGAGGAGTTCAAGGCTGGTGTGGTTCGGAGCATGAAGCAGTATAACGCTGGCTTAGTGAAAACTTTTGACAATATAGATGCCTTCCTAGCCGACCTTCATAGCCCCGAGTAATCTTTTTCCCATGCCTTATAAAATCAAGCGAACACAAGAATTTAGAGATCAGTACGTGAAGCTAACCAGGAAGAATAAATCACTTCAGATTAAAATCGATAGCAAGATAAAACAGATTGCTGCAAACCCAACAAAAATTGGTAAACCGAAAACAAGAGATCTAAAATACACGTATGGTTCGCACGTTGCAGACCATTTTGTTATTGTTTATATGATTATCGAGGACAACCTGTTATTTTTATATGTAGACCACCATGATTTTGTGTATAAAGAAGCCCCTAAGATACTTGGGAACATAGAAATTGAATTTCCTGAATTATGGGCTGTGATGTCACCTGACTTAAAGCGTCAATTAAAACGGTAATCTACCATTCTTGTCAGCAAATCCACTCTCTGTCGCAAACTATAAGTATCAATAATGACTATATGAATAGTTTGCCGCTTCATGCAAAGGGTTGGCGGGTGTACCGTGGGATAAAACGTATCCGATAACCGCTGATGGCAAGGAGAATTGCCCCACAATGGGCAACATGCAGGGCAACGTGCATGTGTTGCTTCCTTGTTCCAGGAGATGCATGCCTTCGTGGCAATGCATTCGGCTACGAACCTGTGAGATAGAAGGCAGAAAAAAGAGTTGCGTGCCGTGATTGGCACAGTAAACTGCCGGAAATCTCGCGCTAATACACGGTCGGGGCATGAGGTGGCCCAATCATGCTGAGATAGA
>MVRL01000144.1 GCA_002067705.1 Methanosaeta sp. PtaU1.Bin112
GCATAGAATTGTCCCAGTCCTATGATCAATAGCGATAAAATTGCCGCAGTCCATTTTCCCATTTAGTTTCCTCCTCGAGACTCCTTTAGGTTGTATGCCAGTTGAGGATCGTTCCACCAGTCGAACTCAGAGACAGGATTATTTTTCGTAGCTTCATATATATCTTCATATATCCCGTCGTATCTGCCATAGTCCTTGTAGTTTCCATCATATGGCTTTATTGTTGAGAAGATGAAGCCGCCAGTGTTCACGGCAGTGGGCTCAACATAGTATCTCCTTGGAGGGATGTCTACTGCGACCCAGGCGTGGCCTACGTAACCGTTATCGAAATTATCAGCAAGGCAGATTTTGGTGTCAAAGCCGTGCTTTTCGAGCATCCATTCCAGGTATGCAGCCATCTCGCTGCAATCAAAGACCCTCGTATCATATCTTCTTAGGATGCCAGAGCCTATTAGGGATTCAACTCCGAAAATGGAGTGATCGAGCCAAGGATCTACCTTTGCATAATAAGGGTTTGGGATAGATATAGGAGGAACGAGTGTTTTTGGGCTTTCCATGCATCCGGAGATCAATACGCATAATGCTATCAGGACCCATAATTTCGGCTTCGCTAGAATCCCTCCAGGTATTCATTGGCGAAAGATCTAAAGAAAAGGATTTCGGCCAAAATAGAACAAACAGTTGCTGTGTTGGGTAACTTTTCCACATTTTCGTCTCTAGATGTCGATTCTGACCTATTTCCCATCCACTCCTGGAATCGTCTTCTGCTTACTGATTTTCATGACTTATCCAACACAGCACAAACAGTTCGAATGAATTGTTCGAGAATCGAGATACATTTAAAAGTCATGAACTTGAATAAATATATCTATGCCGAATGGATTGAACATAGGTGGAGGCGGAGGCAGACCCCCAGCTGAAGTGGGACCTGGTGGGGGTCCTGCGGGCGGTGCACCGAATCGTCGGATTAAGGAGATCAAAAAACCTGTAATAGTTCCTCCACCGCCCACTGAGCGCTGCGAGGCCATTTGTAATAAGAATGATGGAGAAAAATGCGTTCGGCCAAAGAATCACCAAGGAGATCATTACTGTTGTAATGGACATAGATGGTGAACCAATCTAAATAGCTTCGTGGTTTTTATATGACAGGAACGTCTGATATTCCTACAAGCTTTGGATTTCCTACATTTTTAAGAATATTTATTCCAGGGATATCAGGATCTGTCCTCCTATACTATTCAATATCATTTCTGATTCCATCAGATTGGATTGATATGGACTTTGATAAAATACTGTTTTTTTTATTACTGGTCGGAACAATTTTTGGAGTGATTCTAACCTCAGCAGATTTTTATATATATCAGTTTTACGAGGGTTTTAGATTCTGGCCCAATAGCCTTCTGATGCGAATTCATAATGGGATTTTCCTGGATTTTCTTCGCAAAAGCGGCCGTCTTTTAAAGCTCGAAGAAAAGGATCAATTAACTTTGGCTCAAGAGAATGAAAAATCTAAACTTTTATATGATCTCCGTGAAAACCCCTACTTACCAGAAAAACAGTTTATTATGGGACGATATCCTTCACGACCTACCCGGTTAGGCAACGTAATGGCGGAGTATGAAAGTTACTCGAAGAAGCAATACGGCATGAACATGTCTATGTTCTGGCACCAACTGTGGCTGATCGTTCCAAATGATGTAAGAGACTTCTTAGATCTAAAGGCTGCAATTTCTGACTTCTTAATATACACATCATTTATTTTTCTGATATTTGCCCCTCTTTTTGGCTTCAGCATTGCATATAAGGTTTATTCAATGCGCTCGACATTGAGCATGCCTCACCCAATTGCATTATCCGCGCTAATTTTAATTTTAATATTTATTGTATCTTTAATTTGTTCCTATATTCTTTATAGATTAGCTGTTAACGCCATCAAAATCTACGGGAATAGTGTCAAGGCATTATTTGATATATACAGGTTCGATTTAGCAGAGAAACTTGGAATTGAGATTAAATTAGTGCCCGGCCAGGAAGATATGGAAAAATGGCAAAATTTGGGCTATTTCTTCTTGGACTATGAAAGGAGCGATGAAAAACAATTTCCCAATGAGATTCCTATTGAAAAGAGGAAAAGAAATCAGGGAATTAATTCTCCTTAGGACGCAGCTCTAGCTAATGAAGGCACTACACGAAAGGTTTTGCTGAGTACTAACGGTGATAGGGCCTCGTGAATCTTTATCAAAAACAAGCTTCAAGAGGGGCCCTCTGAATCCTGGATGACACCCGTCTTGCCCTGCCCTTTCTTTTTAAGCCTCTCCATTAATCCTGAGACATTTTTTTTTTACCTGCTGGGTCTCAAATGAGTCTCTCTCAATGGAGATATTCAGGATATCGCTTTCACGACTGCCTTCTGGAAGCAGGGAGAGAGGTATATTAAGTTTGAACTCGCCCTTCTCCCCTATCAAAACAACTGCCAATTCTCCTTCGACCCGATCTATAACAGCTTTCATTTTTCCCCTCTTTATGGTGGATTGCAGACCTTGCATGGCACGTATCCATGCGCTCGGGCATCCTCGCTGCTAGTAAACCATATCTCATTGCTGGGCTTTATCTTTTGGCCCCATTGGCAGCTAGGATAGTGATACTTATTCGACTTTACAGAGCCTACGAACGACTGCTGAGAAGACGTGGCAATAGTATTGGTAGTAGTGATAGCGGCACCATATTCGATAGAGGTTCGTATGGAAGGCAAAGCTGCAGTCAATGACATAACGCAGGCCGCACTCCTGGACAGCTTTTCGGCAGAGACGGAATAGCTTAGCCCATCGGTGGTTACCACGATATTCCCGTTGGTATCCGTCCGGTAGATCTTCGAGCCGGTGTTCTGTAAGGCACTCAAAGTCTTTTGGGTTGGATGGCCATAGTCGTTGCCAGCACCTACCTCTATGATGCTGATGGATGGCTTGACTTTGGCCAAGAAAGACGATCCTGATGCAGAGGAGCTCCCATGGTGGCCGACCTTCAGGATATCGCTCTTCAGGTTGTATCCTGTGGTCATGATGCTGTTCTCGGCCTCTAAGCCCGCATCGCCCATGAAGAGGAAAGATACCTTCTTGTAGGTAACTTTGAGAACTATCGAGTTTTCATTTATATCATCTTGAAACTGGCTTTTAGGTGGAGAGAGGACCTCGATCTTGAGATTCGGATCAAGGTTTATAGTCTGGCCCCTTTGAGCAGTATCAAATGGAATGTTTTTCTTATCTATCAGATCCAGATAGGTCTCAAATGAGGGTGCCGTATGCACCTGGCCACTGTCCAAAACCTGCTTGACAGGGATATCATTTAAGATGAATATGAGCCCGCCTATATGATCTTCGTGTGGATGTGTTGCAATGACAAGATCCAGACTTGAGACTCCATGGTTCCTCAAATACGATTCCACACTCGGCCCAAGCTCTCGTGAGCCGCCATCGATGAGCACATTCTTGCCATTGAACTGAAGCAATTCTGAGTCGCCTTGGCCCACGTCCAGAAAATGGACAACAAGATTCTCGCTTGCTGATACTGTGGCCGCCGAGACGGCAACTATCAAGACCGATAAAAAAGCGACTTTCAAGAGCTGCTTCATGCTAGGTTTCCTCAATATTCAGTTCCCTCCGGTTGACGACCATAACGGTCTATGAATAAAACGTTTGAGGTTGAAATCATATAGATTCTCTAAAAACTGATGCACTATCATTTTAGAATCCAATCACTTTTAAAAGAAGAATGTCATGGCCGAGAAGCCAAACAGGAACTTTCCTTTGAAGGAGGGCGCTGCGAATTCGGCGCTGGCCAGCCTTGGCCCCTTCATCAGCATTTCCGATCATGTTGTCGCCCAGCGATAGAGTTCAACCATCTCTACACTAAAAACCACGCGGATAGATGGCTGTTAGGTACTCTCGCATATGACAATAAGATAAGGAGTCCAAAAAGTGTATATGTTTGGAAGATAACTTGGAGGGCGGGAGGATTTTTATGAGCAATATGACAATATTTCAGTTGCCGGGAACTATATCTGCATCGTTCCCAGATGTTATAATTACAAATGGGATGATCGCAGTCATTTCAATATTTGCTTGCTTGATTTGTATATATATGGTCTTTTTCTTTGGACGAAAGCTCTCCGACACAACTTATGCAAGACCCGAACTCGTTGAAAACGCCAAAAAAAATGAATATCAAAAAACTTCTCTCTGAATTGGACGACAGGAAGAGGAGTGGACCTCTCGATGTAAACCACCCACCTCCGACAGGATATGGTCCAGTAATTAAACTTTGGGAGACTGGCGGGTATAGTGGAATGCTTGATCAATTATCGTCCACTTATGGTGATTCCTGGGATGACTATTCCTCTTCCTATGCCGAATATGAATCAGGCTGGGGGGAGACTCCGCAATTCAAAGACGCAGCGGAGAAGGATGAATGGGAGAAAGAACAAGCCAAAAAAAAGGAATTAAGAGCACAGGAAAAGAAGAAGCGAGAACAAGAAAAAGAAAAACGCAAAAAAGACTACGAAGAGAAGAACAAACAATTTTTACAATGGGAAAAGGAAGAGAGAGCTCGATACGAAGATGAAAAAAGAAATGCGAAGCAGAGGCATTAAAGCGAGCAGAGAAAAAAATTCCAGAATCCATCGACATTTCTCTATTAGGGGGAGGGTTTTCATTTCTTCTGGAATTCAGCACAGTAATTGTAATAATTTTCTCTTTGGTGGTATTAGGAGTTTTGAATATACTAGGCGGCCAGGATATCGCCACGATTCTGGCTGCAATTGCTGGGTACGTATTGGGCAACGCCGGAAGTATATCGGAAAAACGCGATGGAAAAACTGAGGAATCAAAGACCACAAAATAAGTACCGTGGAGGCTGGCTAGGCAAAAGCTCAGTGATCTAGCCAGAACTCCTGCGGCCACAACCCATCTTCGTTCATGTTAACGCCATCAGAACTGGCGGCTTCAAATCGGTTCTGGATCATCTCGTTCACATCAGCAAGCCGGATCCTGAAGACCTCAGCAAGAATCTCCTTGGCCACCTCCAGCTCCATAGACTTCCGATCCTGCACCTCTGTCTTTTGTGACCAGACCCGTCTAAGAACTCCTGCCATGATGGTCATATTCTACGTGCAAAGCTAAGTACTTTCGCCGGAAAACAATATCAATAAACCATTTTTTCGCAGGGAGAAAGGTTGAATAACATACAAAAATGTGAATGAATCCATGGTACAGAGGAAGGCAGTCATATTGCTGACTCTGGCCCTATTGCTATCTGTCTGCTTGGCTACAGGATTCCTGGATGAGGCATATGGCCGCGTGGTCAAAGTAGTGGACGGGAATACCTTCGATGTCG
The DNA here is from genome assembly GCA_002067705.1 of Methanosaeta sp. PtaU1.Bin112. Taxonomy (GTDB): domain Archaea; phylum Halobacteriota; class Methanosarcinia; order Methanotrichales; family Methanotrichaceae; genus Methanothrix. The sequence continues at coordinate 5,389 of MVRL01000144.1, forward strand.
CCCTTCAGGATTACAACAGCAGCCATTTAGCCGAAGTTGGAAAAGAGGCCTCAACGGATTGGACAGTTCTCGGGACACTACCCGGCTACATCAAAACCCGTTAAAAAGGATCTCTTCTATCTATCTTACATTTCGCATTAACACTCTGATATTCAGCGCCTAAGATGCAAGAAAACCATCAAATTTTACGCTTGACGGTTTTGAGAGGGTCTTAGAAAGAACCATCAATTCCATTGTTATTTATATATCACGTTCTTTATTCTTCCTCTTCCGTAAACTAACATTAACATGATTTGACGGTTTTTTTATGCAGCTTTACGGTTAGTATATCAAGAGATGCGGAAAACCATCAACCATCAAATTTGACGGTTTTTTATGGATCTTCCCTCAGTCTAATGAGAAGCTTTTGGCTGTGACTCTCAGAGGGAACTAAAATAAATCTCTGATCCAATGCAATCGCGGCTTTAAGCTGGAATAGCCTTGCCTTCGATCTCTTAACCATCCTGGCAGCTGTGGCAAAGTCAGTTTGCTTTCTGCCTATGGCTTTCATCTCTTTATAGAGCTCATCCAATAGCGGAGAGGCTTCTTCTGGTTTCTGCTTGAGTTCATGAATAAGCCGGAGCTGTATGAGCTGGTTCTCTGCCTGAGTCTCTTGAGTAGACTCCAGTGTGGCGACTGTGGTCTTGAGGGTGTCGATCTCATCCTTGAGGGGCTGTATGGCCTTCTTGACTGCCTGGGTGATGATCTCCTGAAGCTGGCCTGAGGATAAGATAAAAACAGGTTCATTTGAGGGCGGTGCATGGGAGGCCTCCTGCGCTCCGGGCAGAAAGCTATTTATGGCTGCAGCTACTTCTATCATCTACTGATCTCCTGTGCAGGGAGTTTTCTCCTGGCGGGCTGGTACCCCGTCAGAAGTCCATTTTTTACATGACTATACTATCTTTCCAATTTATATTATGACAAATTCTATCTTCCAGTGGGATAGGAAATAGGCTCTAAGTCTGGCATACCCTCTAGACAGTCTCGCTTAGCTTTTTTTCGCGAATGAGCGAGTCTATAGCGTCTGATATGCTTCGATATCTTTCGGCTACAATCTGGTCTTCAATCCAGGTTGCATTGGTCTCCATTATAGATATCGATAATTTTATTTTTTTCCCTTTCCTTACCCCTATATTTGCCATGTGGTTTTCAATTATTTTCTGGCATAAATAGGTTACTACTTTGTAGCATCTATTTGTCCTAATTATGCTCGAAATTGCTGCGGTTGATAGCCCCACATCAGTTTGAATTATTTTATGAAAATATAATTTTAAAATCAAAGTATTATTGTCATTCCATGCATGCAGCACTTGATGATCGTTCATAATGCTACTGCATAGCATACTTAGATCATCTGCATGCTCGCTCGGAACTTGCTATAAAAATAGCTTTTGATTAGAGGTTTGCCTGCTTTTCTGCTTCGCGACAAGATAAGCAAAGTGGAAAGGAGCCGAACAGGAAGTGCACCGAATGGGGTGTATCTAGACTCTACGGTCTCGACTCTAGACTCAGGTGTTCATCCTCTTCTGGACCTCTTCATATAGCTCTGGATATGCGTCCTTCAATGCCTGCTCCACTATGGCCTTTATCTCCGAGCCCATAGAATAGCGGGGCGTGGTTATCGCTTTGTATCTAAGTATAGCTGCCACCACCGGTGAGTAGACGCCAAGCTTTGGCTTCTTTATGGCCTCTTCGATTGCTTCGTCCAGGGCGCTGTAGTCTAGACTCTCGACTCTCGACTCTTCCTTATTGACCCTAGACTCTAGACTGCCTTTTGCTACCTTTTTGACTCTGGGCTCTTTGCGGATCTTTTCTGGACTCTTTGCTTCAGACTCGCCAGTCTTGACTCTAGACTCTAGATCTGCCTCCTTCTCCACAAGCTCTGGCTTTTGGCCCGATGTGTCTAGACTCTCGACTCTAGAGTCTCGATCCTTTATCTGCTTCAGCAAGAAATCGTAGCGTTTCCCTGTGGTCATGCCAGCACCTCCTCGGCAAGCATCTCATAGCTCTTGGCTCCCAGACAGTCTGGGTAGTAGAGGCAGACGGGTTTGCCGTCGCTTGGTGCCTCGACGAGCTTCACGTTATCGGGAATCACCGTCTTGAAGACGGCATCTCCAAATAGCGATCTCACGTCATCGACCACCTTTTTGCTAATTCCTCTGCTCCGGTTCAGCATCGTCAGTAGGTAGCGTCTTTTGGGCCGAAATCCCATTTCTGCGATCGAATCGAGTAGTTCTGTGAGCATCATCATGCCCTCAAGGGCAAAGAATTGAGTTTGGATGGGGATAATGATGGTGTTGCAGGCTATGATGGCGTTTAGAGTAAGGTTTCCCAGGGATGGAGGTGTATCAATTACCGCAAAATCGTAGCCATTCAGGTCTTCAAGCTTGGTTTTGAGCCTTTGCTCGCGAAAAGGGGTTTTGGTCAGAACGATCTCGGCCTCTCCCAGTCCCGGGTTGGCCGGGGCGATATCTAGACCTTCGACTTCCGTCTTCAAGATTACATCAGGGATCTTGAGCTTGCCGATCATCACTTCATTCATGGTCTTTTGCAGCTCGTTCTTATTTATTCCCAGATGCGTGGTGCTCGATCCCTGGGGATCGAGATCGATCAGGAGGACCTTCTTGCCCTTCAGCGCCAGGTAGGCGGCCAGGTTAACAGCGCTGGTTGTCTTGCCGCACCCTCCCTTCTGATTTGCAAACGTTATTACCTCCATAGCTGAGAGTCTAGACTCTAGAATATATTATACTTGCGAGAGTCTATAGTATAGAGTCTGTACTCTAGAGTCTAGACTATACTATGTAACAACTTAGAGGAATACGAGTACCTTTACCGGGAATAGTGCAAGGAGGAGGGTGGCTGGTCCCCTTCCCCCAACATCGAGGAGGCTTGGATTGCGGGAAGTCTCCGGGCGGAAGATGTCTGTAAGGCGTGTGATCAGGGGGCACGAGCCCTCTGCCAGTAATTCGGGGGCATGAACTTCTTGCTGTCAGAAATTCTCCAGGGCCGGACTGATTGAGCAGGTCAGCCTTTGGCCCGCTGTGGTCATGTGCGTTTTTAGTCCCAGCCGCCCCAGCTGTCCGGCTCGCTCGTGCTGCCTGCGTCCGGGCAAGATCAAGCTTGCGGCCCTGCCCTACAGGGCATGGCTCCCCTCCTCGCTGTTGCTCGTCGGCGCAAGCATGATCATGCCTGTCCGCTTTTCCGGCAGCAGCGAGCCTTGGACAAGCCCGCTGGGGCGGCAGACGGACTCATTGTACGCACATTCTAATGCAGCGGGGTCTATTGCGGCCTGGTTTTTTGGCCCTGGGTTATTGAAAAACGCAAGTACGCTTCGCTGAGAGGACAAAAAAGGGGTCGACACCGGATCTATTACCGCACATGCTGCCGCAAGCCGCGCTCCGCGATGGCAGCCTGTCGCCGTCGAGCCGGTCAGTTCTATGACATGTATCAATATTACTAGCAAAATGTCATAGAACTTGCCAGCAGGAGCGCTCCAAACTTAGTATATATTCTTACACAGTGTTCAAGGAGCGGAGCGCAAATAGTGCCGCGCATAACACCGCATTTTAGGCCGAAAAAAGGTCATTTTCGATATCATTTAGCCACATTAACGTTAATGTTGGCGTTAACTTTATATAGCCGAGGAGCCATAGTAGGTACTAACAGGGAGGAACCGCAAATGCAAACCAAGAAGGCTAAGAAATGGAGCGCAGGCAAGATACCTGACTATGACGCTTTGCTGGCCAGTGCAAGAGCAAAGAACGAAGCCGAGAGACTAGCCACTCATGCCAAAGGCATGAAAGAGCAGGCTGTCAAGCGACGACTGCCACCGTTGCAGGGTGAGGGCAAGTATGACGCCAGGGTTGTTCAAGCTCTGGTTGAGATTCTAACCGGCAGGCCTACACAAATTCGCCCTCAAAAAATCGAAATGCCAGAAACGATTTTTGAAAGGATCGTTTTGGTCCTCTCATCAACAGAGCAGTTCTATTACAGGGTAACTGAGCATGGAGGATGCACCTGCAAAGGCTGGCACTATTCTATGCAGCGCTTCGGAATCGGCAAGTGTCGCCACCACTCCATGGCATTTCCGGAGCAGGCCGCCCAAAATATGGCAAGGATCGATGCGATGAAGGCCGAGAGAACTGGTCAGGTTGCACGGAAGGCCACGGCTTCCAGCTCATCCGACCCTGGAGAGCCGATAATGAGCGAGAATGAGAAGATGGGCTTTAAGCCGTTCCTGGAGTTCTGAACATGGACGCTGAAACGATCCTCAGGGAAGCCCTCAAGCTTCCCCTCTCAGTCCAGGAAGCGATAGCAAACAAGCTGGCCTATAACGTTCTGGGCGAGCTCCAGGCTCTGGGATTCGAGGAGGCCTGATGATGAAGGACGTGTTCTCTGTTGTGACCGACCGTATCATAGCTCAACTGAACAAAGGAATAGTCCCCTGGCGGCGGACATGGTCGAGCAATGGGCCAACAAGCTATCAGACAAACAAAGAGTATCAAGGTATCAATGCCCTAATCCTGCAGGATGTTTACAAGAGCCCTTATTGGCTCACCTTCCGCCAGGCTCAGAAGCTTGGCGGAAGCATCAAAGCTGGCGAGAAAGGCTCCCCAATCGTATTTGTAGACCGCATAGTCAGGGAAGAGACGAATGCCGACGGCTCAATTTCGGTGCGCATTATCCCCTTCCTGAAATACTACACCGTTTTCAATTGGGAGCAGACCCGAAACCTTCCAGAAAAGGTGCCCGTGGAGAGGGATAACGCCACCATCCCCGACGCCGAGGAGATGCTGAGACGCAGAGGCCCAAGGATCGATTACCACCCCAGCCAGCCCCATTACTCGCCTGCAGACGATACTATTTATTTGCCAGATCTTCAGCAGTTCGAGAGCTCCGCCGAATACTATTCAACGGCTTTTCACGAGCTTACCCACTGGACCGGAGGCCGTGCCAGGCTGGCCCGCCAAGAGATCCTGAATTATCGGCTGGAAGAAGATAGAAGCCAGGAGGAGCTAACTGCCGAGATTGGCGCTGCCTTCCTCTGCCAGATATGCGCCCTGGACACCGCAGACACCCTGCAAAACTCCGCCGCTTATATCAGCTCTTGGTTGAAGGTCCTCAAAGATAATCCCCGTTGGGTCCTGAAGGCAAGCCGTCAGGCCCGTGAGGCTGTGGAGTTCATACAGACCGGCAAGCTTCCGGAAAGATGTGGTAATGCAGCGGCAACTGCATAAAGCCATGCCTATTATTTTTGAGGAGATCAGCTGTGTTGGATAAGTCATGAAAATCAGTAAGCAGAAGACGATTCCCGGAGTGGATGGGAAATAGATCGGAATCGACATCTAGAGACGAAAATGTGGAAGAGTTATCAAACACAGCAAGGAGATCCGAGAATGATGCCTGAAGTAGTGGTTAAAACCTTGCCTCGAATCTATGTTGATGTGCGAGATGTTGAGATAGTCGTCAAAGGACAGACTGGCCCAAGGACCCGTGCCCTGGGATTTCATGGCCTTGGCCTGAGATGGAATCGAGATAGACGGTACTGGTATGGTCCGCTGACACTAAAGAACTTGGCCATTTTGGACCGATGGCAGGATGTGGAGCTTTCCAGAGAAGCTAAGCAGGCTTTGGAGAGCTTCAGGGAGGCAGCAGCGAAGCGAGAGAAGGCGACCAGGAGAGTTATGCCTCGAAGAAGCAAAGTCAGACCTGAGCCTCGGAAAGTTCACGAAAACAGGATGAAATCATAGATATCCTCCAATTTTTTCTGTTCACTGGAAATCGAGGCCCCAGGATGCCCTAAAACCCGCGATCTACCTTTTTTCGTGCCCTCATATCTCTGAGCCGGGACTTTTGGCCGCCTTGGGCTCCTGGAGGATTGATAGAACAAATTCAAATGGCAAATCCATCGTGGGAGAATGGAATGTCATACAGATTACGACGCCGCATGAACTTTTTGGTGGCTCGATCCAGATCCAGTTCGTGGCGACTTTCAGTCCGGATGGATCCGTAAGTAGACCAAGGCAGCAGCAGGGAAAAATGTGGATTGGTGCCTATGTGGATTGGTGCCTCGACTGGAAGCTGGACACAGAATGGAGATAGTGTTAGATGGACTATTGCCGAGGTTACACACGAAGGAACCGTGCCGGGAAACAGAATGAGCGGTGTGACTTACTCGAATGGAGGACAAAGCAGTTGGTCTGCAGAAAGAGTATGAGGATAGGTCATATGCATGTGCCTGGCTTAGAAGCCATTCAAGCTCTCCGATCCTCGCCATTTCTTTTTTCTCTTTTTCCGTTTCCGTACCTTTAAATGCTTTTCAGGATTATCTGCCAATTCTGTCTTCCATCGGCGAGGTAGACTTGGATGGATGCCGTGTTCGCGGGCGATCTGAGAACGTGGTTTGCCGGACTCAAGCTCGGATACTACTTATATCTTGAAGTCTCGATCGTAGCGCCGCATCGTCTTCTTTATATGTCTCCCTCCATGAGTTGGCAGGTCGTGTATGCGAACTACTGAAACTCGATAGCTATCGAACACATCGAGATTTTGCCCAAATAGTTTCCAACGTCCATCGATTCTTATGCCATCCCTTCAGTAATCCACACCCACGACCAGTTGGCATTGCTTAACTTTTTGTCCACCCGGAGGGGTTCACTCCATACCCGATCTCAACCAGCCTATTTCCAAACTCTTGGATCCTTTCGTACTCCTGGCGAATGGCAAAATCAATTAGGTTCCTCATAGATCATTATATATCATTAATAGTATTTAGATTAACCATTTAAATAATGTTTTTCGGAATTCTCAAATAGTATACCTGCAAATTGGGCATTTCAGCATGATAGATAAGAGGAACTTCTATCACGAATATAACCTCAGCTTGAAAAGGGTAAAGGGCTCAGAAATACATCCCCTGCCCCATCAGGATAAAGCCTTAGATAATTTATTTAAATGGTATGAATCTAAGCATGACCCTTATATGGGCGGTGTTCTAGTTCTTCCCACTGGAGGTGGAAAAACCTTCGTTGCTATAAGATTTCTTTGCCAAAAAGCATTATCCGATGGTTATAAGGTGCTATGGCTCGCGCATACACACCACTTATTAGAGCAGGCCTATAAG
>MVRL01000145.1 GCA_002067705.1 Methanosaeta sp. PtaU1.Bin112
ATGGGCATGAGCCCGGATCAGGTGGACCAATTCCGGAATAACCACAAAGTGGCCATCCGGGTGATCACAGGGCTCACGCTGATCGTCTTGGCTCAGCTCATATACTGGGAGCTGATTTAGGTCTCGAAAATTGCCTATGCTCATTAAATAGAATTGCAGATCAAACTTGATAGGTGAATTAGATGGTTAAAATTGAAGTCCTGGGAACAGGCTGCGCAAAATGCAAGAGCCTGCTGAAGAATGTTGAGAAAGCTGTAGCTGAATCTGGAATCGCTGCCGAAGTGATCAAAGTTGACGGCATTCAAGAGATCATGGAAAGAGGGGTGATGATGACTCCTGCTCTGTACATCGATGGAAAATCGGTGATGACCGGCAGAACGGCAACAGTTGAAGAGATCAAGAGGATGCTCAAGAAATAGGGGACAGATTCATGGACGAGAAAAAATGTATGTGCGGATCCTCGGATGTGCGGGTTGTAGCCTGCTCCGGAGCCTCGAATGTGGGACAGATCGCAAACCAGGCGGCAATACAGCTGGCCAATGAGAAGGTGGCTGGATTCTTCTGCCTGGCGGGAGTAGGCGGTCATATCAAGGGAATGGTCAAATCGGCAAAGGAAGCGGGCCTCATGATAGCCATAGACGGCTGTCCGGTACAGTGTGCCGCCAAGACTTTGCAGCATGCTGAGATTGAACCGGCTGTACAGATAATTGTAACTGAGCTAGGCATTGAGAAGTCCCCGGATTTTGCCCCTGACGAAAAGGCCTGCACCAGGGTTGTGGAGAAGGTGAAAGAGGAGCTTGCGGCCTGAAAATTCGGTGGAATGATATGGTTTTGCTAAAGGTGAATATGGGCATAATCTGCGGGGCTTTTTTGGCAATCATAGCCCTCTCCCAGAGTGCCTATGCCGGAGCTGAATGCGCCTCACTGGGAGGCGCATGCGACGATGGCGGCTGGGATCCCATGGCCAAGCTGGATGAAATAGGCACTGGAAAATATGATCAAACCCAGTCCAACCCGAACTGGCCGGCCAAGTCAAGAGAAAAACGATGGAACATGTCTTCAGGAAGCGAGGAACCCCTGGAAAGCAAGCCACCTGTTTCTGATCAGGAAAGCGGGGAAGCTGATCTGGATGCTCAGCAGAGCTCGAGCAGATGGCATGAGATCATGATTGAGATTGATGAGGTCTCAAATTCTGATGTTCTCCTGGATGTAAGCGAAAGCGCCAATGAGCACATCTCCGGATCTCTGGCCATTCCTTATCAGAAGTTCATGGAGGGCGATTCTCTCAAGTCCGTTCCGGAAATTGCAGAGATCCTCGGCAATGCAGGAATTTCCCAAGATGATTCCCTGGTCATCTACGGGGAGTGTCTGCCTTGCGGCGGAGGACCATCGGCTTCGGCTTATATCTACTGGATGATGAAATCGCTGGGACATAAAAATGTCAGGATTCTCAATGGATATGTGCAGGACTGGAGAGAGAAAGGCCTGCCGGTATCATCAAACGCAAGAGTTCGCCCTGCTGCTGAATATGCACCTCAATTCACAGATCAGCTAATCGCAAGCTACGACTACGTAAAGAACGGCCGGCCCCAGGTAGTTGATGCCAGGCCAATTCAAGAATATGGATCCGGATCTATTCCCGGTGCTATCAGCATACCTTATGAAAGCGTCCTTGACGGCGATAGTTTAAGAAATGTGAATGACCTGGGAAAGCGCTTTTCCATTTTGGACAAAGAAAAACCGATAGTGGCTTTTACAAACACAGGTTTCAAGGGCTCTGTTGTATGGCTTGCCCTGGAGATCATGGGCTATGATGCCAGGCTCTACTCTTACAAGGACTGGATGGCAAATCAGCTTAAAGAGCAAGAATCCAGCGGCACTCAGGGGTGATGGTTATGATTGATTTGAAATTGTCCCGGATGAGAAAAATCAGACATAGCAAAACTATATCCATCGCATCCGTTTTAGCCTCGATATTCGTCCTTTGCCTGGCTTTAGCCCTCCCAGCCCTGGCAGGTACGGAAAACGGAGAGTTCTGCCCGACCTGTCCTGATTGGACCGATCTGGATGGTTGGCTGGCCAAGAAGGAGGCATATGAGCAGGAACAGTGGGAAAAAGCTCAGCTTGAAGAGCAAGAGAATACGCTAACCACTCAAAATGCAAAACCCGTGCCGGTTCCTGTGGAGAGTGATCCGGCTCCCGGCAGCCTTTCCAGGACACGGACCGGCGCCTTTGCCGGGGCGCTTGCATCTCCCGCAGATGTCTCTTCTGATGACATTGTGCTTGACATCAGCCCCAGCGCGACCAGATACATAGACGGGGCAGTCAATGTCAACTATGAGGGCTTTATGGGAGAAGGCGGTAGATTCAAGTCCGCGTCTGAGATGGCCGCGTTGCTTGGTGAAGCAGGCATCTCTCGAAATGACTCCCTGGTGATTTCCGGCGAGTGTCTTCCCTGTGGCGGCGGGCCTTCCCCTGCGGTCTTTACTTATTGGGTGCTCAAGTATCTGGGGCACGAAAGAGTCAGAGTTCTGGATGGCAGCATCGAGGACTGGGCGGCAGCCGGGCTGAATACCAGCAATAAGTCTGCTACAATGCCTAAGGTGGATTACGCTTTCCTGCTTAAGCCTGAACTTCTGGCTACCTATGAATTCGTCGTTAGCAGCGGCGCTCAGATCGTGGATGCCAGGCCCGCCAGAGACTACGGCATAGGCTCTATTCCCGGTGCCGTCAATATTCCTTACGAGAATGTGCTGGAAAATGAGAGCATAAAGGCAGAGGAGGATTTGCAGAAGGTCTTTGCCGGGCTGAAGAAGGATAAGCCTGTCGTGGTCTACACCAACGTGGGCGTCGAGGCGTCTCTGGTCTGGTTCGCACTGATCCACTCAGGCTACGATGCCAGGCTCTACACCTGGCGTGACTGGCTGGAAAACCAGCCTAAATTCGGCTACGAGCTTGCGGAAATTGAGGCCAAGCCCAACCCCGTCAGATCCGGGCAGGCTACAGCTATAACCGTGTCCTTCCGAGAGACGCAGGCAGCGGATGGCAAGGATTCTTCATCGAATCCATCATCAAACGGCGAGGTTAAGCTCACAGTGAAAGGGTGTGCTACCTGCGGATTTGGGTCTCCTCAGAGCTTTGCCAATTTGGACAGGAGCAGCGGAGTAGTGCAAATCGGCTCCTCAGGAAGGACTGCTGCAACAGATGGAGTTGCCGCGGAGCAGGCCTTTAGCGCCCTTCGCTGCACTGCCATAGTGAATGCGCCGGACGGCTCGGAGGCGGCAAGGACGAGCCTGCTGCATACGACAGGTAACAAATATACGGGCATATGGAATGCCGATGTAGCTCCGGGAATCTATACTGTGAGCATAGTGGCTACTGACTCGAATAATGCCGAATCGTTTAACGATGTGCTCGATATTGAGGTTGTAGGCTGAAAAAGCTAGCTGAAACAGAGTATAACAGAAATGAACAAAAGTCTATTGATTCTAGTGTTGATCGTTGTGGCATTATCCGGCTGCGTAGATAGAGAGCTGGACGCAAATGATCTGAAGACATTGATGGCTAATTCTGGAAGAGATCTCGATAGCTACCGATTCGTCACGGAGACTGTCCAGGAGATCAAGTCCATGGATAACTCGACTGAAATTTCCACGCTGCTGATCAGATCCCTGGACGAGGGCGCTGTGAACCTGACTGCCCAGAACATGAGTATATCGACCAGCAAAAGCGCAAGCTCAGGTTCAGAGGCCCTTTCTTCCAAGCAACAAGAGGTCTATGTCATTCGAGATATGGCTAAAGTCAAGCTTGATGGCAACTGGTCCCAGGCCGCTTTGCAGGATGCGAAGTATTTCTGGGCGCTTCAGAATGTTGCTGAAAAACAGGATATGCTGCTCAATTCGTCTCAACTGGTGCTTTCCGGGTCGGAGATGGTAGGTGGTCAGGATTGTATTCGTATCGAGGTTATGCCGGACAGGAAGGCCTATGAGAGCGTGCTCTTTGAGCAGCTCGGCTCCGTGTTGCCTTTGGCTTACATGAATCTCACCGAGCTTTACAAGAGCAGCACCGTGAACTGGACAATGTGGGTTTCCAAGGACGATGGCCTGCCCAGGAAAGAAAATGTGAATATGGTATTTTCGGCGACTTCAGAGATGATGGAGCTGCCTGATGATCAGATCAATGATTTCAAGATAGGGATCGATCTGAACACTACCACTTTGTACATGGATTACAATCAGCCTTTATTGATAACGCTCCCTAAGGGGCAGCGCATAGATCCGATCATTGGATGCGCATGCAATAGATGATGAAATTGGAAATTGGAAAAGAAGTGAGGTGATGAATTTGGCATGGTTAGTCGGATACCCAAGAGAGAAGATCAACTGGCATCCCACCATTGATCCAGAGAAGTGCGTGAAATGCGGCATGTGCATGAACTGCGGAAGAAACGTCTACGACTGGACTGATGAAGGCCCGGTGGTCGCCAGGCCCAATCAGTGTATCGTGGGCTGCAACACCTGCGCCAACCTCTGCATGGGCGAAGCCATCTCCTTCCCGGACAAAGAAACGATAAGAGAGATCTACAAGCGAGAAAAAATCTGGCCTAAAGTAAAGAAGCAGCTTGAAGAGGAGGGAAAGATAAAAACAAAAAAGAATGCGGAGAAGAGCGGTTGCTGTGAGGGCGGATGCTGCAGTTAGACGAGAAGGAATTACCATAGCAACTATTGAAGAGATTCAAGAGATGGGAACCAGGATGAAGGTCATCCTGGGTCTCCCTGCCTTGGCGAGAAATTCACTCATGTTCAAAAGTCCTAATCGGTGAAGTCCTTTTAAAGTTGAAAAAATTATAACCAATGTGATAAAATGTCGATGGATAGTGTTTTAGCTAGGAAAAACGGCAAACAGGATTGCTACTACGAGTGGACCATAGGGTATCGCCAGATAAAGGTCGGCAAGTGCTTTATGGAAATCAAAGGATTGGATGATATATTCCAGGAGTACTACGATAAAGGAAAGACGCCAGATGAAATTGTCGGTATTGAAATGATCAATGATGTAAGAAAGCAAAATTTCATCCCCGAGGATGTAGAAGATCTTTATGATGAAGCCCTATTGAAAGAATACAAAGTTTACTTTAACGCTCGGAAGGAAGATTGTAATAAAACTTATGCCCAGGGAAAAATCAAGGCGAGACTATAGCCAAATGCTACGAAAAGTGAAGGGCTTCTATGTATGGTGTCTAGTTTCTATGTATAGGTTCTATATAGATATTGAAGCAAAACCATAAATACTTGAAAAACAAACCCCAGTTATCAAGCTGCAAATGCAAGAGACTTGCCAAGGAGCAAATGGAGTGCATCCAAATGGAGTATAGTCACTCAAATAGACGCATTGGTTGGCCGCGATACAGCTCAAATTTAAGCATAAAATCTAATATTTAGAAGGAGATGCCCAGTGAATATATTGCCCGCCATCATTCTCTTTGTATTGATTTTGCTTTTTGCCGCACCTAATGCCGCTCTTGGCGAATCTCCGTCGATAGTCTCGGCTGAAGAGGTCATGGTCAAGATCAGGCTGGGATTGCCAGTAGAATACGATAAAGTGGCAATTAAAGGAAATTTGACCTCAGATAAGCTTGGGCTGACAGCCAAGCAGATACTGCGCATACCCTTTGAGGTGAAGATGTCGGCATCAGATGGTCCTATGCAGGCCAATTCGTCGATAGTCATTAAGAATTCCATCATATACGGCAGAGTGGACTTCTACAATACCCTATTTCATAAACCAGTTATATTCGAAAATACATTCTTTATAGAAAATGCGTCCTTCGAGAACTCCACCTTCGAAGAAGATGCATCATTTGCTCATTCTATGTTCATGAAGACGGCAAGCTTCGCCGGTTCGAGGTTCAGTGATAAGGCGAATTTCCTGCAGACTTATTTCAACGGATCATCATCCTTCACAGGTACTCAGTTTAGCAAAATTGCAGATTTCAGCCATGCCAGATTCTATTCCGATGTTCGATTCTCCTCCAGCCAATTTGCTTCTGATGCAGACTTTGGCGGGACGGATTTTAGAGGGAGAGCCAACTTCATCGGCTCTTTGTTTGGAAGGGCGGCGATTTTTAATAGGACAACATTTGAAAAAGAGACCTCATTCGAGAAGGCAAATTTCGCTGGATCCGTTCAGTTTTTAAGACCTTTCTTCAACAGCACGGCAGATTTTATTTCTACGCAGTTTACCGAAGATGCCTTTTTCAATGAAGCTCAATTCAAGGGCCCGGCATCCTTCGCAGGAGCCAGGTTTAGTGATTTGGCCGAATTTAAAGACTCTCATTTCCCTGCCGGAGTAGAATTCAAAGAATCCGATTTCGGGATTGATGCCACATTCTGTAATACATCTTTTGGGCAAAGAGCCGACTTCAAAGCCAGCAATTTCCTTGGATTTGCTGATTTCTGCGGCTCGAATTTTGCATGCGAAGCAGATTTCGGCAATTGCGGCTTCAGGGGTCCGGCAGACTTCAGCAGATCTACATTTAGCGAAAAGATCAATTTGCATGATGCTCAATTCAGAAAGAATGTGCACTTCGAGAGCAGCAAAATTAATAAAATTAATCTGACTCGGGCCAGGTACGAGTGGCTTTTTCTGAAATGGGACTCCATAAATCACCTTGAGTTCGATGACGGCGCATATCAAACGCTTATCGATAACTACAAGAAACTGCAATGGCAGACGGATTCATCAGATTGCAGTTCGACTTACCTAAAGGCGATAGTCCAGGCGGCACCCAACGATAGTCATTTGTGGATCATTGATGGCATAAGATCTATAGTTCAGGGTGCCAATTCCAGCAGCTTCTCCAGCCTAATTTAGCATGCATTTTCCTCGGCATAAAATGGCGCTAAATCCATCTTACAGCTTGATTTTATGCAACGAACCTTCATGCCGGATGCCAAATCGTCATAATTTTATGGCCGATTCTAATTCCGCTATCATAGGACGCCCAACTTAATACCACATCGGAGAAAATTGATATGTATTACAAAGATATCGTGCCATTTAAAGCCATTACTTATGGCCATAACTTTTATATATCGATTATTCTGAATATGTTCTTCGATTGATATGCTGGATAAGATATTTGGTAAGAAGGAGAGCGGTTGCTGTTGCGGAACGCGCATCGTCGGCCTGCGGCAGGTCAATGTGGGAGGACGCAGCACAGGTATAATGGGAATGGACGAGACATTCCAGGAATACTTCAAGAACGGAAAGAAGCCAGAGGATTCTACCGGAGATGAGCTGGTGGAGGACTTAAAGAAGCTCAATTTCATCGCAGAAGGAGCCGAAGAGATGTACAAGAAGGCATTTTTGAGAGAGTATCAGAGGTATTACGAAGCCAGGAAGAAATGAATATCCTCGGATAGGGAAGCTTCCCTGCCATAATGGACCAACAAAAGAGTAATAGTCGGAAAAGAGGATGATGCCAATATCACCGACCAATGTGATCGATGAGGATGCGATATGCAGCCTGGCCAGGCTCATTGGAGACGCGGACAAAGCCAGAGCCAGGACCAGGAAGCTCGCCACCATGATGAAAAATATCGAGACGGAAGGCCCAGAAGGAGAGGTCGAGATCTTCAAGGCGGCAGCCGACCCCTGCCGACTCAGGATTCTGAAGCTGCTAAAAGAAGGAGAGCTTTGTGTCTGTGAGATCATGACTGCCCTTAAAAAGCCTCAATCCTCCACCTCCCACCATTTGTCTATCTTGAGGGAGGCAGGACTCGTTAAAGAGCGGAGAGACGGCAAATGGTCCTATTACCGGCTCGCAGATGGAGCGGTCGTGGAAATGGTCAAACAGGCCAGAGCGCTGACGAAAAAATAATAAAAAATTTTAAAGGAAATTGAAATGTTTTGGAGCAATTTAGCGGTAGCGGCGAATTTCTTTGTGGAAATCGCTGTTGAGTTGATCATTTTATTCATAGGCATAACCTTTCTTGTGGGGCTGATTCAGGAATATGTGCCCGATGAGACCGTTAAAAGGGTTTTGGGTGGGAGGCATAAAATCCTGGGCAGCATTCTTGGGGCTGGTTTTGGCGCGCTAACGCCATTTTGCTCCTGCTCGACCATACCACTCCTTCTTGGCATGCTCAATGCAGGCGTGCCCTTTGCATCTGCCATGACATTTTTGTTCGCCTCACCCCTGCTAAACCCGGTGATAATATCCCTGTTTATCATTCTCATGGGCTGGAAGGTGGCCGCTCTCTATTTCGCCGTCACCTTTGTGGCGGCTGTTGCCATCGGCCTGTTGCTGGATGGCCTGGGATTTGCCTCGCAGGTAAAATCTGTGGCCGCAGTGAGAAGCTGTTGCGACTGCCAGCAGGGCACGGATGCACGATCGAGAATTCGCCGCTCAGCCGATTTCGCACTAAGCCTTTTCCGCCAGCTTGTGCCCTACCTTCTAATAGGTGCAGGCATAGGGGCATTCATTCATGGATTCGTGCCCACAGAGCTGATATCCAGGATCGCAGGACCCGGCAATCCGCTTGCAGTTCCCATAGCCGCAATAATTGGGATTCCTATCTACATCCGGGCCGAGACTATGATCCCCATCGGTCTGGCACTCATTGAGAAAGGCATGAGCTTGGGAGCTGTTTTGGCGCTGGTCATAGGCGGTGCAGGAGCCAGCATCCCAGAGCTGACGCTTCTATCCGCCATCTTCGAGAAGAGGATGTTGGCCGCTTTTGTGCTCACCATCTTTACCATAGCAGTGGCGGCTGGATATCTGGCCAATTTGATGGCACTATAGACATCGAATAAGAACGGGACTGACATCGAGGAGCAGAAAGATGCCTTGGCATCAAGTCCCAAAAGTTTGAGCTATCCAGTCCTTTATCTCATCTCTCACTCGCCGAAAGACCGGAATCTGCTCCTCCCACGACCCTGAGACCGCCGCAGGATCCTCAAAGCTCCTGTGAATGACCTCTCTGGCTTTGGGCGAGCTGCCGGGAAGATCAATCCTGGTGCTACATATTGGGCAGGCTTGCCTCGCTCTGTCACAGACCGTGACCGCCAGGTCAAATATAGCACCTTCATACTCCTGGGATGTTTTGGAGCGCTGGCCGGAGATATCAATGCCAATCTCTTTCATCACCAGCACAGCACGGGGATCTACAGAGGTGGCGACAACGCCGGCGCTGTAGGCCTCGTAACTGTCCCCATACATACTCCTCAAGAGGCCCTCGGCCATCTGGGAGCGGGCTGAATTATGGGTGCACAAAAAGAGCACCTTCTTCTTTTGCTGATCAGTCATAAAACCATCTCAGCACTATGAGTTTCTGACATATCGATATTTTATATCCTGTTCTCTTTATAATCTAAACCGGATCAAATCCCATTGCGGGAGGGGCTATATGTTGACCTGGGCAGGGCAGTCATCTGCAGCTTTCTTGACGCATTCCTCAAGCTCCTCAAAAACCACGCCTTCGTTCAACTTTCCCGCAATCCTGAACTTTGCAGCCACCTCGCTCCACCCGTCCTCTGAATTCTCGACAAAGAAATCTGGGCAGGTTTCCCAGCACTGGCCGCAGCTTATACAACCCTCTCGATCTATTATCACATTGATCATGGAACACACCCGCTTTAACGCCTGTTCTATCCTTATCGTCAATTTGATTTAATCTCTTGGAGGAGTATATTGAAATCCATCTCATGCCCATATTCTAAACCATGTCCCGGAGCGAGGTGGATCGAAAGGAAATCCTGAGCGAGATTGAGGCACTCTGCATAATGCACGAGAAGATAACACAGTCTTCGGAGTGCCGGGACTTCAACCGTCGCGCTGCTCTGCTTCTGGAGAGGATGGAGGACGAGGGATATGACAGGCTGGCTGATCGGGCGATGGACCTCCTGGCCTCCTGCAATCCCAAGGACCTCTCCCAGTGCGACAGCATACAACGAGCCAGGGATATCCTGGAGAGGCTGAGAGAGCTGGCCTATGAATACCAGGGAAAAAAAGGCTAAAAATGCATTATCTTCTGGTCTCAGGTCGAGGAAAAAAAGTGGTAGAGAGACTTGCTGATGTTAACGAATACCTACAAGTCTCCTGCTATTTGCCAATTACCACATCTTGAATCCCAGGTACCTCACCGCATAGATCAGCCCGATCACAATCACCGCCACCCCGAAGATCTTGGTGACGTATTTTCCGGCAGAGATGTACTTCTCTCCTATCTGCCCGCCCACCGCACGGGAAAATGTAGCTATGGGAATCACAGGCACACCATGACCGACGCCGAAGACGAAGAGCATCATGCCCCCGGCAATGGGCGTCACGTTCTGGGAGATGAGCCATATCAGCACCGGGAAGACCAGTGACACGGCACAGGGAGCCCAGCCCAGTGCAAAGAATACGCCTAGAGTGAAAGCACCGATGAAGGCCGAGTACTGGAAGAGGCGCATCGAGAAATGAACCAGCCTCTCCATGATTCCCTTCTTCTCAGGCACAGATTCTCCTGGAAGAGAATCAGAATTGCCTCTGCCCAAAGAGAGGCGCGAGCGCACCGGCTCGATGATCTCGCCGATGGGCTTGATGATATTTATGCCCAGGATTACCATCAGCATTCCTGCAGCCAGGTCGAAAAAGCGGGCCTGGCGAATGAAGACGCCGATGTCTGAGAGGAACAGCCCCACCACAAAGAAGACCATTGCCATGCCAAAAGTGAAGGCCACACCGATCATGAAGCCCTCCTTCGAAGCTGAGGCAGACTTCTTAAGGTACTCCTCCTTCCTGCGAGCGGTCATGACGTAGGAGAACATGGCCAACAGCAGGGCTACTGAGCAGGGGGATAGAGAGGTTACAATTCCTAAGCCAAACATGCCCAGGTAGTTTACAGCTTTGGTGGACGCGACCCCCTTGAACCCGGTGGCCTCTCCTTGCTCTATGCTTTTTAGGTCGCTGTACAGAGTATCCGCGCTCTTTATGCCGTCAATCTCTCCCTTGCCGAGCTGATAGACGTGATAAAGGCCCGCCACCGTTCCCTCTTTATCGATCAGGATTAGTGTAGGATTAGCAAAGCCGCCCTCCACAGTAGAGTATTCGATGTACTTGCCGGTGAGGGGATATGGCTCAAAATCCTCAATCCAGGGCCAGGTTACATTGATGTTCCACCAGGCTTTGGCCAGAGCCCGGCCATCTTTAGAGTAGGGATTCTTTCGGACATTGAGGGTTACAATTTTTATGCTTGGATCTTTCTGAGCCAACAGGGAAAGCTGGCTGGTCTGAGCGTTTAGAGCATGCTCGCACTCCCGACAGAGGGGATTTTCAATATTGGTGATATGCAGAAGGACGACCTCCCCCCGAAAATCGCCCAGAGATATATTCTTTCCATCAAGATCCACTGCTTGAAAATCAGGGGCCATAGCCTCCTGTGATAGGCCAGTGGACGAGCATACGAAGAAGAGAGAACTTAAGATGATAAAAAGTGTGAGCAAACCTGATATCAGGGACTTTTTACATTTTATTGACATTGCTATATCCCTTAATTCCAGGTCCGACTTCAAGGATTCCATTTAGCGGAGTTCTCATTGTATTGGCTTATGGCATCCTCGACATAATTTTTAATCCAGTCCTCTCCTGTGACCTCCTCTGTACTATGCCAGACCGGTTCGACTGCTCCTTCAGAGTTGGAAGCCAGAGTTACAATGACCGTCATCGGCACATACATAACGCCGCCATTGGGATCGTAGGCCTGCATGGCTTCCTCAGACCTGGCATCGCTGCCATCGGCATTTATCTCATAAAATGTGATCTTGCCATCGAACTCGTTATTTATTTTCTCAATTGCTTCTGTTTGAGGCACACAGTAATCACATGACTTGTGGATATAGATCAGTACAGGCTTGCTCCCCAATGCATCCAAAACCCAGGACGGATGATTTACCTCGCTGCCTTTCCCCGCGGATTGATCAGGATAAACTGTCCACCAGTCATCGTTTCCAGATCCTACAGAATATTCCGCTCCCATGGCATTAATGCCGGATGCCATGATAAAGATCGCAATCAAAGATGATATGCAAACGGTTCTCTTAACCAGGTCCATGATACACTCTCCATTTAGCTTCTGATCTCTTGGTTTGACGCATTCTATCCTTTTCCACACTTATTCCCATGCCGATAGCACAGATCGCATCGACATCTTGCCATTAATAGGCAAGCCCGGACATGCATATCTACATTAGTGGATATAAGTCTTTCGGCATTATGTTTTCACGAGCCTCATATCAGATTTTATTGGCCCAAAATTCATTAGTTAAATTTATTTCATAAAAGCAATTTGTTTTTCAATAGTTATTTTTCGATCCGATGTTGTTGATTCAAT
>MVRL01000146.1 GCA_002067705.1 Methanosaeta sp. PtaU1.Bin112
GCAGTTGCCATACTCATGGATATAGATGAAGAATGGTTGACTGGTAGAAAGTATTTATCTATGGAAGAGGAACAAATCATTTGAGGATACGAGGCTTAGAATTTACAGAAAACTCGGCACACTACCTCCAATGTTGATATAAGTGGGAATTGGAGCTCTGCTATTGTTCAATTTATAAAGACAGATGGAGAAATAAATGTTCATTCATGCCCGGAAGCAGGCAAAAAACCCGGCTTTGCCAGTTGACGGTGTTCTTCAACGCGAATGCAATGGATGCCATAAGGAGAAGCCACTACTGCAGCCTGCAGCCGCCAGCTCAGCCCCAGAGATAGTGCCGCCCATTGTTCATGAGATGCTGGGTATAGAACCTAGATTTGGACATGACTTTAGTCGGGTAAGAGTGCATACAGATGTACATGTGGCTGAGTCGGTATGGGCGAGGAATGCGCTGGCCTATACAGTTGGACATAACTTGGTGTTTGGCGAAAGGCAATATACATCGGCGGCAAATAGAGGGCAACAACTAATTATACCCGAATTGTTGCATATTATGAAGAAGAGCCGTGGCGAAACATTTGGCCTGCAGCGACTTCGATCATTTTTCCCGCAAGGTAATTGGCTTGAGCATGAAACCAACTTGGATAGAGACTCAGCTAGACAGCCAGACAGCCAAATACCTATACAACCTATAATTCATAGAAGCAAACAAACTGAGTTTAAGATCTGTGATCCTGAGGGTCAGCATGAAAATAAGTTGGAACCTCTCGAAGACTCCTCATCACAAGGGCCTGAATATCTGAGAAAAGGCTACTGGGAGGGAGAGGACATAATGCATGGCAGCGAGAGGGGTGGATCCGGGCACTTGCGGATAGAGCATATCCTGCCAAAGAGAGCTTTTAGTAAGTCAATACCCTCTATCGTTTATCAAGCAGTGAGTTCAGCTAGTCAGTCACTGACTGAGCCTGTACGTTCCTACTTTGAAGAGCGCCTAGGACACAACTTTGTAGACGTGCGCATACATAACGGCAATGATGCGGGGAGGGCAGCGAATGCAATAGGAGCGGCTGCCTTTACAATCGGTAACCACATCGTATTTGGGCGAGATCGGTATATGCCCAAGACGCATATTGGCCGCAGACTCATCGCTCACGAATTGGCTCATGTTGTCCAGCAAAAGGATGGTTCTGAAAACAGCAGCCCACCCGATTCGACTTTTATTGAAGAATCTGCTGACAGGGCGGCGATACGAGCGGAGCTAGGCTTTGGACGTGTGAATATAGAAGGGAGAGCCTCTATAGGTCTTGCACTCTCGCTCCTGGATCCTCGATCGCTGGATAGCACCTTGGATATACGCACGCTACCAGGAGGCGAGGTAATCGATGAGTACGAAAGAATCCGTCAATGGCTCTCGGAAAACCAAGAAGATAGCGCTCAACGGGAGCACCTCCTCGATGTCCTTGAGACAGATATAGAGCCTCGTCTGGTTGATGAGTACGAAAGAATCCGTCAATGGCTCTCGGAGAACCAAGAAGATAGCGCTCAACGGGAGCACTTCCTCGATGTCCTTGATATGTTAGAGCCTATTCTTAATGAGTTCTCACCAAGTGCTTCTACCGGTAGGGACGAGTTTGTTGCTGCTTTTAACCGCGAATTTCCGACCGTATTTCATGTTTTTGCCGAGAGAGCCAGTAATCAAGAACCTTCGGCCCCTACTCGAAGAGGTCGATTGGGTGAAGCGAGCGGAGAGCAGGTCCCTGCTGATAGGCTATGGAACCTTTTTACTCCAACGCAGCGCGAGATGCTAATGGACTTCCACTTGACTCGCCGAATTCCCGAGCGCCTTTTCAATGGAGATGAAGTCGGGAACACTAACGAGGAAATGCGTATCCTCATATCAGCCGCTATCTTAGCTAGAGGCATATACAGGCCGAGCGAAGGGGCGCACTATCAGAGATTGCATGCACGCATGTGTTGGCATTGGGCGCAGGCTGTTTATCATTATGCAGGAGTGACGCCGGCTTCAGGGCCTATCACTCAAGGCGTTATGGGTTCCTTTGATCTATTCGGCGGCATAGCGACTGGCTCATGCCAAGAGCAATCAGAATATAGCACTCCTCGCGTCAATGCGGAAAATCTCCCACCCACCGAGACACCTGGAGAACTGGGTCCCATCCATGAGGGAACCGGCCAATATGAGACACTTCAGGCGGAGTCAGCAGACCCTTTAGAGCCTCGAAGAGTACATAGGCGAGCATCAATGCCTTTCGAGAGATTAATTAATGAACTACAGCCAGGAGACTGGATTTGGTATTATCCTGCAAACCCTGACTTTGGCGGCTCCCATAGTGCTATCTTCTCCCACTGGACAGATCGGGGAGGAACTACTGAACAACGCGTACGCTACCATGAGGCCATCTGTTTTAGCCAGAACGACCAATCGAGGGGCGGGAGTGAGCACTCGGTACTTCTTGGAGAAGCATTTGTTGCAGACCAGAACATCTATCCCGTCACAAATGTTACGAGGGTGAGGCATGAGCCAACGGAATCCCGACAGGTGACCACTACCACAGAGGTCCCTTCAGGCCAAAGGGATCGCCAGACTTCAATGCCTAGCATACAAACCCAGAACGAGAATTTCATTATGCAGAGAGCGCGCCAGCATCACCTACGGATAGATCGACAAATGCTGGCTGATTGTCTAAGGGACTGGCTCAGGGACCAGAACCAGAACTTGATTAGCAGCCTTAGTGAGAGGCTCAGTGACAGGCAACAGATGGAGCTTAGGGATGCCAATCGGATTGGCGGAGAGATTGGCGAAGATATAGAGGCATTGGTAAGGTTGAACCAGCGTCTATACGGACTGATCACAAATGTAGGGATTCTTGAAAGAAATGAGAATCAAGCCTATGATGAATCATTTATCCAAAGGCAAATGCAGGCACAAACCCGTTTCAACGAGGAGAGGGCGCAGATTGAACGTGAGATCAACGAGATAGATGATGAACTTGAGATGATTCAATTGCAAGAGGGCAGCGCTATGAGTGATCTTAGAGCTATCGATCTCAGTCCCAGGATCCAGCAACTCCAGGGCCAGCTTAGGCAAGTATTCAATCGTATACAACACCTTCGAAGCGGTCCTGAACTGGATGATCTTCAGCGCCAAAGGCGAGAGCTCATTGAGGGGATCCAGAATCTTCAATCACGGCAACAACAACGTGTTAGACAAGCTGAATTGCGTGAAATCCGTAGAGGGCTCGAACGGCTTCGCAGGGAAGCCCAGCGACTTCAGAACCAAAGGCAGAGGACAATGGAGCGACTGACAACCAGTGAACGCAACCTTCCCTACGGTTATCTACATCCTGGGCGGCTAAGTGGCCAAGATACCAGTCGATCGACAGGACTTCTCAGAGATCTCGATCCCCAACCAGATTGGGATCAGTTGCTTTTGCTGCCACGTTTGAATATACAATGGCCGTCGGGCTAAATCGTATAAAAGGAATGCCTAAGCCGCATTCTATGAAGCCAGTGTTGCATTAATTGACAATTGACCTTTATGTCTTTTTATCAGTTATGCGCGAAGGCTCATAAGGTCTAACCCCCTCTATGAGGTCACCTCATGAGAATTCCTCCAGTTCAGCAGAACCGCCCTGCGCCAGATTTATATAGAAGTTTAAACAACTGCTATCTGATCAATCAGCATTTATAGAGGTATTTAATGTCAGGACAATTCAGCGGTACACCAATATACATTCTCAGAGAAGGCAGCCAGAGGACAGCCGGAAGAGATGCACAGAGATCGAACATCATGGCGGCCAAGGCCGTGGCTGGAGCCGTCCGGACCACTCTTGGCCCCAAAGGCATGGATAAGATGCTGGTAGACACCATGGGAGATGTGGTGATCACCAACGACGGTGTCACCATCCTCAAGGAGATGGATATCGAGCATCCCGCTGCCAAGATGATGGTGGAGATTGCCAAGACCCAGGACCAGGAGGTCGGGGATGGCACTACCACCGCGGTTGTGCTGGCTGGAGAGTTGCTCAAGCAGGCCGAGGAGCTTCTGGAGCAGGATATTCATCCTACGGTAATCGCAGCCGGCTACAGAGCGGCGGCTGACAAGTCTATGGAGATTCTCAATGCTATGGCCCTGAAGGTCTCGGCAAAGGATGAGGATCTTTTAAAGAAGATCGCCGTCACTGCCATGACCGGCAAGGGCTCCCAGTCCAACCGCGATGAGCTGGCAGATATGGCGGTCAAAGCCGTTCAGGCGGTTGTGGACGAGGACGGCTCTGTGGATACCGATAACATCACCGTGGAGAAGAAGGTGGGGGGCGGAATAATCGACTCAATGATGGTGAGCGGGGTAGTCATTGACAAAGATCGGCTGCACCCCAACATGCCCAAATCCGTCAAGTCCGCCAGGATCGCCCTCCTGAATGCTGCCGTGGAGATCGAAAAGACCGAGGTTGATGCCAAGATTCAAATCACCTCTCCAGATCAGCTGCAGGCATTTCTCGATCAGGAGGAGACCATGCTCAAGGGCATGGTAGACAGGATCGCGGCCACCGGCGCCAATGTGCTATTCGTCCAGAAGGGGATAGATGACCTGGCCCAGCACTTCCTGGCCAAGGCAGGCATTTACACCGTGCGCCGGGTTAAGAAGAGCGATATGGACAAGCTGGCCCGCGCCACTGGAGGAAGGATAGTCACCAGCATTCATGAGATCTCTAAGGACGACCTGGGCAAGGCAGGTTTGGTCGAGGAGAGGAAGGTCTCAGATGAGAAGATGACCTTCGTCCAGGACTGCGAGAATCCCAAGTCCGTTTCAATAATCCTGCGGGGCGGAACTGAGCACGTGGTCGACGAGCTGGATAGAGCTATGGAGGATGCCCTGCGCGTGGTTGGAGTGGCTCTGCAGGACAGGCTCCTGGTTGCCGGTGGCGGCGCGCCTGAGGTAGAGCTGGCCTTAAGGCTTAGGGCCTATGCTTCCACCGTCGGCGGCCGCGAGCAGCTGGCCATCGAGGCCTTTGCCAATGCAATGGAGGTCATACCCAAGACCCTGGCTGAAAACTCAGGCCTGGACCAGATCGATTCCCTGGTCTCGCTGAGAAGCCAGCATGAGATGGGCTCAAAGACCTCGGGCCTGGATATGGACACAGGCAAGCCTGTGGATATGATGAACCTCGGAGTGGTCGAGCCTCTGCGGGTCAAGACCCAGGCGATCAACTCCGCAGCCGAGGCGGCAGTCATGATCCTGAGAATCGATGATGTCATCGCCTCCAAGTCGGGCGGACCCGGCGGAATGCCCGGAGGCGCAGGAGGCATGCCCGGCGGTATGGGCGGCATGGGCGGAGAGGACTTCGAGTAGAGTCCTCGCAATCTTTTTTTCGCTTTTTTCCCGAAAAAAATCGATTATGAGAATGGCAAGCAAGCCGAAGGCAAAGGATAATTACACCGCAAGAGACTTTCCTAATACATGGATCCGGCTGTAGAGACGAATCTATCCAAAGAGCCGGTTGAGCCGGTTAGCGCCAAATCCAGAGTTTATCGTCTTTTGGCAGTGATCGAGAAGGACAAAGACGGCTATTTCGCTTTCGTTCCAGAACTGCAAGGATGCTGCGCTCAGGGCGAATCTTACGAGGAAGCCTTAGACAATATCAGAGACGCCATACACCTTCATGTAGAGGATCGGCTGGATAGCAGCGAAGAAGTTGCTCAGCCATGAATAAGTCAGCCTTACATATACTTTAAGTCGCTGTATGAACGACAGGTTCGATCAATAGGTAGATAAGCAAATAAAAGTATTTTTGCAAAAGAAGGTTAATCCCATGTCAAACACAGAAAGATTTCTAAAAGAGGCATTTGCAGGTGAATCGCAGGCCAATCGCAAGTACAGCGCTTTTGCAGCCAAGGCGGACAAGGAAGGATTTGCCCAGGCAGCCAGGCTCTTTCGGGCAGCTGCGGCAGCAGAAGAGGTTCATGCCGCAAATCATCTGCGAGTCATGAAAGGCATCAAGTCAACCAAAGAGAACCTGCAGGCTGCCATATCCGGAGAGGACGAGGAATGGGAAGCTATGTATCCGGAAATGATCAAGACTGCCCAGGCGGAAGGCAACAAAGCGGCGGAAACCTCTTTTCACTACGCCAATGAGGTGGAGAAGATCCATTCCCGGCTCTACAGAAAGCTGCTGGGCGATCTGAGCCAGGGCCAGGAGGCCTTCCCCTACTACGTCTGCCCCTACTGCGGCAACACCGTGGAGAGAGAAGCGCCAGGCGTCTGTCCAGTCTGCGGAGCAGAAGGCAAGCTCTTCATGAGAGTGGATTAATTCGCCATTTATGTCCAATGGGTGGAAGGATAATTCAATCCGGATCGAACTGGTGCGTTCCTGGCGTGAGGAAGAGATCGTGGAACTCTATCGGGCTGCAGGCTGGTGGAAAGAGGAGATGGACCCAACCAGAATCAACGACCTGATCCGGGGAAGCTTTCTTTTCGCCGTGGCGATTGATATTTCTACCGGCAGGGCCGTGGGTATGGGCCGTGTGATATCAGATGGCATTGCAGACGGGTATATTCAGGATCTGGTGGTGCAGAGCGACAGGAGGAGCTGGGGAGTGGGAAGGATGATTGTCGCCAGGCTTTTGGAGGAGTGCAAGAAGCGAAAAATCACCTGGATCGGCCTGATTGCTAAACCGGGCAAAGAGGACTTTTACCGGTCACTGGGATTTGCCCCTATGTCCGGGCATGTGCCCATGCTCTTTGCAGAGGAGGGAAGTGGATGCTGAGCGCAGCAGACTTCAAGCCTGTCACCCTCTCGGACCGGGACCTCTTCTTGCACCATTACCAGAGCTATCCCCAGGAGCATAGCGATAATACCTTCACCAACATGGTCTGCTGGAATGATTATGCCCATTACAGGTACGCCTACATTGAGGGCTGCATCATCCTTTCCAGCACGATCGAAAATAGGACGCGCTACAGACCTCCCATCGGCCCCAGAAATCCGGATCTTCTTGCTGATGTTCTGAGGCTTGCCGCTGGGAGCGATGACGAGCACCCATTTGTAATCCTGGACTCGGATACGAAAGAGTGGATAGCCGGCATGTATCCAGACCTGGAGTTCCATGAGGTGAGAAAGTACTTTGATTATGTCTATCTGGCGTCCGATCTGGCTGAACTGCCGGGCAAGAAATACCTAACCATCAGACACCAGCTTAATAAATTCAATAAGACCTGCATGCCTCAGCCGGAATCGATCCGCGAGGATAATCTCGGCGAGATCAAGGATTTCCTGGAATTGTGGTGCGACTGGAAGGACTGCGACTCAGATCCATCACTTGCCAGTGAAAAGGAAGCAGTCATTTTTGCTTTATCTCATTACAAAGAGCTGCAGATCTCCGGGCTTGTCATCCGCGCCAATGGCAAGATAGGGGCCATGTCGCTCTTCGAAGGATTAAACAAAGATACGGCTGTTGTGCATTTCGAGAAGGGCCTGTCCGATTGCAAGGGAATTTACAGGGCAGTCAATGCTGAGACGGCCAAGACCCTGGCTAAAGACTATATTTACATCAACCGGGAGAGCGACATGGGGGTGGAAGGCATCCGGGAGGCAAAGATGCGATATCATCCTCATCACATGGCAAAGGTACATATGCTCAGCAGGGATGAGATGGAGAAATTCCTGTGAAAAGCACCATGAAAAAAAGGAGGCTGCGCTTCAATCCATATACTCGGAGACTACTCTTGCCGGAATATTCAAGATTCGCGTGACTATTTCTACGAAAAGATCTTCCTGCTGCATCCTATCCATTCCGAATTTATCATCCATCGCCTGCTTTTCCATCTCGAGAGCAATAAGCCTTGTCTGAACCTTGGCAACCTTATAGTGATTTCCAAGATCTGCAATAATATTCATGAAGTACCCGATACTGCGCGGCTTCTCAGATGAAAGATTCTTGATCAAGCCACACTCGACGCAATACGGATGGGGCTTTAATCCCCGTTCTCTGCCCTCAAAGTAGTAAGGAAGCCAGACCTTCTCTCTGCTGCCGGACATCTTGTGCTCGCAACCGGACATCTCTTTTATCCCTCGACTATAATTAGGGTTAAAGATTCGGTGCATTTAAAACTTTTTGCAGGATGATCGTAGAAGCTAGATGCCTGAAAATGCAGGAAACATTTTCACAATAATGAGCCTTTTTCGCAAAGTATATCTCCCCGAATTTTGCCGTCCTTAAGAATGGGTCGTATCGATATGAGCAAAAACAAGCGAAATAAATTAATAAATAGTTGTTATATATTTGATACGATGAAGCAACGAATTATCCACAGGTCGTTTCTGCGCGAATTGAGATAATAATACTTAATTAAATAATAACGGCACGCCAAAAAAAAGTGATGATATCCCACTTACTGATCAATGCGTGGGATATTGTCAACGGATTCTGGGTTGGCCAGAGCAGACAGGTCTCCGGTCTCCTTGCCCAGGGCCTTGGCCTTGATGACACGGCGCATGATCTTGCCGGACCTGGTCTTGGGGACATCCTTGACGAAGTAGACCTTGTCGGGATAAGCGACGGGGCCCAGAACCTTGCGTACGTGAGTGGAGATCTCCTTCTTGAGTTCCTCAGCCTCAGCGACGCCGTCCTTGAGAATGACGAAGGCGACGATCTTCTCGCCCTTGACCTCATCGGGCTGGCCGACAACGGCAGCCTCTGCAACCTTGGGGTGAGAAACGGCAGCGGACTCAACCTCGGCATTGGAGATTCTGTGTCCGGCTACCTTCAGCACATCATCGATTCTGCCCTGGATCCACCAGTAGCCATCCTTATCGCGGGTGGCCTTGTCTCCAGCCAGGTATGTGCCGGGCTTGACCTGCCAGTACATGTCCCAGTACTCCTTCTTGTACCTGACTTCATCTCTGAAGAAGGCACGGAGCATGGAAGGCCAGGGGGTCTTCTGGACGATGTTGCCGCCGTAGCCCAATGGAACAGAGTTCGCATCCTCGTCGTAGATATCAGTGTTCATGCCGGGCAGCGGGAAGGTGACGGAGCCGGGCTTCTCAGGTGTCATGGCCAGTGGGGCGATGACGTGGCATCCGGTCTCAGTCTGCCACCAGGTATCAATGATTGGAGCCTGGTCTGCGCCGATGTTCTTTCTGAACCAGATGTATGCTTCCGGATTCAGGGGCTCGCCCACAGATGCCAGAATTCTGACGGTGGACAGGTCGTACTTCTTCACAAAGGCCTCGCCGGTCTTCATGAACATCCTGATGGCGGTGGGTGCGGTGTAGAATACGGATACGCCGTACTGCTCAATGATGGACCACCAGCGGCCCAGATCCGGGAAGTCGGGAGAGCCTTCGTAGAGAATGCTGGAGGCACCAAGGCAGAGTGGGCCATAGACCACGTAGGAATGTCCAGTGATCCATCCGCAGTCTGCTGTGCACCAGAATACATCATCATCGTGAACATCCAGCACCCAGGAGGTTGTCTGAGCGGGACAGACGGCATAGCCGCCATGAGCGTGCTCGATACCCTTGGGCTTTCCGGTTGTTCCGGAGGTGTACAGAATGAACAGCCTGTCCTCTGGATCGAGGGCGATGGTCTCGCACTTTGCGGACTGGCCGGCTACGAAGTCATCGTAGAATATATCGCGTCCCTCGGTCATGGGCACCGAGACACCGGTTCTCTTGACGACTACTACCTTCTTGACGGAGGGTGCAGTCTTCAGGGCCTCATCTACATTGGGCTTGAGGGGCAGTGGCTTTCCGCGCCTGTAGAAGCCGTCAGCGGTGACGACAACCTTGGCCTCGGCATCATTGACCCTGCTGTTCAGGCCGCCGGAGGAGAATCCGGAGAACACGATGGTGTGAATGGCACCGATCTTGGCGCAGGCCAGCATGGTGATGGGCAGCTCTGGGATCATGGGCAGGTAGGCAACGACTCTGTCACCCTTCTCTACGCCCACGCTCTTGAGGGCGTTGGCCATCTTGTTGACCTCTCTGTAGAGCTCATAGTAGGTGATGGTCCTGGTGTCGCCCACAGGCTCGCCTATGAAGTAGTAGGCAACCTTGTTCCGATTCGCGGACTTGGCATGCCTGTCTACTGCGTTGTAAGCTACGTTGATCTTGCCGCCGGTGAACCACTTGAAGTAGGGCTTGCCGGAGTCATCAAGAACCTGGGAGTAGGGCTTGAACCAATCGGCATAGGTCTGAGCCATCTCATCCCAAAAGTCAATATAATTATCAGAGCACCACTTGCGCATCTCGGCCTCAGTCTTGAAGCCCTTCTTTTGCATCCACTGATATGCGTTGGAGTGCTCAACAATCCACTGTGGGGTGTTGAAAATCCTGGTTTCTTCCTGCAGAGCAGATGTCTTTGCTGTGTCAGCCAATTTCATACCTCCTTGAAATGAAAGTGCTTCCCATACCCGAGATAGCTCGGACTAAAATGGATGAATAGATTCTATTCCCTTTCTTTCGCCGTGTCCCAGCTATCGCCTGACAAAACGTAGATGGTTCGGGAAACATCGGCCTAAAACCTACCTGATCATTTATAAAGTTAACGCGATACAAATCATAATGATCTATAATCATAATGGATTTTATCCATAATTTGCTATCTCCAAAGATAATTGATTAGAAAATAGATAATAATTAACATTTGTATGTCTGCTCGCAGACGTTCGATTCAGGATAATCGATTCAGCAGGTAGATGGAATGAAAAAAAGACGCCTCAGTCCTGATGAAATGGCAAGAGAATGGCAAAAAAAGGTTGTTCCGCTCACTTGATGAGCGGAATGGCATCGACGGACTCGGGGTTGGCCAGAGCGGATATATCGCCGACAGGATTTCCAAGAGCCTTGGCCTTGATGACGCGGCGCATGATCTTGCCGGATCGGGTCTTGGGAACGTCGTTGACGAAGTAGACTACTTCTGGATAAGCCACCGGCCCCAGAACAGAGCGCACATGCTTGGCCAGAACTGGCTTGAGATCCTCAGCCGCTTCGATTCCTGTCTTGAGGATGACAAAGGCTACGATTACCTCACCCTTAACTTCATCCGGTTTGCCGATGACCGCAGCCTCGGCGACCTTGGGATGAGATACCAGAGCGGACTCTACCTCGGCATTAGAGATCCTGTGTCCGGCTACCTTCAGCACGTCGTCGATTCTGCCCTGGATGGTGAAGTATCCATCCTTGTCCTTGGTGGCCTTGTCGCCAGCCAGGTAGGTGCCGGGCCTGATATCCCAGTAGGTGGACCAGTACTCCTTCTTGTACCTGACCTCATCCCTGAAGAAGGCACGGAGCATTGACGGCCAGGGAGTATTGCTGACGATGTTGCCTCCGCTTCCGGGCGGAACTGGATTAGCGTCTTCATCAAGAATGTCGACGTTGAATCCGGGCAGCGGGAATGTCGGGGAGCCGGGCTTGAGCGGAGTGATGGGCAGAGGCGATACCAGGAAGCATCCAGTCTCAGTCTGCCACCATGTATCCATGATTTGAAGCTTTCCGCCACCGAAATTGTTTCTGTACCAGATCCAGGCTTCCGGATTGATGGGCTCGCCCACAGATCCCAGCAGCCGCAAACAGGAAATGTCGTGCGTTTTAGGCCACTGATCTCCGGCCTTCATGAACATTCTTACAGCGGTAGGCGCTGTATAGAGGACCGATACCTTGTTCTCACTGATGATCTTAAACCATCTGCTGAAATCGGGATAGTCAGGGGACCCCTCATAAATCATGCTCGTAGCACCAAGGCAGAGCGGTCCATAAACCACATAGCTGTGGCCGGTGATCCATCCAACATCAGCTGTGCACCACCAGACATCGGAATCCTTGATATCGAATACCCAGGAAAGCGTCTGAGCAGGTGTAACGCAGTATCCACCGTGAACGTGCTCAATACCCTTGGGTTTGCCGGTGGTTCCGGAGGTGTAGAGGATAAACAGCCGATCTTCAGCATCCATCTTCTCGCTCTCGCACACATCGGACTGCTTGGCCACCAATTCATGGTACCAGACATCTTTTCCAGCCTTCATTGGCACATCTATGCCAGCCCTCTTTACCACCACTATCTTCTGCACACTCGGTGTGTTGGCGGTAGCCTCATCCACGTTGGGCTTGAGCGGCAGAGGCTTGCCGCGCCTGAAGAATCCATCCGTGGTAATAACTACCTTGGACTCGGCATCAAGAACTCTGCTGTTCAAGCCGCCCGATGAAAATCCGGAAAAGACCACAGAGTGAATGGCACCGATCTTGGCGCAGGCAAGCATGGCAATAGGAGTCTCGGGGATCATAGGCATGTAGATGCTGACCCTATCGCCCCTTGCAACGCCCAAGCTCTTGAGACCGTTGGCAAGCTTGTTGACCCTCTTGGCGAGTTCTGCATAGGTGATCTTCTCGGTAGGCTGATCGACGGGCTCGGGGACAAATATATAAGCGACCTTATCCTTCTTTGCGCCCGCTGCATGCCGATCCACTGCATTATAGGCCACATTTATCTTGCCGCCTACAAACCACTTGGCATAAGGCGGAATCCAGCTCAAGGCTTGTCCATAGGGCTCAAACCAGTCGGCATAGGTCTTGGCCATCTCGTCCCAGAATTGAATGTAATTCTGACCTGTCCAAGCTCTCATCTCGCGCTCGCTCTTGAATCCCTTCTTCTTCATCCACTGCATGACATTGGAATTCTCAGCGAGTTCCTTGGATGGCTCGAATACTCTCGTCTCCTCGTATAGAACAGACGTTGTTGCTTTTTGCTCAGCCAATTTTGTAACCTCCTTTTAATCCCACTTCTTCCCTATCTCCCTCGCAAATTTATCTGGGCTCTTGCCAGAGGCCACGGGACTTGCATCCTGCATTATCGTTGCTTTATATTCCAGGATCGAAAAGCATAGCCGCCGGGATCTATGGGAATATTGTAGCGATCGATAATTATCCTGGTTTTTCATTTATAAAGTTGTCGAGGTAATTTAACTAAATGAAAAATAATTATCATTAATAATGGATATGATTGACAATTTTTTAAAAACTATTTTTCAGATATATCCCAAGAGACTTAGCGAGTGATTATCAAGTCCCCCCCATTTCAAAAAAAAGGAAAAAATTGCAGCCGCACATCATTTTATCAGCGGGATGGCCTCGACTGCATCAGGATTAGCAAGGGCAGATAGATCTCCGGTAGGATTGCCCAGAGCTTTGGCCTTGATAACACGACGCATGATCTTGCCGGACCGGGTCTTGGGAACATCCTTAACGAAGAAGACTGCTTCAGGATAGGCCACGGGACCCAGAACGCCGCGTACATGTTTGGCAAGCTCTTTCTTCAGCTCCTCACTCTCTTCGTTTCCTGTTCTGAGGATGACAAAGGCCACTATGACCTCACCCTTGACCTCATCGGGCTTGCCGATGACTGCTGCCTCAGCAACCTTGGGATGGGATACAAGCGCGGATTCAACCTCTGCATTGGAGATCCTGTGTCCTGCTACCTTCAGCACATCATCGATCCTTCCCTGGATGAAGAAATATCCGTCCTTATCCTTCGTAGCTTTATCGCCAGCAAGGTAAGTGCCTGGTCTGATGTCCCAATATGTGGACCAGTACTCCTTCTGATATCTCTCGGGATCTCGGTAGAAGGCTCTGAGCATGGATGGCCAAGGAGTATTGCTGATGATATTGCCACCTGTACCGGGTGAAACGGGGTTTGCATCTTCATCGAGGATATCAATATTAAATCCAGGCAGCGGGAAGGTTGCAGATCCCGGCTTCAATGGCGTGATGGGCAGGGGAGACACAAGGAAGGTCCCGGTTTCGGTCTGCCACCAGGTATCCATAATCTGGCATTTATCACCGCCGAAATGCTTCCGATACCATATCCAGGCCTCGGGATTGATTGGCTCGCCCACAGATCCAAGCAATCTTACGCTTGAGAGATCATAATCTTTGGCCCATTTCTCGCCGGCCTTCATGAACATTCTGATAGCAGTCGGTGCAGTGTAGAAGACAGATACCTTGTTGTCCTGGATGATCTTAAACCACCTGCCAAAATCGGGGTAGTCAGGAGCGCCTTCATACATCATGCTTGTCGCCCCCAAAACGAGTGGCCCATAGACTATATAGGAGTGGCCTGTGATCCATCCGATGTCTGCTGTGCACCACCAGACATCGTTCTCTTTGATGTCGAATACCCAATGCAAAGTTTGAGCTGGTCCCACGCAGTATCCACCATGAACGTGCTCGATGCCCTTGGGCTTACCTGTAGTTCCCGAGGTATATAGGATGAACAGCCGATCCTCAGAGTCCATCTTCTCACATTCGCATTCATCAGACTTTCCAGCCACCAGATCATTCCAGTAGATGTCTTTGCCCTTCTTCATTGGGATTTGGATGCCTGTCCTCTTGACCACAACTATATTTTGCACACTGGGGGTATTAGCTGTAGCCTCATCTACATTAGGCTTGAGAGCAATGGGCTTGCCGCGCCTGTATAAACCATCAGTGGTCACTACAACTTTGGCTTCAGCATCCAGAATCCTGCTGTTGAGTCCGCCAGAGGAGAATCCGGAGAACACAATGCAGTGAATGGCACCAATTTTGGCGATAGCGAGCATGGCAATGGGAAGCTCCGGGATCATGGGCATGTATAACATGACTCTATCTCCCTTCTTTACACCCAGGCTCTTTAGACCGTTGGCGAATTTATTGACCTCTTTTTCGAGCTGCCCATAGGTGATCTTTTGAGTAGGTTGGTCTGTGGGCTCCGGGACAAAGATGTATGCAACCTTGTCCTTTTTCGCGCCCCTGGCATGCCTGTCCACCGAATTATAGGCTACATTGCATTTGGCGCCCACAAACCATTTTGCGTAGGGCGGTTTCCATTCCAGAGTTGAAGCCCAAGGCTCAAACCAATCCGCATAGGTCTTGCCCATCTCACCCCAGAACTGGATATAATTAGCAGAACACCATAAACGCATCTCCCTCTCTGTCTTGAACCCTTTCTCTTTCATCCACTTCATAACGTTGGAGTTCTGTGCAAGTTCTTGTGTTGGTTCGAATACCCTTGTTTCTTCATATAGCACCGAAGTTTTTGCGGTTGCTTTTTGCTCAGCCATTTTAATCCTCCTTTCACAATTTATGTCTCTTTAACCAAAAAATCATCTTCATGTAAGTACATTAGCAAATATACTGACAATTACTCATATCCCCGAATTCATGAAGGGGTCTTAGAAACATTATCATGATTGATAATTTTCATTATTAATAAGCTTAATGGTGCTCTGAACAAAGAACAAATTGATTTATTTAAATACGAAACCTGGTACCCTGCCAGGAGGGCCCATTTTTTCAGAAAAGATCTCTGCTGCATTCGAATAGCTCTTAATAAGAAGCAAGTTTGTATTTATTGTATATAATACGTTTGTTTAGATTATAATTATCTCTTCGCGATTTATCCATTCACTATTTGACCGGTTACATAGAATGCATTGCACTCATCTACCAGCACTCCAATCGATGTTCCTAGATTGGGATGTCCTTTTATTATGACTCCGAGATAATTTTCAGTCCTTGCCTTCATGGTGCCGTCCCGCCCGCGCTCCGTGATCCTTGCTTGCAGAACCTGCCCTATGTATTGACTATTTCTTTGAGCAGCGATATGCAGCCATAAACGTGTCAACTCCCTGGATCGATCTTTCTTGATTCTGTCCGGCATGTCATACATAAAGGCCGCAGCCGTTCCAGGTCGCGGAGAGAATCTGGTGATATTGACCTTATCCGGCTGCAAACGATCTATCAGTCGCACGGTCTGCATGAAGTCCTCGTCCGTCTCACCGGGAAAACCAGTGATGACATCAGTGATGACGGTTATTTTTGGGAAAAATGATCGAAAGTCGCTCACAAGCTTCAGGAAGTCCTCAGCCGAATATTTGCGACCCATGCTTCTGAGAATTTCTGGAGAGCCGGATTGCACCGGTATATGCAGGAACCGATATATCTTTGGGCTTTGATAAGCCGCTATCAGTTGATCCTTGATCATAAGTGCGCTATTGGGATTCATCATGCCCACGCGTAGACGAAAATCTCCCGGAATCTCCGCCAGCCTGCTTAGCAACCGGCCCAGGTCTGTTCCGATATCAGATCCATAGGCGGCCGTATCCTGAGCGGAAATTTGCACCTCTGCTGCGCCCAGTGCGGCCAGCTCCTTTACCTGCGCTGCCACATCATCCTCACTGCGGCTCTTCAGCCTGCCCCTGGCCCTGGCAACTATGCAATAGCTGCAAGAGCCGTTGCATCCTTCTGCCACATTGACGACAGCACACAGGCTGTCCGAAGTTGATAGGCTGAACGGCAAGGCCTCAAGGCGACGGCTGGCCGGCAGCTCGCCCATGTTTCTGCGGACAGATTTTTGAAAGAGAGCGGATATGCAGGCGGCTGAGGATCGATTCAGCAGTCCCAGCCTCGCCCGACAGCGTATTCCGTTGATTGATTCCGGAACGGTGACGCTCAGGCACCCAGCCACTATCAGACGCTCGCCTTGCAGCTGGCCAAGCCTTCGCAGGACCTTTCTCTCTGTCTTTTCCGTGACTGCACAGGTATTCACAATTACGGTATCTGCGTCCTCCAGGGTAGATGGAATATGATCCATCTCCTGCAAGGCCCTTGACAGATCCTGCGAGTTGCCCAGATTGGCGGTGCAGCCGAAGGTCTCGATATAAAATTTCATGTTCTTGCAGGCCTTGCCAACTCTTCTCTGCGGACCTGATATATTCCTACTATTATGCCCATAATGGCAGGGGCCAGGAAGAAACCGCCTATGCCCGCGACCAGTGCCCCCCCTAAAAAGGAGAGCATTACCAGCAACGGATGCAAGGAGGACTTGGCTGCCACCAGGTATGGCCGGATCAAGAGCTCCGAAGGCAGGTAGATGAGGCTGGAAGAGAGAATGAAGAAGACTGCCGCGCCCTGCATTCCATCCACGAAGTATCGATAAAACGTCAGAGGAATGATGACCAGCCATGATGTGAAAAACGGGACCATTCCTGCTATGAAGACGATGCTGGCCAGGGCAAAAGGCCTGGGCAGACTGAAGGCATAGAAGATGAAGGCGGCTATGATGCTTCCTAAAATAGAGGTATAAATCGTGGCGATGAAGATGCCGCTTAAGATATAATCGATGCGGCTTATGTATTTTCTGTATGCCTCCTTCTCCCGTTGCGGCAGCAAGGAGATTATCGATTCCACGAAGCTCTCTCCGTCCACCAAGACGAAGTAGCAGACCGGAATGGAGACTATGAAATTGATGATTGCAAGCGAAGCGACTCTGCCAAGATGAAAGACAGGAATGGAGGAAGCAATGGGGGCAATGGTGCTTGCGGCATTCTCCAGGCTGCTGGTCAATAGATTGTTCATCCAGGGAGACATATTCTGAGAGGTCTGCTCAGCCAGAATGACCAGAGCGGATCTGATCGCCTCCTGGTTCCTGGCCAGGATCAGTATCTGGTTAGCGATCTCAATCATTCCCATGCCCAGGATGACAAAAATCGGCAACACTATGCAGAAGGCGGCAGCCAATGACCCGAGCCGTTTTCTATTTCCAAATTTATCCCGAATGGGCTTGCCCACATAGGCAAAGACCGTGCCCAGGATTATGCCGTCCAGAAAGGGGAAGAAGAAAAAGAAGATCAAGAGCAATGAAGCCAGAGCTATGATCAGCATTCCTCTGTGTTCAGAGCACCATCTGCCAGGGTCAAAGTCCATGTATTCCAACAAAGAAAGGATGTCGTTTCACTGATAAATAGATGTTATGCCATTCAGGCGCACGCTAAGGCAATCATCTCCTCCAGTCTCTCCAATGGCCGGCCAGGATCCCGGTTCTGCTCCGCCACCCAGGCCTTCAGCTTCTTTACGGGCTTGCCGGAATCGATGATATCCGCCGCCTTTTGTATGCCCTCCGGGAGGTTCCGGGCATGATCGGTGATGCAGAGAATTGGTGCCGCATTCAGGCAGACGATATCTCTCCGGCAGCTATGGTCCTCCCCTGAGAGGACCCGCAGCAGCTTTATGGCTTCTGCATCCCGGTCGCTGCTGTAGAGGATGGATGATTCATCGGCTTGTCCTGCCACGAGCTCCTCTGCTTTTATGGAATAGGTTCGAATCGCACCATCTTCGTCAAGCTCTGCCACAAGGGATCGACCTAAGGTAGAAAGCTCATCCATGCCGCGCCTATCATCCCGGCTCCTGCCGTGAACGACAAAGGCTCTCTTGTAGCCGATCTCTCTCATGGCCTCTGCGATCGGTGCCACCATCTCCTCCGCGTAGACACCCCGAACTGCATAGGCAGGCCGGGCAGGATTGGCCAGAGATCCGGCAATATTGAGGATTGTGCCGAACCGTATCTGAGAGAGGATTCTGCAGAGGGCGCAGGGATGCACCCTGGCGCTCATGCCGTTGAAGATACCGATTCCGGCGCGCTCGATGCTTCTCTTCACCAGATTCGCGTCGCATTCTACATCGATACCAAGGGTCTCCAGAATATCGATAGCGCCGCATTTTGAGGTTATGGCCCTCGCCCCATGTTTGGCCATGATTATGCCGTCAGCTGCGGCCACCAGCGAGGCGGCAGTGCTGATGTTGAAGGTCTTGATGCCGTCCATCCCTGTGCCGCAGTTCTCCACAATTGGGCCGCTTACATCAGGAGAGACCTGAACCGTGTCTATTTCATAAATGGCCTGCCAGATTCCAGCGATCTCGGCGGGCGTGGCTCCTTTGGCGGTCATGGCGGCCAGAAAGGCGCCCTGCTGCAAATCAGGCTGCTCGTTATTCAGGATTTGCTTGAAGAGGAAGCAAGCATCCTCCCTTGTCAAATTAACTCCTCGAATCAGCCCGTCCACCCGGCTGCCAAAGTATCTCAGACTATCTTCCATTATTATGTCCTCTCCGTTATCAGTTTGAAGATCAGCTCACGCAAACAACAGATTTCATCCCCATTCTCTCGTTGGAATGAGAAAATGCATCACTGAATCCTTCGAGATTGGTTTTCCTGGTGATGAGCCAGTCCGCTTTGATCCTGCCGGAGGTCAGAAGCTCCACTGCCAGCTGGTCTTGCCTGCTGGTGCATCCATAGGCGCCAGTGATGGAAATCTCATTATAGTGAATGGCGGCAAAATCAACCACCCCGCGGCGGAAGCCGGGAGCGGGCC
This sequence comes from Methanosaeta sp. PtaU1.Bin112, assembly GCA_002067705.1. GTDB lineage: Archaea > Halobacteriota > Methanosarcinia > Methanotrichales > Methanotrichaceae > Methanothrix. The sequence continues at coordinate 19,199 of MVRL01000146.1, forward strand.
CCGAGAAGACGCAGAGCCTTCCTCCAGGGGAGAGAAGCTTGAGAAGCTTGCCGTCCAGCCGCGTCTGAGGCGTTGCGGTAAGAATGACATCCACCCCTGAACTGCCGATCTCCTCTCTGAGAGCCGCCCTGCCAGGGTCCTCAGCCAGATTGACCACATTCGCTCCGGTGTGCTTTCTCAGAAGGCTGATGCGATGGGGCATCCTCTCGGTTATTATTATCTTCTCGCAGCCGCGGCATTCAGCCAGAAGGGCATGCAGAGCGCCGATAGGTCCTCCCCCGCAAATGAGAACGCGATCAGTCCTGCTGACAGCGGCCTGCTCCTGGCCGTTTATGCAGCATGCCAGTGGTTCCGCCAGAGCAGCAAGGCATGGATCCGCTCCCGAAGGTAGCAGGTTCACGCCGCCTGAAAGGCTCTGCCTGGGCAGGGCCAGAAGCTGGGCAAAACCTCCGTCGCAGTTAAAGCCCATGATCCTTATCTCAGGGCAGAGGTTATCGGCCTGCCTCAGGCAGGGCCTGCATCTTCCGCAAGCAATGCCAGGCCAGATCTGAACTCTATCTCCTTCCGCCAGGGATGAGTCGCCGTCGACATCGAGTATCCTGCCCACCATCTCGTGCCCCAGGATGCGGGGCAGCTCCAGGTCACGATGGCCCGCCCCCAGCATCTTGAGGTCCGTGCCGCAAACCGCGCAGGCCAGGATCTCTAGCAGCGCTCCACCCCTGGGGAGTGCAGGATCAGGATAATCCTCCAGCTCCATAACTCCCGGAGCCTTCAGAACTGCAGCTTTCATCTCTTGGGAAGCTCTACGGTCATGAGCACCCTGTCCGTCTCCTCGACGAGCTGCATCTGACTGAATCCATGAATTGCGGCCAGAAGGGCCGCGCCGCCCATGCCCACGCCTTCTTTGACATAGCCCTGGGCATAGATCTGCACCGGAGGGATTTTGGAGTTCTCAAGTCCAGGATCGGAATAATAATAAGGCCTGCCTGTGGCCTCTACGATCTCCCTGAAGTTGGCAGTCTTGTCTTCTATGATGTATTTGGTTGTGGCTATGGAGATGTCTCCCTCTATCTCCAGGGCTTTTCCCAGGGCCAGCACCGCAGCCATCTGCGTGCCGCCGGCCAGGACTACCCTAGAGCCCCGCAATCCCTGCAGGAGACCTAGTGCGGCAGGCATCATTGGATCCCCCACCTGCTCGACTGCTCGGAATGGATCTGTCTTCAGGCTGCCCATGCGGATGTCGGCACGCGAAAACGCATCGGCCACCACGCTCTGCTTGAGTGCTGTGGGATTGGACTGAAAACTGCTGCTCACGTTGACCGCATAGCCCAGCGCCCAGAGGACGGCCAAGGCAGTGGTCGTTCCTCCGGCAATCGACTCGCCGATGAAGACGCAGTCAGAGAGTCTGGCAATCTTCTTTCCAAGTATCGCCGCATTTTCGTAGATGGCGCGGGCGCCGGTAACAGCGGGACCTTTGCGAATGTCGCCGCCTGCTGATCCTCCCAGCTCCGCATAGGGAACGGCTGGCTTCTTTCTAAGGCCAGATGCTGCGAATAAGGAGGGTATGCCGGTCAGGTTCAAAGCCGCCTTGGTGACAATCGCTGGAGTGGGCGAGCCGCCTGGTGCTTCCGGCAGCTCGGGCATGGTGATGATGCGGTTGGTCTCCACCAGCTCGGCATCAGCGCCAGGGGTGTAGTCGGTCAGCTCAGGCGTTGTACCGGCGGCAGATAAACCAGGAATCTTGCCGGTATCGGTATTGGAGATTATGCAGAGAAATAGCGGCCGCTGAGGAAGCGGCTCGAAATCGGGATAGATCCAGTTTGGCATGAATCTAGCCTCGGTCTGCATCTATATGAAACCAACGACAGTAGACTTAATTTAAGTAAATTTGTGTTGATTGGCGCACAAGGCAGCTTTGCCGGGAATTGGACATTCCTCTGTGTCGCGATGCATTGGCCACGAGTGCAATTGCCTGTTTCATGCCTCAATATCCCTGGCCCGATAGCTTCGCGGCCATAAAGACGGTTATATTGCCGCATCTTCTCTGATAATCATTTTTGTCCCATCCTTCAAACGGCTTTACAGAAGAGATGCCTGCAAGAAAATAGATATACTAGGAGAAGATTGGCAATGAAGACATTATGTGCATATACCGATGGCTCGGATTGCTTGAGATATGGATAGCCTAAGATGCTATAATCCCAGGGCCAGCGGCAGATGAAGAGATGCCAAAAGGACTTAAAGCCCTAGGCAAAAGAAAAGATCAATAACCAAAAAGGAAGAGTGCGAAATCATGAGTGAAGCCAGAGACAGAAAGCTGAAACGTGAGCGCAAGTTCGAAATGCAAAAAGCAGAAAGGGTCCTGCGAGCATGCAGAAGCAGGAGAGGTTATGAACTCTTTGCAGAGCCAGAGAAGAAAAAGGAAAAATAGAACGCCAGAGTGATTGACAGGCGGCTCTTCATTTTTTGGATGACTGCTCCTGCCGGGCATTTTGGCGGTTTTCTCATATCCTCTTGAGACCTGGCGTGGCAAGTCTTCCATTGGGTGCGGCTTGCTATGAACTGGGCCAAGCCGATCGAGTGGTTGGTTTTTCGGTTATCTCATGATCTCATCACCATTATCAGGATAGGCGCAAATCATGGAGAACTTGATATAAGGAAATATCCTGGGACTGTGTTTCGATCTCAGCGCAAGGGTGAGTACCTTCGCAGACTCATCATCTCTGGAGAATAGAGGCTGACTCACGTGATGAATCCTATCTACAGCTTCGGATATTCGGGAATTCCATAGCTGCTGCGCTTGGAAATCGACTGCAATGGCGGATCCGAATACTCCGCGGCAGTTATTTGAATGGCATCTGCATTTCATTTGCCAGGGAAATGAGCTGTAAAAGAGGCCGTAATCAATTGTGATTTCCTCTCCGATCTGAATATCCTTGACCGCGATGTCGCAGTAGAGACCATCGACGAATAATGAAAGAATATTAGCGTCACAGCTGTGGTTAGCATCCCCGTCGGTTACAATCCAATCTCCGTTTTCCGCCTCTACTCCAAGTTTATACACCTGTTGCTTTTTTAGATCAGGTAAAGATTTAAATTCTTTTTTTGAGACATAAATATCATCGTTGCTATAATAAAATACAATAGTGCCTTTTGGAATTGGCTCTCCTGCAAATATGCCGTCTCCTTCTATGCCGCTAATGCTATTAAAAATTTTAACTAAATACACAGGAAATCCCTATCCTAGACCGATTTATATGCAAATATAAAAGTATATCAGGATATATATGTGTTGCTATTGGGAATGGACCAATTCCATCAGCACCAAGGCAGCATCTATGATGAAAAGATTAATATAATTTATTTCAGTAATTGTCTCTGTATGGATATATTGTTATATCAGAAGCTAGAAAAGATGGTAAGTACAGAAAGCTGATAACGCAAATACACTCTGCAATCTTGGGAATAGGAGAACGCTTTGAAGGTATATTGATAAGTTCATTTGGCAAAGAGACTTATCCAGGTGATGGCTCAGTCGAGCAGACAAAATATCTATAGTTAGTTGGGACATAACCAGAATCTCCAATAATAGTGTAGATGTTGAAAACTTATACGGATGATGGATGATGCAATCTCCAGGCGAATCGAGAGAAATGGCTGATGGTACTCTCTCTCTCAGCGCCTTCAAGACCGCTATAAAGGCTGGATTTGATGCAATAGAATGGGTTCCGCCGTTTCGTTATTCTCTGGCAATTGGAGCCCTGATCATCATCTCATTCTACCTTACGATGACTGCATTGAGCTCAAATCAAGAGGCAAACACCATTTTTACCGATATTGGCTCGTTTATCATTGGCTTCATCGTCACCCTGGCTCTGTTTTACTGTGCCATCTATACTTACTTCCATCAAAATGAGGTATTCTTGGCCTGGCTGTTTTTAGCTATAGCCAGGCTCGACTTCACAATTGCGGACACCATTTGGGCTTATACGGAAATTGTCCTCAAAGAGAGCCCTTTTCCCTCAGTTGCAGACTACTTCTATATATCATATTACCCGCTATTTCTCCTCGGGATCATCTTCCTGCCCAGCATAAAATTCTCCACTAGCGAGCGGCTAAAGATGATGCTGGATACGGCAATTGTGATGATTTCAGCGATTATTGTCTTCTGGAGCCTCATCATCTCCCCCACGATACATGAGTCAGGAGACGCCGATGCCATCTCACTGGCCCTTTCCACTGCTTACCCTGTAGCGGATTTAGTCTTGCTCTTTGCCGTCCTGGAGTTGCTTTTCAAGAGGATTTATGAGAAGAGACAGACACCATTGCTATTTCTTGTCGGCGGAATATCTGTTCTGATAATAACCGATGCCATTTATTTTCGCCAGACGTTAGAGGGAACATATGCAGCAGGAGGAATAATCGATATGGGATGGCCGATCTCCTATATTCTGATTGGACTGGCGGCATTGTCTCAGGTCGATGTAATTCATGAGGGCAAATTTAGCTCATTTGTGAATAAAAAAACCCATTATGGACAGCTAACCTGGCCGCTTTACCTGCCATATTTCTGCGCGGCAGGTGCATTTGCACTGCTGGTCTGGAGCCATGATCATGCTATCGGTTTATCCTTTGAATCGCTCTCTTTGGCTGTAGCTTTGATAATTGGGTTGACCATAGTACGCCAGGTTCTGGCCCTCAATGAAAATTCTCAGCTCTATCATGATGCACAGAAAGATATCCTTGAGCGCGAGCTTGCCCAGCAGGAAATCATTCGCCTCAATGAAGGGCTTGAGAAGAGAGTTGCAGAGCGCACCTCTCAGCTTGAGGCCTCAAACAAGGATCTGCAGAAGCAAATCCAGGAGCGCCAGATGGCAGAGGAAGCTCTGAAGAACTCCGAGCGCAGACTAGCTGATATCATAAACTTCCTGCCCGATGCCACGTTCGTAATAAACCGAGATGGAGCCGTGATTGCATGGAATCGGGCAATAGAGATAATTACAGGCATCAAGGCCGCAGATATTCTAGGAAAAGGCAACTACGAGTATTCTATTCCATTCTACAAATCGCGGAGGCCTATGTTAATAGATTTGGTTTTGCATCCCGATTTGCGCCTGGAGAAGGATTACGAGATGATCAAATGGCAAGAGGACGGCACATTGGTAGGAGACTCCTTTGTTCCAGATATTCAGGGAAAACCGGTATTTTTATTGGGAAGCGCAGGAGTTCTATATGATTCAGAGGGCACGATCTATGGTGCTATCGAGTCCATAAGGGATATTACAGATCGAAAAATGACGGAAGAAGATCTGAAGAGCGCCAAGAACAGAGCGGAATCGGCTACAAAGGCCAAATCGAAATTCCTGGCCAATATGAGCCATGAGATCCGAACCCCCATGAATGCCGTCATAGGCATGAGCGATCTTCTCCTGCAGATGGATCTAAAGGTTGAGCAGCGCGATTATCTGGAGACCATTCGCAGCAGCGGAAATGCCTTGCTGGCGATAATCAATGACATCTTGGACTATTCAAAGATAGATGGAGATAAACTTGAGCTGGATATTCAGCCATTTGATCTGACCAAATGCATCGAGGTTTCGATTGATTTGGTGGCAGCCAGAGCGGCAGAGAAAGGGCTGGAGCTTACCTATTTCCAGAAGGGGCAGGTGCCCACAATTGTCATGGGCGATGAGATCAGACTGCGTCAGATATTGACCAACCTTCTGGGAAATGCCGTCAAATTCACGGAAAAGGGCGAGGTCATGCTCTCCGTAAGCTCTTCTCCCATGAATGGAGATAGAGTTATTCTCCACTTTGTCATCAAAGATACTGGGATCGGCATTTCTAAAGAGAACCTGGGCAAGCTATTTCTGCCATTCTCCCAGGTTGACTCTTCTACAACCAGGTATTACGGAGGGACCGGCCTAGGGCTGGTTATAAGCCGTAAGCTTGTGGAGATGATGAATGGAGATATCTCAGTAGAAAGTGAGGTCGGAAAAGGCAGCACCTTCTTCTTTTCCGTTGTTTGCGGCGTTTCTCCCGAAAATGAGGCGAAATCGCCTGCAGGTCAAATTTTGGCAGGAAAGAGCGTTCTAGTAGTGGAAGGCAGCGAATCAGTGCTGAATATGCTCACAAGAGCTGCAGAATCCTGGGAGATGAATGTGCTGGCAATATCCGGCGGAAAGGATGCAGCTGAGATCCTAAAGAGAGAGAAATACGACTATGTGATCATGGATGCTTTCCTGCCGGATATGGATCGATCCCTCCTCTTGAGCCGGATCAAGGCCATGCCGATCCATCCATTTGTTGTGATGGTAAGCCACTTAGGAAGCAAGGTACAACGAGATCCTTTTGTGAGCGGCTACCTTAGCAAGCCGATCAAGCCTCTGCAGCTCAAGCGTCTTCTGGAGAGCATGATTGTCCCCAAGATAGAGGAGGAAAAAGAGGCAAGAGAGCTACTTCAGTTAGGCCAGATGCAAAAGAGGAATGATCTTGTCATTCTCTTGGCCGAAGACAATCCGGTAAATCAGAAGGTAGCACTCAGCATGCTAAAGCGCCTTGGCTATAGAGCGGATGTGGCCAACAATGGGCTTAGCGTTCTCTCATATCTGGAAAGAAAGGACTATGATCTCATACTTATGGACATACAAATGCCCAACATGGACGGATTGAACGCCACAAGATGCATCCGAGAGCAGAAGATGAAAAAACAGCCTTACATTATAGCCATGACAGCCTATGCGCTTGATGGGGATCGAGAGGAGTTTCTTAAGGCCGGCATGGACGACTACCTCAGCAAACCGATACGAATAGATGAACTGAAGTCCGCATTGGAAAAAAGCGAAAAAAAATTGGAGATGAAAAAAGATTCAAATTGATTTTAGGGAGATCAAATCATTCGATCCTCTTCCTTTTCATCTATGTATAGTTCGGGCAGAGCATTCATGTATTCTTTAATCATAATAGGAAAAGATCTGGATTCCATAAAGCGAAGTCCTAGCTGTTCTGCCCAACGCTGTATGCCCAGGTCCTGCGAGACAACAGCTGCATCCAGCTCTTTTGCCAGCAGCAATACATCGATGTCCGGAGCGCTGTCCAGTATGCCATAGCGCAGCGCCGCTCTGTACTTCTCCCGGAATTTTCGTATTATGCTGCCCACAATCTCCCTCTCAATCTCGTCTTTCATGCTCGTGAGGCCATTTCCGCCATCGGAGAGGGATATACATCGAGAGACAGATTCCCATACCGCCTCCTCAGAGATGTTCATGCCCTTATTTATGCGGCTTCTCATGTAATCGACATACTCATAAAAGATCTTGGAAGGCACCTTCACCTTGTATCTATCGGGCGACTTTTTCACAAGCCAGGTATCGACCTTGCCTAAAACTCGAGCATCGCAATTATTGTGCCTCGCGAAATCCTTTATCTCATTATAGACGGAAGGATACGGGATATAGCAGCTGATTCCCAGGTGCAGCCTGCCTTCTGCCACTCGATCAAGTATGGCATTCATTCCCTCGCAGATGCTGGGTGCGCCTTCGCTCTCCCAGGCTAAAGAGTCCGTGAGTGCGGTGGTATCCAGCACGAACCTCTGACGTAGCATCGATCACTGTAAGGAATAGGTGATATAAGACACCTTGTGATAAGGCACCTTGTGATAAGATACCTTGTAACAGCTATGAAAAAAAGAAGGCAGACTAGGCAGTCTTCATCTTCGCCACTTCCTCCAGCCCCAGCTCATTGATGGACTGCTCTCTCATCTTGAACTTCTGAATCTTGCCGCTTACGGTCATGGGGAAGTCATCCACGAACTTGATGTATCTGGGAACTTTAAAGTGCGCGATCTTTCCTTTGCAGAAAGCCTTGATCTCCTCCGCGCTTGCCGTGGCCCCTTTCTTGAGCTTGATCCAGGCCATGATCTCCTCGCCATATTTCTTGTCGGGCACGCCAATGACCTGAACATCGCTTACTGCCGGATGGGTGTAGAGAAATTCCTCTATCTCCCTGGGATAGATGTTCTCCCCGCCCCGAATGACCATATCCTTCAGCCGGCCTGTGATCTTGCAGTAATCATCGTCGTCCAGGGTGCCCAGGTCGCCGGTGTGAAGCCATCCTTCCTTGTCCACGGCCTGATCGGTGGCCACATCATTGTTGTAATAGCAGCGCATGATCATGTAGCCGCGAGCACATATCTCGCCCGTCTCCCCGCGGTGGACCATCTTTCCGGTCTTGGGGTCCACGATCTTCATCTCAGTATGGGGCATGGGCCTGCCTACGGTCGAAACCCTCTGCTCCAGGGAATCATCGGTCGACGACATGGTGATGCCTGGAGATGCTTCAGTCTGGCCGTAGGTGATAACCACCTCTCGCATGTTCATGAGCGTGGCCACCTTCTTCATGAACTCGATGGGGCAGGGTGACCCTGCCATGATTCCAGTGCGCAGAGTGGAGAAGTCATACTTGGAGAAATCGGGGTGCTCAAGCTCGGCGATGAACATGGTAGGCACGCCGTGGACCGCTGTGCAACGCTCTTTCTCAATGGCGGACATGACAGAGACCGGATCGAAGTACTCAGCCGGAAGAACCATTGCCGCTCCGTGCGTCATGCAAGCCATATTGGAGAGCACCATGCCGAAGCAATGATAAAATGGTACAGGTATGCAGAGACGGTCTTTATCTGTGAAATTCATGCATTCGCCGATAAAGTAGCCGTTGTTCAGGATATTGTGGTGCGTGAGGACCACACCCTTCGGGAAACCGGTTGTGCCCGATGTATACTGAATGTTGATGGGATCGTCAAAGTCCAGGCTCTCTTCTCTCTCCTCTAAAATCTCATCAGGCACCTCATCGCCCATCTTCAGTATATCATCCCAGGACCACATGCCTTCCGGCTTTTCGCCCCGGATCATCACTGCCGTGCGCAGAAATGGCAGCTTCTCAGAGTGGATCTTCCCTGGCTGGGCGGTCTTGGCCTCGGGACAGACCTCATAGAACATCTGCACATAGTCCGAGCTCTTGAAGCGATCCATAAGCAACAGGGCCTGAGATTCAGATTGGCGCAGGGCGTATTCCAGTTCGTGCGTCCGGTAGGCAGGATTTATGTTGACCATGATGATGCCCGCTTTTGCCGTGGCGAACTGAGTGATTATCCATTCGGCCAGGTTTGTGGCCCAAATAGCCAGACGGTCGCCCTTCTTGAGGCCCAGGGCGATGAAACCCTTCGCGGCGCGATTCAGCACCTCTTGCAGCTGGCGATATGTGTATCGCTTCCCCTGGTGGATCGATACAATTGCGTCGTTATCCGGATATTTTTCCGCAATTTCATCGAACATTTCCCCAATCGTCTTTCCAATCAGCGGTTTTTCTGAGCCGCGAAAAGCATAACTGTATGAGACTTTGCCTGGCATGAAATCGCCTGTCAAAACCTGAGAAGATATAACATTATCTCAAGATAAGTTTAGGAATGTAGTTCTGAGATTGAATCAATCCGCCCGCAAGAGTTAACCTTTATGAAATATTCTGATAAAGCGTTTTCGACTCTGGGCCCTTTGAGAGATAATTCTATCCGGGCGTTTTTTTCCCAGATCGATAGAAAGGAGACAAACCAAATGACAAGACTGTTTGCAGATAGGATGAATTCCGTCCATAGATCATTTGTGAGGGAGATCCTCAAGGTGACTGAGGATCCGGAAATCATATCCTTCGCAGGAGGACTTCCCAATCCCAGGTATTTCCCGGTGCAAGAGGTTGCGCGGGCCGCGGAGAAGGTTCTATCCCAGTGCGGTGAAGCATCGCTTCAGTACAGCACAACTGAAGGCTACCTTCCATTAAGAGAGATGATCGCGAAGAGGTATGCCAAAAAAGGCATAAAGGTAAGCGCTTCTGAGATCCTGATCACCAACGGCTCTCAGCAGGCTATCGATCTCCTGGGAAAGGCATTCCTGAATAAAGGCGATGGTGTTATCCTGGAGAGGCCATCTTATCTGGCAGCAATTCAGTCATTCGGCCTGTTCGAGCCGAGATTTCGTTCAATACCATTGCAGAAGGACGGAGTCGACCTGCAGATTCTGGAGAAAACTCTCTCGGAGGGGGAAAACAAGCTCTTCTATTCCGTCCCCAACTTCCAGAATCCCACCGGCATCACCTACTCTCAAGATAAACTCAGGGCGGTCGCAGAAAAACTGAGTGAGAGCAGCACAGTATTCATTGAGGACAATCCCTATGGCGATCTGAGGTTCATGGGCGAGGATGGCCCCTCTATGAGAGCTTATATGGGAGAGAGCGCCGTCTTGCTCGGCTCCTTCTCCAAGATCGTGGCGCCAGGGATCCGTTTGGGATGGATCTGTGCCTGCGAGGAGATAATGGAGAAGCTGGTCATTGCCAAACAGGCCTCAGACCTGCATTCCAATTATCTCTGTCAGAGGATACTGGATCAATACTTTATGGACAACGACATAGAACAGCATATTGCCAAGATAAGAAGAGCCTACAAGGATCAGAGGGACTATATGGTGCAAACCATGGAAGAGGTCTTCCCGGAAGATGTCGGATTTACGAGGCCGGAAGGGGGAATGTTCCTCTGGGCGACGCTGCCGGAGAGCATGTCATCTATTCATCTCTTCGACAGGGCTATCAAGGAGAAGGTTGCCTTCGTGCCGGGCCAGGCCTTCTATGCAGATGGCGGCGGCAGCAATACCATGAGGCTGAACTTTTCCAATTCAGATAAAGAAAGGATCTTTGAGGGAATCACGCGACTGGGAAAAGCCATTAAAGAAGAGGCCAAATAAGCCTCTCACCTAAATTTTTTGCCAATTGGCTTTTAGCTCCGTGGTGCAAGATTTCGGCTTTTATCGAAAGCGCTCCGCAAAATCCATCTGCAATAGGCCAATGCCACCAGAGCGATCAGTGATGGGGCGGTATGAACTTCCTTCTGCTATTGCAATATTGAGTTTTCTGAAGCTCTTTGACAATAGAAAGCGCGTCGGCATTGTATTTGATATACGTTTTTCCGTCCACTTCATCCATGCGGATCAGCCTATCCTCTTCAAATCTCTTCAAGATGCTCATGATTTGCTCTGGAGAGAGACCGTCCTTCATGGAATATTTTATCACTTCAGATTGGCTGCTTTGGGAATAGGGATCTTCTTCGCTTCCCAGGCTCCACATATCTATGATTCTGCCGAATACCTTTTTCTCCTCTATATCCAGGTCCTTTTCTGTTAAAACGCTCTTGGCCAACTTGCTAGCCTCCTCTTCATACATCTATCTGTAGTTTTGAGCATTGTATATCAACTTAATGGGGTGGATATATATTAAATTCAAATATTATTATAATTTACCTTATTGAAGATATGCGTGAACTGAGGGCCTCATCAGTAACGCAGCATAACAAAGTATTAATCATGTTAATTATAAACGAATATTCATGGGCAAGAAATTCAGTTTGATCTGCTTACTGCTTTTGGTATCCGCTCTGTCAACATCAGCTGATGCAATTGAATATTTGCGAGGAACGACATTCTGGGACGTAGCTGAGATCAAAGGAATTACTGCGGAGGAGTTCCACCCTCTTCCCTGGGTTTTCCGATCATCTGATGCCAATGCAAATGAAGGTACCGTAGAGGTCCAGAATAGCTGGTTTGGTGCCTGGAAGGAGGTGGGATGCAATACTATCTATTGCCAGATCACCTCTGGCGGAAAAGACAGCTGGTACCTTGCTTTTGTAAATCCAAAGTATTTTATCGCATATAAAGAGCAAGGTGGACACTACTACCTTTATCGACTGGGAAAAATGAAAGGTGAGCCTTACGGCCCAAATACCATTGTGGGATATTATCCAGGATGGTCGGGATTCTGAAGATCAAGATTGCTTTTTTTCTTTTGCCATCCTGGAATTTTAGCTTCCTTTCCGGCACATCCGGCATATCTGGCCCGATCAGAGTTCCAATGAGAGGACAAGCCTCATCTCCGTCCCTCTGTTGGGGATAGTGGTCCAGTAACAACCCTTCTTTATTGTCTTAAAATGGGCTTCGTCCAAGAAATCATAGGTTTGATATCCTGTTCTCTCAAAACTCATTCTATCAAAGAGCCTCAGGAGTTCTGGATAATCCTGGTACAGAAAAGAGCTTTTATTTAAAAATGCCTGCGCGGGATCGGGATCAAACAGGATTGTAGAATCATCTGCCCTGCTGACCCAAATGTTTGAATTCCCTGCTGGCTGGAATGGCTCCAGGACCTTTCCAAAGAACTGGCTGCTATTGAACAATAAACTGACTGTGCCGATGAGTGTTCCATTGCTGTCGAAGACCGGCATCTCTGAATCGATTGCATACAATCCTTCGACTGCTTTTAGGAAATGGATTCCTGAATACATTCCGGTGTTTATTGTATCATTCACCTGGCTCTGCCATTTCAAGTTCTCTCCTTTAACGCTTTTAAATGATGCCGGCTCGACCTCCCGCACAATGCCGCTGGCATCAATGGTTACGCAGTCAATTACAGATGCATCCGCCTTTGTGAGATTAAGCAGAATTGCTTGAGCTGCAGGCCCATCAATGCCAGTCTCTTTAAGAGCAAGGCTGGCACTGACAAGAGCGGTCTCCATTCTGGAAAGGTTTGCGTTCACAGCATCAGATGCAGTGAGCAGCCTCCATAGCGGCTCTCCGCCTGTAGTCTGCGGTCCGAAATCCGCCTCGCTTGAGGCAGATGTTGCACAACTTGTCCCCAATATGATCATGAGGACCAAAAGAGATCCTATTCTAGGGCTATTCATAATATTCATAATCTCACCACTGCTCTCTATATGCTTATCCCTAAATCTATAAATATTGAGCGAGAAAATGAGACAGACCGCTCATCTCTATCTTTGTACCACCGTTTGACGGGAAAGACCGAAATTAAGTTTAGGAAATAAATATTTAATATAACTGGTGTGCGGAGGGTCACGAATTCGTTGTACCATCCTCTGCCGGGCCGGACCGATTCGCGGACCCGAATGATGCCCATTTGCCGCACCAATTATGAAACCGGCCCCAGTGTTCGCGTCGCGCTTGTATGGCCCGGCATGACCCACTAGAATCCGTATCTTGCTACCGCCGGCAGAATCCCCGACTCATTTAGATTCAAAAAAGAGGCAGCGTCTGCCTACCGGCTCTGGAAAGCTGCCTTATCTTGGGACGCTGCCGCTACAGGAGATCGAATTTCATTCGGCCACAGTTCTTTTTTGCTCCTCTTTTCCATTCATCACTCCATAATTCTCGCCCATGAGAATATGAATACCGGTCGTCGTATTCAGCTCGAAACCGGCTTTCTTCTGGAAGAGCATAACGAAATCAGATCCTCCGAAGAGGAAGTTGCCGAGCATTTCACCCTTATCATGATCTGAGCCAACTGTAACATCCTCCTCAAAGTTGACGGAAGAGACCTGGGCCATGCCCATCGGGATCAGCGCCACCAGACCATATTCTCCCGTATCCACTATTACGTATCCGCGAGTCTGGGTAAACTGCCAGCCGGTGGAATCGATCGGATCATACATCTTGGTGCTCTCATTCCATGCCACCTCTAAAGCCACATTCTGCGTTATCGATCTCTTGTCCAGGATCTTTCCGCCAACTGCGAAATGGTAACGGTGGTAGTCATTGACATTCAGGAATGTATGGGTGAGCACCCCATCGGCAAAGGCATCCTTGTAATCGCTGTCGTTGCCGAGAAGATCCTCGATGCGGTAATAGCGCGCCAGCTTGATCTTCAGTCCGTTCTCTGCCATAATGGTTGAGTTGTTGTCGATTGCCCATGTACCCTGGGGCACGGAATCCGCCGGGGAGACGACTACGCTCGTGTCGTTTGGCGAAACGATGGGCCGCTGATCTGGCGTTGCCAGATATCTGGAGAAGAACCGGTTAAATGTGGTCCAATTGGATGGAGACTCATACCACGGACCCTGCAAACCGTACTTCGGATCATTATAGAACTGCTGATATGTCTCATTGTTCCACGAATCCTCGGTATCAAGGAACATTCCCCAGGCATCGGCAAATTTGCGCAGCCATTCTGAGAATGGTCCATAGTACTGAATGGTATTGTCAAACTGCCCCTTGCCTTCAAGTTCGGGCAGAGGCTGGTCGACCAGGAAATAGAAATAGCAGATGCTCTGCAGTATTTGGTCGCGCGTGAGATTAGCCGGATCATCAAGCACATCCTGAGGGATCAGCTCAGATGCACTATCTATGAAATCATAGTACTCTGATAAGTTCTGGACAGGATTTGTCTGCTTATCAGGATTTATCTCTTTGGCCTTTGCAATAGACTCTTGCAGCATCGTCCCGATTTCCGGTTGATCATCAATCAATTTTATGAGATCCTGAGTTATCGCCTTATGGCTTTCCTCTCCTAGACCGACTATGCATAAGGCGAGGACGGATGCTGCTACTAGCATAATTATCAGGCAAAACTCCCTTTGAGAATACATTCTTTTCATTTGTATAATCTCCTAAAATGCGAGCTATTTCGTCTACTTGTGACTGCCACAGCGATGATGACTTTTAACTATTAATCATTAGCTTTTCAATCTTATTTAGTTTGCCCCACAATTAAGACGGCATTTGCGAAGGAATAAAGGGCGGCAAATCATTAAGGCGCTGGAAATATATCCCATCTGCAATTCTCAGTAGGTCAGTGATTGCTTTGCAGAGGTCCTTTTCCATTCCGTCTCCGGCTCATCTCGCCGCCATGCTGGCCTGTATGCTGCTGCTATTCCTTTCCTCGTCCGCAGCAGCCGAAGATACTGCAGCCTTCTGGCTGGAAAAGGGCCAGGAATCTCTCACAAACAACAGCTTTGCGCAGGCCGCAGAAAGCTTTGACCAGGCCCTTAAGATCGATCCAGGGAATGCATCTGCCTGGGCAGGAAAAGGAACTGCGCTATCGAGACAGGGACGATACAAAATGGCCGGTCTATGCTTTGCCAATGCCCTGAAGAAGGACCCACAAAATGCTCGCCTCTGGGAGGGGGACGGCAGGGCAAAGGAGATGGCCGGCGATTGGGACGATGCCCGGTTGAGCTACGAGCGGGCCCTGGCCCTGCAACCCGCCCTGGCAGAGGCATGGCTGGGATTGGCAAATGCCACTCTTGCTCTGGGAGACTATGATAGGGCCCTGCAAAGCTTCGAGAACGCTTCTCTGCACGGCCAGAAGGATGCTGCCAGGGCAGGCCAGGTCAGAGTGCATATTGCTCAGAGTTCAAGCCTAATTAAAAAAAATGAGTTCGAAGCGGCATATAACAGCAGCAACAAGGCTCTTGCCAGCGACCCGCTGAACAGCTCTGCCCTGATGCTAAAGGCAGTCGCGTTAAACCGCCTGGGCCGATTTGAGGATGCTCTTAGCTGCTATAAGGAGATCCTGGCAGTCAGTCCGTCAGATGAGACGAGCCTGGAGGGGGCAGCTCAATCTCTGGTAGGCCTGGGCGAGAAATCTCTGGCAGCAGGAGAGGCTTCACTGGCATTGGAGAATTTTAAGGAGGCATCCCGTCTGGCTCCGAGAAACGCCGAAGCTGTATCAGGCATGGTCAAGGCCCTAACGGCAGAAGGCGATCAGCTCAATAGCAGCGGCCAATACAGAGAGGCCATCAAGAGCTACAATACCGCTCTCGTCCTCCTGCCATCTGATTTGGGTGCGCTGGCCGGGAGAGAAAAAGCATCGACAGCGCTTTCCTCCGAAATGAATGCCGAATCTGGCAATGATTCCAAGGAAAAGGGCGATAATGCCTCAGATTGCGCCCGTTATTATGAGCTGGCAAGAGAGCAAAGCATGAACCGCTCATACTATCCAGCTCTGGAGAGCCTCAACCGATCTCTGGCGCTCGATGCCCGGCCGGAAGCCTGGCTGCTCAAAGGACAGATCCTCTATCACCTTGGTATGCATTCTGAAGCCCTCGATTCGCTGGATCGGGCAATAGAGATCAACCGATCCAGTGTCCCGGCCCTGGCATTGAAAGGGCGCATTTTGACGGAGAATGGAAAATATCGAATGGCAGCACTGTTTATCGATTCTGCTCTGCGCCTGGATGAGAAGAACATCACCCTTTGGAATGATCTGGCGAGGGTTCAACTAGAGCTTAAAAACAATAACGGCGCCCTGGAGAGCTATGATCGGGCGCTGGAGATAGATAATAATAATATACAAACACTGCTTGGCAAAGGCCGTATGCTGCTCAAATTGAAAAAGTATCCGGAGGCATTGCAGTGCTTTTCCCAGGCAATGGAAACAGACGCAGGAAATGCGGATGCTTTGCTGGGCATGGGCAATGCTCATTTTGCACTTCAGGACTACGATGCTGCATTGGACTCCTACGAGGCGGCACTCCAGCAAAACTCCAGCTATGTCGACCCAATTCTGGGTAAAGCTGAGACTCTTTACGCCCAGCAAGAATATAACTCCTCAGAGCTTTCATTCTCTCTAGCGCTGAAAATTGATCCCAATAATCTCCGGGCATTATTAGGCAACGGATACGACCTTCTGGCGCTGCATGAATATCTTGCCGCTCAGGAGAACTTCTCTCGCGCTCTGGAGCAGGATCCGAAAAGCGTTGCTGCTCTGCTGGGAAAAGGAGAGGCACGCTACCATCAAGGAGATAAAGAGCAGGCTCTCGGCTACTATGACCAGGCACTTCTAATCGATCCTGATAACACGGAAGCACTGCTGAAGAAGAGCGACTTGCTCCTCGAGCGGAACGATCTCTCAGGTGCTTTGCTTGACTATGGCCGAATACTCGCATTGGAGCCTGAAAATATGCAGGCGATTTTAGGCAAAGCAGATGCACTAAGGCTAAATAGACTCTCTGATAGGGCGCTGCCCTTGTATGAAAAAGCTCTGCAAAAAGACCGGCAGAATATCAGGGCATTGCTGGGAGCAGCCGAGTCTCGGTATGCATTGGCCGACTGCAAATCAGCGAGAAAGCTCTTCGAAGAGGTCCTATCCAGGGATGGAAATAGCTCGGCTGCCTGGGCTGGACTTGGCAACACGCAGCTGTGCGATGAAGATTTTGCTCTCGCCGGACAAAGCTTTGAGAAGGCTCTATCCATTGAGTCGAAAAATGCGGCTGCCCTCCTGGGCATGGCTGATGTGCTCTCTGAAAAAGGCAAATACAATGACTCCCTCCGCTACTACGAGCAGGCGGGGCAATTGAGTCCCAGCAGTCATGGATATTGGGGACAGGGCAATGCCCTCGCTGCCCTGAAGGAATACAACAGATCCCTGCCCCTCTTCGACAAATCCCTGAGCCTTGACCCATCTAATTGTAGAGCATTGCAGGGCAAAGGACTGGCATTGGCAGCGCTTGGCAACACATCTCTTGCTATACAATGCTTCCAGGAGATAGTATCCTTAAATCCAGGGGATTATGCTGCCTGGTCCAATTTGGGAAGCATGCAAGCATCTATCGGCCTGTATGACGAGGCTGCCGCCAGCTTGGAAAAAGCATGCAAAGCCGATCCCTCCCACGAGGAGGTGTGGTATAATCTGGGCCAGGTGTACTACTCTTTGGGCCGCTACAGTCAATCGGTTGATGCTTTTCACAATGCGACAATGCTGGATCCTCAGGACGGGGATGTCTGGGTGAGAATGGGGATAGCGCAAAATCTGACGGGAAAGTTCGATGAAGCTCTGAAAAGTTTTAAGGCCGCGTCTCTATTGCAGCCGCAAAATATCGATGCAAAGTACTGCCAGGGTCTCGCATTGGTAGCACAGAACAATTACCAAGAAGCTCTCAAGGCTTTCAGGGACGTATTGGAGATAGATGAGAATAATTCATTAGCCCTTTACGCAATCAATCTTACTCAGAATCGCCTGAATGCTGCCGACTTAGCCTCTCCACCATAATGTATTGATTTTTTTTGGCAGAAAGAGCCGGACCGGAGATCTCTGGCTAAGATTGCATAGGTGGTGGGAAAGATCCGCAAGATGCTCTTCCGGTCTGGCTGTATCTTATCTGCTTTCTACCCTCTTCCTCTCATAGCTAATCTGGCGTTGATAATTATGCTGCTGTGCCATCTCCTCACCAACAATATCAATCAATCTATACTGCCGGTTATTTCTGTTCCCTCTCTTGTCCAGCAGCCCATCATGATTCATGCGGGATAAATAGGTCGAGACTGTGGAGAGCTTGATATCATCAACCACTGTCTCATATCGTTCTCTCAATTCCTGGGTAGTGAACCAGGTATTGGAAAACTCATGTCGAATAAAGCTCTCCAACCGGTCCATGAGGGTTCCGCTGCTGTAATCATGAGCCGACATTGTTGGCGCAATGCCTTCCCTTCCATTCTCAAATACGCCGGAAGCCGACAGAAAGCCAATGATCCTGTCTCTTAAAGCCTCACCATTCATGTTTTGCGATTCAAACTCATGAGAGGACTTAAGGCCTTTGTCTTCTATCTCTATCCGGATCCTCATTTTAATCCTCCTTGAATCATCTTCCCGATGTTATCTTCAAAGATGGGAGGAATACATGCTGGCAAGAGGAGACTTCGTTTCGGCAAGCGCCATAGCAGGCATCTTCTTTCGCAGCTGCATTTCTATATTGCCTGGACCTATCTAGATTCATCTGCAGCGTAAACAATTTAATATGCCCTCTCATAATTCTGCCCTCTTTTCTATTCTCGTGCCATCCCCATTTTAGGCCGGTTGTGAATTACAGCAATACACAATTGCCGCCGTATTCACATTCCGGCCTCCATCAATTCGTATCGGAACCTGGCCTTCGCCACCCCTTCTAATCCTTATTGCCGTCCCTTTCCAGCAAGAAGGACCTTCTTGGCAAAGGAATCCAACGTCTGCACCATAACTGAGCTATGTTGCCGTCCCTTTCCGACAGTGAACAGTCTGTGTACAGGCGCATTGCCGGTATCCGATACGAACTCCCTTTCGCTACCCCTTGTGCCATATGCAAGAAAGTGTATCACTGTGAAGCATACTTTGTGGGTTCTCGAAAATGCCTTTTTAGGGCTTCGATTTCCCCTTCCTTCATTGCTACTCCTCGTGCCATCCCCTTACAGTGACGTTACGCTATCACAAAGGCGAATAATCTTCAGGCAATGCAGTTATTCCACAATTATGTGAAACAGATCGAACCGATGCGCTGAATTTATCTACCTTATACACTCTCATACTGCATTGATATATTGCCAAGGTACATCCATCCCCTCAGATGAATTAGTCCCCCTTTGACCATCCTATCCGATGTATTCAGACAGGTTGTCTTACCATTTTGGCACACTATTAACCTAGGTTTTGAGATATATAAACCTTTCTGATAGTTGGTAGTTGTAGTTAATGGCTTAAAACTCATATTAGAAGTTATTTTTTGAAATAAAGGCCTAATAGTACTCAGAATAGTATTTCACAGGATAAGTCTATGACAGAGATAACTCATTATAATACATTGTGAAAAGAAATTTCAGGCGAATACTATCATAATAATAGCCATCAGTAAGTCTCTTGCCATTGCGCGGAGGATCACAATCCTTGTGAAACGGTTTCACTACGATCTACTGATGCATAATTTGCCGGAAAACTTGCTAACTCGTCCTCGATATTCCCAAAAAAAGGTGATTTGGTGCGCGCGGACCTGCCGCACAACATGCATAGAAATTTAAATAAAAGAAAACCATGAAATTTATAAATAATTCAAGATGCTTGACGAAGCTCGAAGTATTCCTCTACAAGCCAGTCGCCGACCTCCTTGAGATATCTGCGCTTGCGTTCATCTTCTACAATTAATTGGAAAACCTCAGAAAGATCTTCATCCATTGGACTCATCTTTGCAGCGCTCCGCATTTAAAGTTATCGAAAGCCCGTATGATTCTCATTTGTGCCCCCTTCCATGAGCCAGGATCATGGCCACGCAGTAAGGTCCTCTGTTCCTCTTCAGCGGCCCAGCGTGTATAGGATGGTCTCCACAGATCATAAATAGGGTCTCTTCATCCGCTGCTCTTATGATTTCACCTATGCAGCGGTCAATAATCAAAGCTGCATTCTTTATCCCTTCCCTGGCCAGTCCCATATGGACGCTCTTATCTATTCCTATGAAGTAGGAGACAAGAAGCCTGGGCTTCTCCTGAAGCGCAAGGCAGGTCAATCGACAAGCCTCTCGATCAAAATCCTGAGGCGGGATGCGATCGGATATGCCGTGCACCGTTTCAATCAAGCCCTGATAGACCTCGGCTCCGTTTTGCTCCATTATCACCGCGCAACTCTGACCGGACACGGCTGCGATCTCCGGCAGGCTGAGGATGCGAGACTCCTTCGCTCCCGCCTTATCAAAGATCCCGTGATGCCGGGGCAATAGGCCGCTCAGTATGCTGGCTATGGCGGGTGTTGTGTGATTGGATACGGAAGTGATACGCAAGAGCTTTCCACCAGAAATCAGCTCCCTCATGTTCTCCAGACTGGGCAAAAGCCATTTCAGTAGATCATATCCCAGGCTGTCGACAATAATAATTGCGACATTTTTGCAGCCTCTGGAGGCGGCAAGGTCGATTGGACGACCGTCGGACTCGGGAAGCTGAAGGCCTAGAATGACAGCTGCCGTAGGAGCTATGTCTAGCTGGCTATATGACCTGGTGGTCTCTTGATCTGTCATGGTGTTTCCGGTTATTTTTCTCGGCCATATAATAATATCTCTTGCTTATCGTCTTTGTTGCCGCAAGCTAAAATAAGGATAAAGATAAGGTCATGAATAGACCATGAAAAAAAGAGATGCCCCATCGCTTCCGCATGACTTTGCCATGCTTGCTCCGGCCTTGCTGATTCTGTCTCTGATGATAGCAGGGGCATATGCAGCCTCAACAAATATGGATATCGATTACAGCCATAATGTAATAGGCACGGGGACAGTAATGACCGATTTCAAGATGGGGTCCGAGGAGAGCACGCAGGCTACGGGGAGGATAAGAGGAAGCGGTGAGGTTGTTAACAAATATGTTTTTCTGAGCAACAACTCAGAGAACATCTCCATTGAAGACCAGTTCCTCTTTACGAAGATGCCCGTAGCCCACGAGATCACTATTCGCGACTATCCACAGATGAAAATAATCCCAGGAAGCTTTCGCCTTCTGGGAACAAGCTGGGCCTCCAAGATAAGCCTAAATGACAGCGAAGAGAATGATTAGTTTCTCTCTGCACGGAAAAGGTTTATTGGACTCATCATCGGAATTGCAGAATGCATGCCAGAAATCCAGGAGATTGCCGGGAAGTATAGCGCCCTCTGTGAGCTGTGCAATAGCCCGGCTGAGGTCATCAAGAGGAAAAAGAATCTCCTCGTCGTCTCTCACGTAGATGCAGATGGGCTCACGGCAGCGGCCATTGTCTGCACCGCCCTGGAGAGGCGCGGCCTGGAGTTTCAGCCAAAATTCTTCCGCCAGCTTGATGAGAAGGCATTGAGCGAGGTAGCTGATTTTGGCGCCGACCTGGTCATATTCACAGACCTTGGCAGCGGAATGGTTGCGCAGATATGCCACAATGGCCTTCAGGCGGTTATTGCCGATCATCACAAGCCTGCTCCATCTGAGGCCAGACCCATCGCTCACATCAATCCTCATCTGGTGGGCGCGGATGGTGCCACGCAGCTCAGCGGCAGTGGAACCTCTTTTCTCCTCGCTAGGGCTCTGGCGTTCTCTCCGGGCGGCAATGACGACCTGGCGGCTTTGGCGCTCGTCGGGGCGGTTGGGGACTTGCAGGACATGGCGCGCGGCCAGCTGGTAGGCATCAACCGTCATATCCTGGAGATCGGCAGGAATGCCGGTGCGGTTTCTTTCTCTCGGGACATCAAGCTCTTCGGCAGACAGACCCGTCCCGTCTTCAAGATGCTTGAGTACTCTCAGGACCCGTACCTGCCCGGTCTATCGGGAAATGAGGACGCCTGCATTGCCTTTCTCAAGGAGGTCGGCATACGTCTGGGCGGAGAGAGGTGGAGGCGCTGGATAGATCTGTCTCAGGAGGAGAGGGCGAGCGTTGTCACCGCCATCCTGCGCAAGGGTCTGAGAAGCGGAATCTCAAATGTCAAGCTGGAGAGGCTAATCGGAGAGGTCTACGTTCTTTTGAAGGAGCAGGAAGGAACCGAGCTGCGTGACGCGAGCGAATACTCGACCCTTCTCAATGCCACCGCTCGATACGGCCATGCAGATGTGGGGCTGCGGGTCTGCATGGGCGACAGGGACAAGGCATTTTCCGAGGCGCAGAGGCTGCTGGGCCAGCACCGCCAGAACCTGGTCAACGGACTGAAGCTGGTTTCTGAGGGCGGCATTACTGCCCTCAAGAGCATCCAGTACTTTGATGCCGGGGACGCTATCATGGACACCATTGTAGGCATTGTGGCAGGCATGAGCTTTCAGATGGGCGATCGTTCCCGGCCTATCCTCGCTTTTGCCAGGACTGCGGAAGGACAGCTCAAAGTCTCAGCGCGAGGCACTCAGGATCTGGTGCGCTCCGGCCTGGACCTGGCCGATGCCCTGTCGCGCTGCGCTCAGGCGGTGGGTGGCGTGGGTGGCGGACACAACATCGCCGCCGGTGCGACCATTCCGCCCCAGGCCAAACAGGAGTTTCTGGATCTGATGGACGCGGCGGTGGGCAGCCAGCTATCTCGCTAGACCAGAGGAGTAAGCAAGATGCGGCTCATTATTCCTCAGGACGAGGGTCATTCTGCCAATCGGTCCTCCATTCTAAAAGACTATCAGGTTCTCCGCCCCAGGCAGATCATATATTTTATTCGAAATACACTAATATAAATTATTCATGAAATAGCTCTTGCCGCTATTAGGTTTTTTTTGATTATATCAGTTAATAATGGCATTATTACAAAAAGAATTTATACTAAAAGTGCTCCATAACAGTATATCAAAATAAATCAAGTACGAGATTCGCCTCGTGATAAGAATGTCTAAGAATTCAATTAACAATCCCGCGAACAGCGTCTCTGCCCTTCAGGATAGAGCACTTGACCTCATTGGCTCAAGTGGCGGCAGCCTGTACCAATCAGAGCTGCGGCGGATGATGTCCATCGACAGCAGCAAATGCTCAAAGATCGTAGGCAAAATGCAGAGCAATGGCCTCATCTATCGGGAGAAGGTTCCCGCCAGCAGCACCTATCTCCTGAAGCTGGCCCATCCGCCTCAGGAGATATCCTTTGATCAGCCCGCTCGAAAGGACATCGATAGTTACTTAACTGAGTTCTATCTGCTCTATCTGATGCGCGGTATCTCTGGCTAGAGGCCGCAGGGGCTTATCGCGTTGAGAGCATACTGGGAGATTCTGCGTCCCTTCAACTGCACGATGGCGGCAGCGGCAGCTATTATTGGCCTGGCCATAGGCGGAGGGCTAGTCGCCCGGGCAGCAGCGCTGATATTTCTCACCGTCTTCCTTATCACAGGCGCAGGAAACGCCGTCAACGATTACTATGATCGGGATATCGACGCCATAAACAGGCCTGGCCGGCCCATCCCAAGCGGGCGGGTGAGCGCGAAGAATGCCTGCTATTATTCGCTCGCCCTCTTTGCCTCGGGCTGTCTTTTCGCGGGCATGGTAAACCAGATCTGTCTGGCAGTGGCCGCATTCAACTCCGTTCTCCTCTTTCTTTATGCCAGAAATCTGAAGGCCATGCCGCTGGCAGGAAACGTCTGCGTCGCCTTTCTTACCGGCTCCACCTTTCTCTTCGGAGGGGCTGCCGCAGGCAATGCGGGCCTTCTCGCCAACCGGGTTCCATTCCTGCTCTCCTTTCTGGTCAGCATGAGCCGGGAGATCGCCAAGGACATCGAGGACATGGCCGGAGATCTGGCTGGGGGAGCACGCACTCTGCCCATCCTGGCAGGAGAGCGCGCCTCGGCTGCGCTAGCCGCAACCTTTGCTCTGGCCGCAGTGGTGCTGGGATTCTTTGCGCCCTTCGGAAGAGTGTATTTGATGATCGTCGTGGTTGCGGATCTGTTCTTCCTGCTCTCCGTGCTGAAGATCGCCCGCGGAGATGCAACTGGAGCGCAGAAGGCGCTGAAAAAGGGAATGGCTGTGGCACTGGTGGCATTTCTGGCGGCGGCACTGCTGCGGGGACAGCTGCTTGGGATCTGAGCAGCCTATCAGGGATGAGAGATAATCTTTTCAAAAAGAAATGAGCAAATGAACTCTATCTGTGCGCAAAGTTTGCCACTATCGTCTCCCCAACGGAGTTGACCCGCACAAACCCGTACCGCTCGAACTGCACAACTTTTCCCAGCTCCTCGGCGATGCCTGGCTCGCCCACGCCCTCGTCCACCCCGTCGGGCTTGAGCACCCGCACCTTAGGCCCGTCCAGGGGCGCCCAGTGAATGATCCGGGTCCTCTTGCCCATGTCCTTGCCCAGGAAGCGCGCTCTGGGCGGATCAAGGCTTGTGATCTCTATGTTGCACAGATCCTTGAGGCGGATGTTATCTCCGACCTTCATACCGGCAAGATCGCTCTTGCAGATGAATACCCTATTTCCGGCGGGAATCACCCGGAAGCCACGATCGTCGCTGGGATGCAATGGGGCGTGCGCCAGGGCGGGCACATCGCCCTCGATCTCCAGCTCGGCGGGCTCCCAGACGAAGAAGCGGCGGTTGGCCTCGGGATCTACAATCTTGCGATTCTCGGCATAGATGGAGTCCATGCTGATGGAGATATCAGTCTCTCCCACGCCCAGATCGACCATGAACTTTCGCAGCGCTTCGGGCCGAATGCCCCGGGCGCGGATGGCCCGCACCGTGGGAACCCGCGCATCGTCCCAGCCGCTGTACTCGCCGGCCTCGATGGCCTTTCTGAGCTTGCTGGTGGAAAAGGAGCCGAACTGATGAATCTTGATCCTGCCCCAGTGAATGACCTGGGGATACTTCCAGCCTAAATAGTCGTAGAGATACCTCTGCCTGCTTCCGCTGTCTGCCAGATCCTTGCCCCGGATGATGTGCGTCGTGCCCAGCAGGTGGTCTTCCACCGCCGACTCAAAATCGAGCAGCGGCCAGACCCGGAACTTCGTTCCCACCAGCGGGTGGGAGGCGGTGACGATGCGAAAAGCAGGCCAATCGCGTATGGCCGGGTCTTTATGGTGCATGTCGGTCTTGACCCGCAGGACTGCGCCGCCCTCTGCCATCCGGCCGTCCAGCATCTGCCGCCAGAGTTCCAGATTCTGCTCGACTGTCTGGCTCCTGTGCTCGCACTCGATTCCTTTGTCCTTATGCTCCTTGAATGCTGCCTGAGAACATGTGCAAACATAGGCGCCGCCCTTAGAAATCAACTCCTCGGCAATGGGATAGTACTGGCCGACTCGTTCGCTCGCGGTTATCACCAGATCCGGCTCTGCGCCCAGCCATTTGCAGTCCTCCAGATACCAGCCGTAGGCCTCAGGCATGGGCCGCTTTTTTACCGGATCGGTGTCATCAAATCTTATGATGAACTTGCCTCCATACTTTTTCACATACTCAGAGTTGACGATGATGCCCCGCGCGCTGCCCAGAGTCGGCGGACCATTGGGATTGGGAGCAAACCGCATGACTACACCGTTTTCCGCCCCCTGCAGAGCAGGCAGGCCCTTGTCGGGCTCCTTCTTTTCCGAGAGCTCTGCCAGCAGTTCCGGGGCAATGGCCTGCAGCCTCTCCTGCCACTGCGATAGGCCTGTCTTCTCAACGCCTGCTAAAACCTCTTTTACCAGAGGCGATAGCTCTTTAGCCCGGGCGCGAAGCTCTGCGTGTTCGCCCAGGAGCTTGCCCATGACCGCCCCGGCATTGGGTGCGGCTTTGTACTTCACGGCATTCTGCAGCGCATACTTTTCGATGAGCTCTCTGATCTCTTCCATGAAACATCTCCCAAAGGCCTGGAAGATCGAGGGAAATTGATGCCCCCATCTTCCCTTTAAGGTGAATGAGCAGATTTAGATCGCTCTACTTTAACTTGATTGTTGCTTCTCTCGCGAGATATCGAACTCTTTTCTCTTCGCGAGAGATAATGCATCGCTTATGATTTTATCGTGATCAAAAGCCAGAGGAGGCAGGCTTTTAAGAGCAACGACCTCGGCCATTCTGGCATCCGATCCGGCGGAGAGCTCTCCCCTGCCCTGGGCGAGAAAGGCAGCCGAGACCACGTGGCCGCGGGGATCACGATGAGGATTAGAGTAGATGCCCACAAGTCCCAGCAGATCGACAGCAAGGCCGGTCTCCTCGCGAGCTTCCCTGATCGCCGCCGCCTCGACTGTCTCCCCAACCTCCACAAAGCCTCCCGGCAGGGCATAGCAGCCGGCAAAAGGCGGGTTGTCTCTCTTGATTAGCACAATTCCACCTGCAAAAAGTATGACTGCGTCTGCTGCCAGAAGAGGAGTCACAATGCATTTCGTCTCGCTCATTGTGCATCTCATGCAACCTGCCAACCAAAAGGCTTATCTACGACTCAAGTCGGATGTTTATACGGCAAAGGTCGATGAAATGCAAGATACTTCCCTACCCTACATCCAATCGGCCTTTGGCCCATTTTAGCGGATACTATGAATACTGCAGATGATTAGTATAGCCGCCATGCCATTTTATGTTCTCAAGATGGGGGGAAGCCTCATGGCTTGCGCCCGACCTCTTATGGGGGTTCTAATGTCCCTCGCGGAGGAAGGCTATAGCTTCCTGGTGGTACCGGGCGGCGGTCCAATGGCCGATCTGGTAAGAGATATCTTCTCCCGCGGCAGTCTCGGCCAGGAGGCTGCGCACTGGATGGCCATCCTGGCCATGGAGCAGTATGGCTATTTTCTGGCGGATGGAAATGAGGCTGCACTCACCAGGACGATCTGCCGCCCCAATGAGCATAGCGGAGTTCGGATCCTCTTGCCCTACCTGTCCCTCATTGAGAATGATCGCGGTCTGGGCCACAACTGGGACTATACCTCGGACGCAGTGGCAGCCCTGGTTGCTGCACAGCTGTCTGCACCTCTCATCAAGGCAACTGATGTCTGCGGCGTGATACTGGACGGCAAAGCAGTCTCAGATGTTCCAGCAAGCAGTCTGCTCGGGCGCATAAGCTGCGTGGATCAGGGCACAATAGAGCTTCTCTGCGGCCCGCTCAAGGGCAGCAGCATCTGGGTGCTCGATGGAACCGATGCGCATCGATTTTACCGGTCCCTGAAGAGCGGAAAAGGCGGCACAATTATCAGGAGCTGAGAAGAAAGCAAATGCGGCAAAATTCATCCTGATTTCGGCCCATCTATGGGAAGGTTTATACAGAGAAATACATCAACTGGGAGGAGATAACATGAAGGAAGAAATACCAGATAAATGCATATCATGTGGTGTTGCGCTGACTGGCGCGGGAGGGACGAAATTCCCCTGCCCCAGCTGCGGAACCGTGATCGCTAGATGTAACAAATGTAAAAAGCAGAGCAACGTTTATTCCTGCAAAGTTTGTGGCTTCTCAGGACCGTGAGGTGTGATCGATGGGAGACGCGGCAGTAAGAATGAAGGTAATGCCGGAGAGCGCGGATCTGGATCTGAAAGCGCTCGCCGAGGAGATCAAGAAGGCAGTGCCATCCTTTGCAAGATTGCATGCCATTCAGGAGATGCCAATAGCCTTTGGATTGAAGGCCCTGATAGTCGTTACGATAATGAACGACAAAGGGGGCAGAAGCCCGGATGAGATCGAGGAAGCGGTCCGAAAGGTGCCGGGAGTAGAATCAGTAGAGGTGGAAGAGGTCGGTCTCCTCTAAAACCACTCTATTTATTATCGGGCTTGTAGATCAGTGGTAGATCGCCGCCTTCGCAAGGCGGAGGCCACGGGTTCGAATCCCGTCAAGTCCATGGCAACTTTTCGAAAAAATTGAAGGAAAGACGGTCTTTCACGGCTTTTCCCGAGTTGCTTTTTAATTGTTTTCATGCTACAGGGAAGGCTTAGCTGGAATTGCCGGAGGAGACTACCTCGATTAGCATTGCATTGGCGAAGTTTCCAGCCGCTTCCAGGGATGAGGCAGCGATATCCACGCTGTAGATGCCCGGCGGGACATTTGCAGTCCAGTCTTTGGAGTACTCATTTCCCGATGTCTTTATCAGATTGAGCTTTTCTACCTCCTTGCCTGCCGAGTCTTTGATGGTAGCCGTGGCAGTCAGCTGCAACTCCGTCTGCTCTTCTGCGGATGTGGACCCGTTCAGGGCAAAAGCAGCCGTGATCTTTACAATGCTTGCTTGATATGCCTTGGCAGGAGTGGCTTTGATGCTCTTGAGAATTAGCTCTGCAGAGGCATCGGCGCCGCTCTGTCCAGCCGCGTCTGTGGCTTTGTCCTGATTCTCGAATTGCGATGTGGTCTTTCTTACTACTTTAGGACCAAAAGCAATCGGCTCGTCACTGATGGGTTGGCCATTGATAAAAGCGTTGGCGCTCTCGGACCAGTCACCTTCTTTCATACAGGATGCACATTCGGCGGATGCATGGGATGCCAGCGCAATAATGCTCAGCAGGAAGAGCATGCCGACCAGTATTGATATTGAATATTTCATGTTCCTCCCTCACATTCTATTTATATGATCCTGGCGCTTAGGAATACCTGGAAAAGAGTATGGCCGGATCAAAGAGACCTCTTCGGATTTTGGGACTGGCTGATCTGCATGACCGCATCGATATGCTGGGTAAGCTGAAGGGCATTGATGTAGACTTCATCATCTTTTGCGGCGACCTGCACAATGGCGGAAGCAAGGAGACGGCCCGTCCGGCTGCCTTATTCCTGGCCAGCTTGGGGCCGCCGGTGCTCATCGTTCCCGGAAATATGGATCACAGGGATGTGGTGCATGATCTATGGGATGAAGCGGGACTGCAAATGATTCATTGCTCCTCCTATCGCTGGGCAGACCTGGGCTTTCTGGGAATGGGCGGAATGGTGGCAAGAGACCCCAGGCGTCTGGGGGACCCGTCTCGCTACTATCATGATGATAGCGAGGTTTATGAAACCCTGGCTTCAGCTTATCAGGATATAATTGATGCAAGAGTCAAGATAATAATTGTCCATCAGCCACCCCGCGGGGTGCAAGATACTCTTTACAACGGTGAGAGCTCGGGATCGATCGGGCTATGCCGCTTTGTGGAGGAGTATCAACCGGACCTGCTCCTCTGCGGTCATATCCATGAGGCAAGAGGAATGGGATTTATCGGCACCAGCAGGATTGTCAATGTGGGAGAGCTGCGAATGGGACGCGGCGCAATCATTGAGATTGGGGACGATATAGTTGTAAGCTGGGTCCAGATTTGATTCCGCAAGTTTGAGGTGGTTATGGAAATATTCTGGGATGGGATCCTGATTTGAGCGAAGAGATCGATCAAGGCATAAGAGCCATGCAGGCCCTGAAGAATCTCGTCCCCGATGGAGGGCTCAAAAACCTGGAGAGAGTCCGAGCTGAGATGGACGAGATGATCTCCCCGGAATTCGAGCCCTATTTCCTGGCAAATACCGCACTGCACCTGCTGTTCGTTTGCGAGAGATGCGGTCGGTGCTGCCAGGAGGAGAAGGGCATTGCCGTTTCCATCGAGGACTGTCGCAAGATCGCCCGGCACCTGAATATCACCCTAAAGAGATTCATGAAGGACTACACGAGGCCACATGATCTGAAAGGCGAGATTGTGGGACCGGCCAGAATGCTGGGGAAAAAGGAAGGTGATCCCTGCCCATTCTATGATTGCAGCCTTCCTGGATGTCGCATCCATTCCGCAAAACCACAGGTCTGCAAAGCCGCCCTCTATCTGTCAAAGATGAATCTGCTCATATGCGAGGAGCAGAAAAAGATCAACAGCTTTCCCATATGCTCAGCCGATGGAAAATTAAGATCCAGGATAGCGCAATTGGCTTCGAGCATAAAGGATGATCTAAAAGCCAAGAAGCAGCTGGATCGGCTCTTTGACGGCGCGATGGAAGAAGCCCAGCTACTTCTCTTCCTATTGCGCCTGAAAGGGATGGAGATCTACTTCGGAGAGGAGAAGGCAGCTCAGCTGGCAAGGAGGTCGGGTCTTGGTAGGGTTCCCGAGGATTATGCAATGAGAGAGATTGGCTTACTCTATGCGGCAAGATTGCTATGAAGCGAGGATATGGCTCATTCCTGGAAAAGCATAGAGCTTCACTTCTCGGCGCAGCAGCTATTGCGGCACTAATATTGATTTTATCGACTCAAGTTGGTTTCAACCTATCCGCGGATGGCTTGGGCGCAAATCAGACTCTCGAGATAGTCAGAGGGAAATCCCTGAACCTGAGTCTGACAATAAGCGGAGGAATCGGCTTCATGATGCTGAGCGCCACACCAATCGGCAAGATACACCTGAATGCCATAGAGGTGCCTGCAGGACTGAATGTCTCATTTGATCCCAATGAAGGCTGCCCCCTCTTCCATTCTAATGCCACTATTCGCGCCGATGATAATGCTGCTGAAGGCAGAAAGAAGATCGTTTTCAGGGGCGTTGGGCCTTTGGGAGAAGCCAAAAGAATGGAGATCGGCATTCAAATTGTATCGACAAGATTTTTTAAGCTGGTTGGAGGTAGTGCAGAATTTGCCATAAAGCAGAATAAGACGGGAACTGTCCCGGTGAACATCATACGCAATCCTGATTATGCGCAGCCGATCACCTTTAAAGCGATAGACCTTCCGGCGGGAATCGTGCCGGCATTTGATCCATCAGGCTCGCTGCCTGGTGCCGTGCAGACGACACTGCTTTTAAAGATCAATCCAGAGACCAGGATTGGAAGGTACAATTTTTCCGTAATGGGAACAGGTGCGGACGGGAGGACTGCTTACTGCAATTTTAGTTTGGAGATCGAAGCGGATAGGTATTTTACTATATCGGCAAATCCGCCCATAATAAGAATCGGAAAAGGCAATGATTCCGTATTATCATTGGAATTGACCGGCGTAAACAATTATACCGGAAAGATAAAATTAAGCGTAGCAAAATATCCAAGAGATATCGTTAGGGCAGAGATAGAGGAGCCTGTGGGGGACCTGTCTGCTTATTCGATAATGGACAGATCAAACATCAGGTTGTATGTAAGCACAGGTGCCACTCCAGGAGCATCATATTATGTTGTAGTCAATGGTCTCGGTGAGGACGGCTATTCGGCAAACGGATCGATAATGGTTATCGTTGAAGGCCAGAAGGGATCTTTCAAGATCAAGCCGCAATTGGCCAGTCTACAGCTAAAGCCGGGAGAGAGCAAGAATTCGGATATAATTATAGAAGGTAAGAATGGGTATGAAGGCACGATCATTCTGAGCGCGAGCGAGCTGCCTGGCATCACTGCTAATCTTGTGCCAAATGAAGTTCATTTAGATAGTCGAAATAGCGTAGCCAGTTCCCGGTTGAGCCTCGTTGCTCAGGCTGATGGCGACAATAACGCCAAATCAGATATGATAATAAGCGCGTCTGATGCCAGCCAGAATAGCGATGATTGCAGGATAGCAATTTCCATTGAAGTGCCTCCCGCTGCGACAGAGCAGTCTGCCATCAAAACACAGGTCGCTGAACCGCAATCAGTTGCTGTTCCTGCAAATAATGAGCCGCCAGCTGAACAGGCGCCTGCCAATGAGCCGGAAATCATAGCACAACCAGAACCAGACATAAAACAACCCAAACCAGATCAATCAGAAGCTATACAACCTGTTATCCAGCCAGCGATATCTCCGGTCACCCCTCCCGAAAATGCAATGCCGTATTTAGAAAGCATCATTTCAGGCACAGAACAGATATATTCTGATCAGATCGCAACCTTTGCAGCTGAGGCAGAAGATCCGGAGAACGATCCGATTTATTACAGGTTTTTGCATAACGGCAGGATAGCAAGGGACTGGTCTGATAAAAATTCGGCCGAGATTCTGATGACGGAAGGTGAAAATAAAATAGAGGTTCAGGTTATAGACGGTTTGCATAACGGAAATGAGAATTATGATGATAATAAATTTATAAAAATAATGGCAAACGCAAAGATCGAAGCCCTTCCCACCTATGAAAATACATCACGCGAGCAATTCTTCGACCTAATCTCTGCAAATGAGTTCAATTATAATAACATACCGATTGAAAGCATCAGCGCCGCGCCGAGAGACAAATGGTATCGCAGCGATCCAGACTCGGCGAATTATGTCGGAGAATATGAAATCAGAAAAGAGCTGTTCTACAGCAAGAGCGACTATACCATAAAGCTGGTTTTAGATAATCAGTCCAGGCCGATTGAGGTCATATTTATGAAGGATTCGAATATTGTCTCAGAGGTGCCGAGCGGTTTCGTGAAGCAGGCAATGCGCAAACTGTCCAATCTCTAGAGATGATTTGCTCCCTCGCAAAATCAGTTAAATACTTTGCCAATCTCATTAGGATATTAAATGGAAGATGACAGCCGCCTCTCTCTGGTTGCAGAACTGATCAGCGATCATGTCTCCCTGGAGGGCCTCGACAGATATCTGGAAGAGACCGGGGTGCAGAGCAGCGATTTTTTGCCGATTGAGCCCAGTGAATTCGAGGGGGAGATCTTCGCGGTGGACGGCTCCAATTCCACCATCTGCGGCTGGTCTACCGCAAGGGTAAACCTTATCCGGGCAGGCTATGCCGTTTACCGGGGAGCAGCCTGGAGGCGCACGGTCATCACCTTTGACGATCTCCTGCTTGCCGATCCCAGGCAATGCAGCAATCTCTTCGATCCTTATCTGAGGGAGTTCTTCGGCTTGAGTGGGGTGAGCTTTAAGGAATCTGATCTGGACCGGCTCTCCAGCTACTACCGGGAGCTGCAGGAGTATGTGGCCATAAACGATGCCCTGGCCGGGGCTCGCCCCGGCGACATCATTCTCTACGACGGCAGCTTTGAGGTCTTTGAGCTGCTCAGAGGCGTTATTGCCACTATATTCTCCCGGGCGGAGAAGAAAGGGGTCGCACTCCTTGCAGTTGCCAAGTCCAGCTCCCTCTTCTGGGGCGAGGAGATCAGCTTGCCATTTGTGCAGCATACCGGCATGGCCGGCAGCCAGCTCCTGCCGAAAGCAGCCTGGTATCTCAGCCTCAAAGATAAGAAGGTGGACGCCGGCCAGGGCAAGTGGAACGGCCAGACCTACATCGTCCGCTTCTGCGAGCAATCTGAGCACGCCTTCCGGGTCGATGCTCCGTCCTTCCTTCAGGAAGAGATGGCAACTGTCCTGGGAAAGCTGGCATGCTACTCCTGCTCAGCCGAGTGCCTGGGCTATCCCCACGCTCTCTTCCGGGCGCACCGGGATATCAGGATAACCGAGGAGGAGGGGGCAGCCATACGCCAGAAGCTCATGGGAAAGCTCCTGGAAAATGGCATGTCCCATGCGGAGATCAGAATGCTCATGGGGGATTTTCATGATATACTGGAGATGAGATCTGGATTTTAGGGAGAGACGGGGCCATGAAAATTAGCAAGCGCTAAAAGGCGCGAAGTACGAGGAAATGAGCCGGGAAAAGAGGGTGAAAAAGAAAGTGGCGCCAACGGATGAAGGCAGAGCAGCCCCAGAAAGAGAAGGCCTGCTAAAAAGAAAGGTGATTGAGATGGGTGAGACGACATACAAGATCGTCTCCAGGAGCGTGACCGAATACCATTTTACCATACCCTTCAACCTCGACGATGATGAGAGGGTGGAGGTAGGACAGATATTCTCCATCAAAGACGGTGGACTGACCTTTCTTGCCCGGGTTCTAAATATCGAGCACAGCTCCAACTATGACGGCCATTGGGACACCACCATAAAAGGCACCAATTTCTTTGATTCCGACCAAATCTTCAACCGGGTTATAGCCGAGCCGCTGGGCTGCATCAACAAGAGCTCGGAGTTCAAGAAGTCCAGGACGCTTCCCACCAAGTTTGCGCCAGTCGTGCGGGCGGAGACCGAGCAATTCAAATTTCTCAGCCAGGTCATGGGAGACATAGAGATAGGCTATCTGAGGAATGGCTCCCGGCTGGTCGAAGAGATTCCTGTGGCACTGCATAGCGAAGCTATGGACCATCACATGGGCGTCTTTGCGACAACCGGCATGGGAAAGTCAAACTTCATGAAGGTCTTTGCCGCCTCCTGCATGCGCCTCTCCGCTCGGGGCGAGTCGAAGTTCGGCCTTCTCATCGTCGATCCCCACGGAGAATACCTGAAGGGTAAGAGTTCCAGCAAAAGTACTATCAAGGGCCTCACCCACCTCAAGAGATATCGGGAGGGCCTCGCCTGCTATTCGACAAGCAAGCAGAACGCCTCCGATCCCGGGGTAGAAGAGCTGGCCATATCGGAAAACGAGATTCTTCCCGAGGACATAGCCCTGCTCTATGAGTGGTCGCCGCCTCAAAGGGATGCCCTTGATGCCATTTCCCGAGTCCTGGACCCGCAGAGCTGGCTGGAAGAGATCCAGCTGCCTGAGGGAATGGCCCGCATGCTCCAGGAGGGTTTCAAGGACAGCACAATAAATGTCTTGATTCGAAGGATCAAGAATGAGCTGGGTAAGAATCCCTACATCCGCAAGAGGTCGAGCCTTGGCAACATCCTGGCCAACCTGCAGAAAGGAAAGGTGGTGCTGGTGGATATACCGAGGATGAGCGACCGATCCGAGCTCTTTTTGCTCTCCGTCATCTCCCGGTATATTCTGGATGAGTATAAAAAGGAGGAGCATGAGGGCGATGAGAGCCGCAAGAACTGCCTTATCACCATCGAGGAGGCGCAGAGGGTCCTGGGAGCAGGCAGCAACACAGCTCGCTTTGAGAGCATTGCCAGAGAAGGACGCAAGTTCGGTGTGGGCCTGTGTGCCATCACCCAGCAGCCCAAGCTCATAGATAAGCAGCTTCTCTCTCAGTTCAACACCCTGGTGGTCATGGGTCTGGGAGACAGAAATGACCGGATACAGTTGGAAGAATCGGCCAAGCAGGACCTCTCCTCTATGGATACTGAGATTCAAACCCTGGAGCCCGGCGAGGCGGTCATATCCACACTGAAGATTCCTTTTTCCGTTCCCGTCAGGATTCACCGCTACGAGGATTACTTGCGCCGCCTGGATAAGGAAGATAAGCAAGAGAGCCTTATCACCAGAGGCGGCTTTAAGCCGTTTCTAGATTAGGATGCCCTGGCAATGAAGATAATTCACCTCGCCGATTCGCACCTGGGATTTTCCAGCTACAGCCGCCTGGATGAGCACGGGAGAAATCGCATAGAAGAGATGGTGTATTCCGGATTCGAGCAGGCTATCGAGAAGATTGTGGATCTGCGGCCGGATGCGGTCGTTCATGCTGGCGATGTCTTCCATCACGTTCGCCCCAAGATCAAACCACTGGTAGTTTTCCAGAGGGGCCTTATGCGGCTTATGAAGGAGGATATACCTGTTATCATTATCAGCGGCAATCACGACGCTCCCAAGAGCTTCTCGTCCACCAGTCCATTCCGTCTCTTTGATAATCTGCCGGGAGTGCATATCGCCCAGCGCTACCAATACGAGAGAATTGAGACAGGAGACCATAGTTTCCATTGCATTCCATTCTGCCTGGAGCCGCAGGACTATCTGACCGAGTTTGGGAAGATTGAGAGGACAGGAAGAGATGTGCTGGTCATGCACGGCCTGGTAGAGTCGCTCCGGAATAAAAAGATGAGGAGCGTGGGGGAGCACGAGCTTGCTGATAGCTTCCTTAAAAGCGATTTTGATTATATTGCTCTGGGCCACTATCATGGACAGGCGCAGCTCTCTAAGAACGCCTGGTACAGCGGCTCGCTGGAGTACTTCAACTTCGGCGAATCCCAGGACGAGAAAGGAATGCTGCTCGTCGATCTGGAGAGCGGAAGGGCGGAGAATGTACCAGTCCGGCCAAGGTACATGATCGACTATCCGGCCATAGACTGCAGCGGGATGCGATCTGAGGAGATCGCCCAGTGCCTGCAGGAGCTATGTCGTGAGGATGAGACCAGAGATGAGATGGTGCGCATCACTCTTAAAAATTTAAACCGTGCTGCTTACAGGAGCATAGACCAGACTAGGCTCAATAAGCTGGGGGCCTCGGCCCTATATTTCAAGATACGCACGGAGTTTGCAGATGTCGAGGAGCATTTAGAGCGGCCCGTAGATCGGCGGGCTCTGCACGAAGAATTTTCCAGCTACCTGAGAGAAGAATCATCCCGAGAGCTGATTCCGGAAAAAATCAAGGATGAGGTGTTAGCATATGGATCGGAGATTATGAAGAGAGCTGTGCTTGCCAGGCACAAAGAGGAATTGGATGCATCTTGATAAGCTGATCATGAATAACTTCAAAAAGTTCCGTCATGCAGAGCTCGAGTTCTCTGATGGGCTTACAGGCATCGTTGGCAGCAACGGATCCGGGAAGAGCACCATAGTAGAGGCCATTGCCTGGGCTCTTTACGGCAACCGCGCCTCAGCCATCAAGAGAGATTTCATCCGCAACGCCCGGGCAAGGGAATCAGATACCGTGGAGGCCCGCCTGACTCTCTCCCTGGGCAAGCAAGAGCTGGTCATCTACCGGGCCATGAAAGGAAAGGGCTTGCTGGCTGAGGCTTTTCTTATGCTGGATGGGCGAACAATCGCCTCAGGAAGCAAAGAGGTAGACGGAAGACTGGAGGAGATCCTCAATATCAGCTATCAGGACTTTATGAAGACCTTCTATGCCAGGCAAAAGGACCTGGACAGCCTGCTCAAAGAGGGCGGGATGGGAAAGAGGGAGTATCTGCTCAAGCTCCTGGGCCTAGAGGACATCAAGGACAATGCCATGCTGCAGATCAGAGAGGATCAGAAGACTCTGGAGGAGAAGAAGAGCTGGCTTGCTGGAGCACTGGCAGAGATGAGAGATGTCGATCTACGGCTGAATGAAGCCTCTTGCCAAATTCTCTCCGGAGAAAAAGAGCTGAATGAAGCGGAGAGGAGCAGAGAGAGTTTTCAGCAAGCTGCTGAGAGCAGACGAAGGGAATTGGAGGCAATGGCTGAGAAAAAGCATCAGCATGACCTTCTCGACGGGAAGATAAGGAATCTGGAGGCAGCAGATCGGCAGCTGCAAGAGTCGGCAAGAGCAGAAGAGCAGCGTCTCTTGCAGATCGATGCTTGCAGGAAGAGGTTATCGGATCTGCAGAGGAATCTGGACAGGCTGGCCTGTATCAGGAATCAGCTGGAGGTCCTGCTGCCTAAAAGGGCTGCCTATGAGGAGGCAGCGCGGCTCATAGCTGCGCAGCAGGCCGCCATTCAGGGCGAGAAAAAAGCTCTTGCTGAGAGCCGGAGGAGCCTTCTGGAGCTGGAGGAGGGGGCAAAAATGCTGGATGAACTCCAGCCCAAAGAAAAGGAGCATTCGGATTTACAGGTCCGGCTTTGCTCTCTGGAGGCTCTCAGGGATAGGCATAACGAGATGCAGTCCCGGCTAAAGGAGGATGCCATCCGAGAGAGGGCAGTTGCAGCCAGCCTCTCCCGGACAAAAAAGATGATTGATGATCTGCATATCGCCGAGGCCAGGCTGAAGGAGATACAGCGCTGTCCTGAGGAAGAGAAGAGCTGCAGAACCAGGCAGCAAGAACACTTGAGGCAGAGAGATCTGCAAAAAGAGCTGGACGGGCTGCTGGCACAGAGGAAGTCTCTGGATGAGAAGCTGGCCAGACTGAAAGGAGAAGCGGAAAGGGCTAGGGCTGAGATGGAGGGGCTGCAGAATATCGAGGAGAGAGAGGAAGGGCTGCGACGCCAGGATAAAGACCTGGATCAGCTCGTCAGCGAACTAAACAGCGTCCTGGCGGAGTTGAGAGGAAGCTACAGGATGCAAGAGCTGTCCAGGGCGGAAGCGGAACGATCCCTGAAGAAGGTTATGGCCCTGGGAGAAGAGGGGGTCTGCCCGACATGCGAGAGGCCGCTGGAGGGCCAGCGCAATCTGCTCATCAGCAAGTACGAGGATTCTGCGGCCATTGCAAAAGCTGAGATGGAAAAGCTCGCCGCCGGGATTTCCGCTCAGACCGGAAAGATTGAGGGAGCGACCAGATCGAGGAGCAATCTGCGAGCGGCTTTTGAGCTTCTCAATTCCCAAAAGAGCCGCCGCTCTGCATTGCAGGCGGAGCTGAGGGGCCTGGCCATGCAGATGCACGATCTGCAATCTGAGATCAGGGATCTCAAGAGCAAGATCGATGGCCTGGGATCGGTCAGCTTCGATGCCGAGTCGCTCGCCCAGACGGAAGCGGCCCTGTTGGCCCTTAGGCCTCTGGTGATGGAGCATGCCGCCTTATCCCGGCGGCTGCAGGACCTGCCTGCTCTCTATAGCGAGATGGCCGGGCAGGAGAAAGAAGTGACCGCTATTGCAAAACGGCAGGCTCTGCTCAAGGGCGAGATCGAGACGCTGGGCTATTCTGAGCCTGATTTCCAGCAAGCCAGAACGCGGATGGCCATCATCAAGCCTCTGCACGAGAGATACCTCTCCCTCTCCGAGAGGGTAGCGCAGATGCCGGCTATTGCGGAGCGGATGAATAGGCAGGAGCAGGAGATTCAGAGCCTCAATCAGTCATTGCAGTTGCTTCAGGCATCGCAGAGAGATCTGGGCTATGATCCGCAGGAATATGAGTCTCTCTCCAGGGAGAAGAGAGAGCTGGGGACGGCGGAGAAGGAAGCGCAAACGATTTGCCTCACTATGGCAGGCGAGGCGGAATCACGAGAGAGGCTGGCTACTGCGAAAGCCGCCCGGCAAAAGCTCAGTTCGGATCTTTTAGAGTGCAGGCAGAATCTTGCCGCTCTGGCTTACAGCCTGCAGGAGCATGAAAAGGCGAAAGCCAATCTCGCAGGCGCAGAGGCGCAGCTGGAAGCGGCTCGCAAGACCGTTTCCGATCGACAGGTGCGGATGGGCGTGCTGCGGGCAGCCCGGGAACGGCTTATGCAGGAAGCGCAGAGGAAAGAGTTGCTCGAAAAGAAGTCCCAGGAGGTTGGCCGCAGTCTGGAGGTGGTGGAGGTGACCCGCAATCTTTTCAGCAGCTTCATGGATCAGGTCCTGATCCGGGTTAAAAACGATATTGCCCGGTCCGCGGGGGAGATCCTTGAGGAGGTATCCGGCAAATACAGCCTGATCAAGATCGATGATGACTTCAACATCCAGGTTGAGGACGGGGGAGAGTGGTATCCCATCTCCCGCTATTCAGGCGGAGAGATTGATATGATCGCCGTATCTGTGCGGGTGGCCATCAGCGAGTACCTGATGCGCTTCGGCCCGGATGGAGAGAGCTACTCCTTCCTCATCCTGGACGAGGTCTTCGGCAGCCAGGACCAGGAGCACAGGGAGAAGATGATCCAGATGCTGAGAAGCCTGGAGGAGCGCTTCCCCCAGATAATCGCCATCAGCCACATCAGCGATGTGCAGGGACAGTTTGACAATACCCTTCTGGTGGCCGAGGACGAGCAGGGAAACAGCCGGGTAGAGGCGATTTAGGATTATTCAATTCTGCGGAAGGTTTTTTGGCCCAGCAAGATGATTGTATGCACAATGAACCCCAGCCTTGCCGTCTATCAGGGGATGAAGCGCGCCGGCATTGACTTTGTGGCCTCCGTTCCCTGCGTCAACCTCCAGGAGCTGCTCATTCTGATCGGCAGCGATCCTGAGATCATCCACCTGCCGGTCACCCGCGAGGAGGAGGGGGTGGGAATCTGCGCCGGGGCCTGGATGGGCGGGCGGCGCGCAGCTCTGCTCATGCAGAATTCGGGCCTGGGAAACTGCATCAATGCCCTTGCCTCTCTGGACATGCTCTACGGCATCCCCCTGCTCATGATCATCAGCCACCGGGGCGGGGTCGGCGAGCCCATCGTCGCCCAGGTGCCAATGGGCCGGCTCACCGTTCCCCTGCTCGACGCCATTAGCATCCTGCATTTAGAGCCTCAGCCTGCAAAGGCGGAGGAGACAGTGTGCGAAGCCTGGAGCAGTGCTGCGGCAGACGGAAGGCCCGTGGCCGTTCTCCTTGACCTGCAATTCTGGAGGGGAAAATGAAGCGCATTGAGGCCATTGCTCTGGCTGCTGAGGCCGCGCAGGCGCAGAGCGCTCTTCTGATCTCTAACATCGGCTATCCCAGCCGGGAGCTGTTCTCGGTCAGGGACCGCCCGGAAAACTTCTACATGCTCGGCTCTATGGGTCTGGCTTCATCCATTGGCCTTGGCCTGGCCCTGGCAAGGCCTGAGAGAAAGGTGATGGTCCTGGATGGGGACGGCTCAGTGCTCATGAACCTGGGAACTCTGGCCAGCATAGCCAACTACGCGCCGGAAAATTTTAAGCTGGTGATTCTTGACAACTGCTGCTACGGCTCCACAGGCAGCCAGCCCACCTGCACCTCTCTTGGCACAGACCTTTATGCCCTGGCAAGAGCTGCCGGGATCGAAAAGGTGGTGCAGGTCGACCGGGCAGAAGAGCTGGCCATGGCCCTGACCGAAGAGTGCACAGTAATAGCAGCAAAGGTCGAGGAGGGCAACGCCGCCGTGCCCATCATCAGCCTCTCGCCTGAGGAAATCCTGGAGAGGTTCAAGCGATGCGCTCAACCGGCTCACTTATCCGGAAAGAGCCGTTTGTAATCTTTTCATTCATCTTCTCCGCCATCCTGATCGCTCGCAGCCGGTCCGACTGACGCAGCACCACCGGAATGGTCCTGGCCGCTCCTGCGGCGGTCTTCAGCCGGACGGCGCCCATTCTGCAGGAAAATACCCCAGACGGGCAGACCGTGGCGCACATGCCGCAGTGAAAGCATAGCACCTCGCTGCGGCAGACGCCGATCGCAGAATCGCGGGCTATCGCTCTCATGGGACAGGCCTCCTCTGCCCGGCAAGGTGAGCAGCCTGAGCAGTTCTCCGGCTCAAAGGCCACAGCCAGATCCACATCCTCCCAGACATCCCCATAGTCTGCCTGGCCGATGACTGTTCTGCTATTGACATCGTTTACGGGCAATGGAATGCACCGGTCGGGCCGGGCGATCTCCGCCAGAATCTTCTCGCTGACTACGGCAATGGGCACGGCCAAAGAGCAGATGCACTCCGGCCCGGATGAGGTGACAAAGCCGCCCAAGAGCTCTGCATCCATCCGGTGCATATCGGCAAATGCGGAGAGATTGGGCCGCTCTCTGCTGCTCCGTGTTCCTGTGCCAAGGACAAAGCCCTCTGCTCCGTTCATGAGAATACGCGTCCCTACCCCAATGCTCTCCAGAAGCGGATCATTCTTGACGGGATTGATCTGTCCGCAGCCTGAGAACGTCGCCTCCTTGCAGTGGGGCGCAAAGCCGCGACAGTGAAATATGGTGTTTATCGGCTCCTCTCCTGCATTGACAAAGGCCGAGTAGTTCTTGAAGGCATGCCGCGATCCAAAGAGCCTGGCAGTAGGCATCTCGTCCAGTCCAACTTCCGCCCCCAGGCGGCGCCCATCATCCGCCTCCACCTCGACCTGAACCGGCTTTCTCTCGACGAGGTCCCGAAAGAGATGCCCCCCGCCATAGTCTGGCCGGCTGCTGCTGTGGGCGGTTCCGAGGACGATCAAATCCAGTATGCCCAGATTTTCGTTCGGACAGGGGCCGACAGCGGCCTGCACGCCATTGATCCAGGCCTTCCTGGCGCGAAGAAACGAAGCCTGCCCGGCCACCGGAAAAGAAAGGACCGCGTAGGTGCCGCTCATCACCGCTCGGGTGGCAGTGGTGACGACATCAACCTCGCAGAGCTGAGCGGATTCGCCAGCCTGCACAAGATCGGCGACCTCCTGAGCCGACATGATCACAGCATCTTTGTTTTCTACCTTGCCAGCTATCTCTTGATAAGATCCAACCACGATCTCACGCTGCCTTTTATTGTGTATGCTATTGATTCTAGAAACTCTTTTCGCCCTGTTCTCTGCTTCTCTTAATACTATTGTGAGATTCATCTCAATTATTGTCCATAATGTGAAAATAATACCGGGCGGCTGGAAACTGCTTTATACCGTTCGTTGCCTGGGTTTTGCAGAGTCGGCAATTCAGGTGATTGCATTTGAATAAATTTATAATTATAACCATCCTTGCGGCTGTGGTGGTGATGTCGCTTGGTTGCATCTCCTCCCCCGAAAATAAG
The DNA here is from genome assembly GCA_002067705.1 of Methanosaeta sp. PtaU1.Bin112. Classification (GTDB taxonomy): domain Archaea; phylum Halobacteriota; class Methanosarcinia; order Methanotrichales; family Methanotrichaceae; genus Methanothrix. The sequence goes on from MVRL01000146.1 coordinate 61,253, forward strand.
GAGATGGGTTCCAATGATACCCAGAAGGAAAATGCCTCCCTCCAAGAGAAGATGCCCGGCAAGATCTCCACCCTGCGCATAGGCTATCAGCCCAGCACCCATCAGATTGCAGAGATGATAGCTTCAGAGAAGGGCTGGTGGGCTGAAGATTTGAAGCCCTTCGGCATAACCGAGATCAAAGAGTTTGAATTCCCCACTGGAGTTCCGGAGATGCAAGCCATGGTCGCCGGAGAGCTGGATGTAGCCTACGTGGGAACTGCTCCGCCCATCTCCGCCATATCGGCAGGGCTGCCGGCCAAGATCGTGGCTGCCGTCAACATCAACGGCTCCGATCTGGTCCTCAAGCCGGATGAGATGTACAGTGGACCGGCATCCCTGGCAGGCCTGTCAATTGGCACATTCCCGCCGGGATCCATTCAGGACACCGTGATGAAGAAATGGCTCATGGAAAATGGGGTTGATGTCTCGAAGGTCGACATCAAAGCCATGGACCCGGGACCTGCCACCAGCGCTCTGTCTGCGGGCAAGATCGACGGTGTCTTCCTGCCTCATCCTGCGCCATCCATTATTGAGCTCAAGGGCAAAGGCAAACACGTAGTCTCATCGGGCGAGATGTGGCCTAACCACGCCTGCTGCAGCCTGGTAGTTACCGACAAGCTCATCACGGAGCAGCCTGAACTGGTAGAGCAGATCATAAGGACTCACATCAAGGCAACGGAGTACATCAATGCCCATCCCGAGGAAGCTGCTGAGGTATATGCCAAAAGGACAAATGCGAACCTCACAGAGATTGAATACTCTATAGAGAACTGGGACGGCAAGTGGGTCAGCGATCCTCGTCTCCAGGTCCCATCGACGGTCGAATATGCAAAGGTCGACTACGAGATGAACTATACCAAGAGGCAGCTTGCCGAGAAGGATCTCTTTGATACCAGCTTCTTTGAGAAGGTGTCAGGTGAAGAGAAGAGTCAGTAGAAGCATAAATGTCCTGAGAAGTCAGGGCATTTCTGCCCTATCCATTTTCGGATTGATAGCAGCCTGGCAGCTGGCTGCTTTTTTGATCAATGATCAGTTGACCCTGCCCAGTTTCATTCAGGTGGTAGATGCTTTTCTCGATAACTGGTGGTCGATTTTCACAGAGGATCTGCCGGTAAGCTCTCTTCATTTTGCCATTGGCATGGCAGGTGGTTTGATAATTGCTCTGCCCGTGGGAATGATCATGGGATGGTTCAAGTTCCTTGACCGCATCTTGGATCCCATTGTGGAGATCCTCCGTCCCATTCCCCCTTTAGCGTGGATTCCATTTGCCATCATCTGGTTTGGCATAACCAACCTAGCTGCAGGCTTTATAATCTTTATCGGGGCGGTCTTTCCCATATTGATCAACACTTATGTGGGATTCAAGAGCCTGCCAAGGATTTATGTCGAGTCGGGAAAGGTCCTGGGTGCAACTAAGGATATCGATCTGATCAGATATGTGGCTCTTCCGTATGCCCTGCCATCCATTGCCGCCGGCATAAGGATCGCCATGGGAATTGCCTGGATGTGTCTTGTGGCTGCAGAGATGTTCGGAGTAAGCAAAAATGGCCTGGGATTCAAGATCTGGGACTCTTATGGACATTACCGCATGGATGAGGTATTTATGTACATGATTGTACTGGGACTCCTTGGCCTGGCAATTGATCGAACATTCCGATACGTTGTAGAGGAGAAAATGCTCAAGTGGCAAGTGGGCCTCACCCAGTAATGTGATGATCAGGCAAGTGCAGGGCAGGTGCAAAGCCTTAATAAGATATTGCAGTTCAGGTAAAGCTTGAGAATTGTCTCAGGGTACTAGTCGAGGATAATCGAGGAAAGGTCATGACGAGAAATATCAAGGTTGAACGCCTTAATCAAAGACCGTTGGAGCAGCAGGAGATAGAGCTGGTAGAGCGCAAGGGCATCGGGCACCCGGATAGCGTGGCAGACGGCCTCGCAGAGTCCATAAGCCGGGCCCTCTGCCAGGAATACCTTGATAGATTTGGAGCAGTGCTTCATCATAACACAGACAAGACGCAGATTGTGGCAGGCCGGTCCAAGCCCGCCTTCGGAGGTGGCGAGGTCATCTGTCCACTCTACATTCTGCTGACGGGCCGTGCCACCCGGGTCTTCAAGGAGGTTGAAATTCCGGTGGATACTATCGCCATCAAGGCGGGAAGAAAGCTCCTGGGCGAGTCGCTCTCCAATTTGGATGTCAATAATCATATAATCCTTGATGCTAAGATCGGCATGGGATCCTCTGATCTGCGGGATGTCTTCAGCCGCAAGGTTCCTTCCGCCAATGATACCTCTTTCGGTGTGGGATATGCGCCCCTCTCTGAGACGGAAAATATCGTCTTTAATGCAGAGCGCGAGCTGATGAGGCTCAAGAAGAGCGTCCCGGCCATAGGCGAGGATATAAAGGTCATGGGCATGCGCCAGGGCGATGTCATCAACCTGACGATCGCCTGCGCTATGATTGATCGCCATGTGGCCAGCCTGAAGGAGTATGTGGATACCAAGAATGCCATTGTGAGTCACGTCGTTGAGTATGCCAAGCAATTCACTTCTCGAAAGGTTAAAGCGCAGATGAATGTGGCAGACAATATCGATCAGGGGTCCGTCTACATCACCGTCACCGGCACATCCGCAGAGATGGGTGACGATGGTGCTGTAGGCAGGGGCAACCGCGCCAACGGAATGATCACCCCCAATAGACCAATGAGTCTCGAGGCCACCTGCGGCAAGAATCCTATAAATCACGTCGGCAAGATCTACAACCTGCTCTCCACGGAGGCTGCCAAGCAGATAGCTGCCGAGGTGCAGGGCATTGACGAGGTTTACATCAAGATTCTTTCCCAGATCGGCAAGCCCATCGACGAGCCGCATATTGCCAGTGTGCAGATTGTGCCCAAAGACGGCGTGGACATGAAGAAGCTGGAGGCCGGGGCAGCGGAGATCTTGGACGACTGGCTGGCCAATATTCCCAAGCTGCAACAGATGCTGTTTAGGGGAGAGTTGAGCACTTATTAAAAACCGTCACTCTTTCCGCAAAGACGGGTCTTTGCGGTGTGATTTAATAGATTGCAAGCGCTGCCCTGAGCAACTCGGCAGCGCTGTATCCTTGATCGGCTCTACCCAGACAAGCTCTCAGGTCTATTTTAAGCAGATTCGTGACAATCCTTGCTTAGCTCAAAAAAGGAAATACTTGACATCACGGGCATGATATGTATATTCCCGATCCCAGGAACCAATTGTCGTCAACTTTCATAGCATAGGCAATCTTAAATTCATCTCTGTTGCCGTGAGCAGGATTGGGGAAGATGAAATAAGCATATCCCTTTCCTTGCCTGGCAGCGTTCAGCGTGTTCTGAAGGGAGAAGACTCCATTAGCATCGGTTACATCCAGCTTGTTTTTGCCGATCCACTCGGGTTTGAATGGATGCGCAAGGCAAGTTCCATTGAAATCGTAAGCGTAGATGTAGAGATCTCTTCGGACAAATGGGCCGGTCTTATTGCTGAACTCTTCGAGCGCTCTCTCTTTGCCGTACTTTTGAACATAGGTCAATGCCGACTCAACAAATGAGACGAGCTGCGTCTTGTTAGATGGAGTGTCCAGCGACTCGTTTGCTGAATCTATCAATTCTCCTCTCGCCGTACTCACTTGCAGTACAAAGGCTGTAGCAGTAAGCAGGAAGATTGCTGACATTAGAATATTCCAATTTTTCATATCAATCAACTCCCTTTAGGACGGGAAGCATCATAAAATACTTTTTGCCGCTTCCCATCTAACATCTATATTGGCACTTAAGTTCTGACGCAACCTGCCTGACCGCTCTGCGGAAGAATAAATCCAAGCGATTCGAGCGTCTTTTTCGCTCTTCCTCGTCCGTGCAGCAGCACCTCGGCCATATCCTCAGGACGGTCGATGTCCGACCCCGCCCGGAAGGACTCGAAGACAGATGCCGCTAGGCCCGACTGCCTTGCATATTCCTGATGCCTGGGAAAGCTCAGCCCCCGGTAGCAGGTTCGAAATCGCGGGTTTCTGATGAGAATCATATTAGTCCCACCGCCTCTTCCCGGGCAGAGCACCACATCTCCAGGGCAGCTCAGAATTCCCGCTACATCACTTTGTGTCAGAAGAGCCAGATCCGACATGACGATGAGAATATCCGACGGCCATCCCAGCGACGCCTCTCCAGCGATAAATGAATTTAGAGCATCATTCAGATCCAGCTCAGACTCCAGGATCTCAACATCACAGCCGACCTTCGCGGCGTCCAGTCCAGGCCGGGAGAGCACCGTCAGCCGGCCGAAGCCCGAGACCGCATCCAGAACATCCCTGAGCATGGCAAAAGCCAGGAGCCTTCGCCCCTCCGGTGTGAGGGCAGGAGCCAGACGGCTCTTGGCATTATTCAGCTTGAAAGGCACTACGATTCGAATCGGTCTCTGCACGGGCGTGGCTATCCACTCCGGCCAATAAAATCCTATCTCTTCAGCCTGGGCCGGATCACATCTCGTTCCTCTGGCATGAAGACTGAGCTTTCGCCGGATCGGGGGTACTGTAGCCCCCTGAAGACGACCGCGGGAGTGCCGTCTCCTGCCTCGCCCATGAGCATATTGGCCATTGCCGCAATCTCGTCCACCACGGCCTCGAGCGTGATCTCCAGAGCCTTGCCATGCAGATCGCGCACGCCCCGCCAGTCGCGCAGAGGGGCTATCCCCGCCCAACCGATGGCAACGCCCGCCACCCCGGAACGGAACGGCCGGCCGCAGGTATCGGTGATGATAACGGCGCAGTCCTTTCCCAGGCGGGCGCGCAACCGCTCTGCGCTCCCTGCCGGGTCTTCGGGCAGCAGCAATATTCGATCCGCTCCCACATTGGACTGATCTATTCCGGCGTTTACTCCCACATGGCCGAAGCGAGTCTGCACCAGCATAAAAGGCCGGTCGAGCAGGATGTCCGCCGATTCGTCCAACACTGCCTGCACGAACCTGGGATCTTTGCCGGTATTCCGGGCGATTGCCGCTGCCCGGCTGCTGGGATGATAGTCCTCCAATTCCCGGAAACGACCCTCCGACTTGGCCACGATGGTGCTGGCAAGACAGAGCACATCCCCATCTTGAAAATTAAAAAGAGATTTGACCAGTGAGGCGATATCATCGCCTTGCTTGATGATTGGCAGACCGGCAATGAGATAGCCCTGCATGGATGGCATCTGTGCAGTCACTATTTGAACCGTTCCTCATAAGGCATCCTGCTTAGACGATAGAGCCTGGCCTGGACCAGGAGGTCGAGCAGATATGAGTAATTCTCGGCGACGATCGCCGTCCTATTCTCGCTCCTCTCTAGCCAGGGAAGACCACCATAATTTTGGGCATATTCCATCCAGAAGGCTGGCGGGGAGAACTCAAGCAGATACTTGTTCTCCTCGCTAAATGTCAGGGTGATCTTCTCTTCCATCTAAGATCCCTTGCCAGTTCGCTCCACAACCTCTGCAAAGGCCAGGGTTCCGCTGATCTTCTTGATCTTGGCTTTAACGATCTCGCCCTTGACTGCGCTGGGCACGAAGATGAGATACTTATCCACCTTAGCTATGCCATCGCCTTTATTGCCCACAGACTCAATGCGCAGCTCATAGGTTTCTCCCTCTTCGATGACATCCTTTTGGACGATTGTCGAAGCCTTTCTCTTCCTAACCGGACGATGAGCGCCACACGCATCGCACTTGAGAGTCAGAACGCGATCGCTTTTGATGAGGTGAGTATCGGGCAGCCTGCACTCTGTGCAGACTACGTACTCCTCGAAATAGGACTCTATCTGGCGGGCAATAGCAGCCTCGCCGAACTTGCCCTGAAAGACGCCGCGCTGCCCGTCGATCTTGCCAGCTGTGCCCATCTCCTGGAGCAAATACTTCATAAGATGCTCAGGCTCGCGATTAAGGGTGTCAGCGATAATCCCGAAGTTCTCAAGCACGGTGGTCTTGCCCTCGTAAAAAACCTTCGCGGAAGGTATGACGAACCGCTCCTTGGACTCTCGAGTGGCCGGCATCTTCTTCATGGCCCGATCCAGGCCCGCTAAATAATCATCCATCCAGATACCTTAATTATTTTATTAATTCCTGGCCCGATTCGACTATGATCTGAATCGGTGTCGGCAACTTATGTCCTGCTCTTGTCAATGCTATCTTAGCATCGTTAAGATATGAAATAGGCACTCCTACAGTAAAGAGCTTCTGGCCTGCTTCAACTCTGGCTGCGGTTCCCACAGCCTTGCCGAAAGCCATCCTCATGCCGCTGGAGACACGGTCTGCGCCTGCTCCTGTGGCCTGCTTATTCTCCCTGATTACATGGTGGGGATAAGTCCTCAGCTTGAGATGGAAATTTGTTCTGCCTGCTACCTTCAAGAGGTAACGGTTAGCTGAGACTCTGGCCGCTTCAAGAGCAGTATGCCTGATCTGGCAGGGCTCCCTGACCACAAGTGTTAGCTTGACGGGAAAATCTTCCGTCAAATTTCCCATATCATAGTGCACGACTTTGCTTCCAGGAACGCCACCCATGTATCTTCTGCGGGTGTAGGGCCGTTCCCTTCTTCTATACATGCTTGCTGGCTTGCGTGTCAAAACGAAATTCCTCCAATAATCCTGAGATTGGTCCTAATATGCACCTTGCTTATAAGGTTTGGCCTTAACCGCCGACAAATTTCCCCCCTTACACCGTGATGGGTGTGGAGTGGGATATCTCTCCGGCAAGTGGCGTATTCATGATAGTGCGAACATCTTGGGCATCCCTGGCATTGGCAACTGCCCACATGAGCTTGACGAGGGCCGTCTCAGGCAGCAGATCCTCACCTTCAATCGCTCCTGCATCCAGCATGTAGCGTCCCGTATCATATACACGATCGCATATTCTGCCTCGCAGGCATTGAGAGGTTATAACCACGGGGATGTTCTCATCTGTGGCTCTTTTGATGCCGTTTATCCAATCGGATGCCACGTGGCCTAGGCCTGTTCCCTCAAGCACTATGCCACGATACCCTTTATCAATATAGTAGTTCAGGATCTCCGCCGAAGATCCGGGTGTGTACTTGACCAGAGCGCAATGCGACTCAAGCTTGTCCATGACTGCCAGCTCCACCTCTCCGCGTCGCCGGTAATGCCTAAAGGTCTCGATCTTTCTGGTGAGGTAGTCCACCTTTCCGAGCGGTGGCTGATTCATGCTCTGGAAAGCGTCCCTGCGTGATGTGTGCATCTTTCGAACCCTCGTACCGCGATGGATTGAGCAGTAATCGTCGTTGGTTGTGCCGTGCATTACCACACATACCTCGGCAATATCGCTGATGGCGACAGTTGCCGCACAGACGGCATTCATGGAGGCGTCGCTGCTGGGACGATCGGAACTCCTCTGCGAGCCGACGATGACAACAGGTACCGGCGTCTTGAGCATGAAGGAGAGCGCCGCAGCCGTGTACATCATGGTATCCGTGCCGTGGGTTATGATCACGCCTTCTGCGCCGGAACGAATCTCCTCGGCTACAGATTGCGCGAGCTTTATCCAGTATTCAGCTCGCATGTTCTCGCTCAAGATCTGATATATGACGCGAGCGCGATAGTTGGCGATCTCTTCCAGCTCGGGGATTGCGGATATGATCTCGCCTGCAGAGAACTGGCTGGTCACAGCACCAGTTCGATAATCGACCTTGCTGGCAATTGTTCCTCCGGTGGATAGAATAGAGACCTGAGGAAGACCCTCTCTGGACTGCAAAGTCCTGATATTGCCTATCGGCTTGCTTTCCTGGCTCTTTTGCAGGAGCTGTATCTCGCACTCATCGGCGGACAATCCTATATTGTAGCCGTTTTTCAGCTTTATAACCAGATATCCTTGGCGCCGGCTAGGCATGAGCACTCCCTCATAGCTTGTGCCGTTCCTCTTTACGGAGATTCTGTCTCCTAGCTGCATTTTAGACTCACCAGATCCGCATTGACCCCTCCCATTCTATGCTAGGGATCTAAAAACGTTGCCCTTGATGTCTGGAGAGATGGTGAAGATTAATAGAGAAGGACAGGGCAAAAAGGGCGGTATGATCAATTTTGTGACAAGCAATAAAGGCAAGTACGCTGAGGCGCAGGCAATATTAGGAGATCTCGTGCAAATGGACATCGGTTATACTGAGATCCAGGCAGATACTTTGGAAGAGGTGGCCATTTATGGCATGAAAGAGGTCGCCCTTCGCCTGAAGGGAGCGGTGATGCTCGAAGACGCAGGGCTTTTCGTCCAGGCTCTGCGAGGATTTCCTGGGGTTTATTCAGCGTACGTGCAAAAGACGATAGGCAACGCCGGGATACTCCGGCTTATGGAGGGCGAGAAGAATCGATCGGCTTATTTCAAGTCGGTTGTCGCCTATGCTGAACCGGGCATGCAAACCATGATCTTCTCAGGAGAGGTTTATGGGCAGATCGGCTTTGAGGCACGGGGAAGCCAAGGATTTGGGTATGATCCTATATTCTATGTGGACGGAATGAGTCTGGCGGAGATTGATCTGGAGAAGAAGAATCAAATATCCCATCGCGCTAAATCCATGCGCGCTCTTGATGATTGGCTGCACAAATGCTAAATTTTTTATATATTTTTGAATCGCAATTTATTTGCTATTTATTATCTAATAGACCATTTAGATCATTAGCTTGTGCATAAACTTATATAGTAATAATATATAGCTACTGTAATAACATTCATCATTATAGTTGGATGGCAGGATATCGTACTAGATGTGAGATTCGTTTATGGACGGATTAGCTGGTCACAATCGTCTATATGAGATAATATGAGCAATAGTATCTAGGAGATGCAGATGATGGATTATGTATCGGTCTCGTTGGCGCTTCTTGGAGGTCTTTTTCTTTGGTGGTCGTTTCTTGCCATCTCAGGATTGAAGAGATCCAAGCGGTGCGAGGAAATCAACTCTAAAGTCTATCCGAAATAGAAGAGATATCCATTTCCAGATGCAGAAAAAAGAAAGTGCATTCCAGAGCCCTGTCGCATTTTCACCTCCGTTTCTTCTCCAGGGCACAGCGAGGCAGCATCTTGTCATCGATCATTTTTATATAGGGCGCCTGTACCGCAGAGATATAGACCTTGCGATCACCTACAGATATGACCTGATCTGTTTTCTTAGGTGGGCTGATCCTGATAGAGAAGATCAGTGGTCCTTCACAGGTGGTAGCCACGCGCAAGTCGGTAGAGCGGGCGCGAATATACTCTTCCATTTCGGCAGTGATCTTGAAGGTATAGGGCTTGGCAGTCATTGACCTCAAGATCTCTCAAGCATATATTTAGGGATTTGTTTCCGCCCAAAACGGTTATATCTACATTTTTCTTTCTCAATTGCCATGAAGGTATGGAATAATATCTCAAAGATGACTATGCTTCTTTGCATCTTCTTATTGTTGGCCTCGTCTGCAGACTCCCAGATGAACCGGGATAGTCCTCTTCTGGGTAGCAAGCTTCCCAGGACGGATGATCAGAGCGTTGGGGGCCAGGGCCTGCAGTCTGCATCTCCGATTGTGATCTCTGCACCTTTCAACAATCAAGCTATCTCTGACCTGTCGATATCTGCGGATCTGAACAATACCGCCTGCAATATCGTCTCATTCCAGCTTACTCTAACTCCGTCTCCCAGCGGATCAACCGGGTATCAGCCGGTAAAGGTAAGAGTGCTGGAAAACCGTCTGGGTACGCCCACTGCAGTTGCTGAGCTTACGTTTCTCATGCCGGTTGCGGGCGGCTCTCTGCATGAAACTATCGGCTTTTCCAGCGCCACTTCGTCGGCTGGATGCGGCTGTACAAATGAGATCACTGTGACAGCTGATCCGGACAATCAAATCACGGAGACCAATGAAGGAAACAATGTCTTAACCATAAGCGGAACTTGCTAGAATTTTTTATGCATGACATGGGTGGCAAGAGCCATCCATCTCCTTCAACATTTTAAAAACAACGGTAATTTTTTAAATTAGAACAGCGAATAAGGATACTACATCGGGGAGAAACATGAAGCTGATAGCTGATGATATAAATTCGGATTTGTCCGATATATTTGGCTCCATTAGGATTCTGGCGCCTGAGATCTGGTGTTCAGGTCAACGCAATTTGATTCTTCCTCAAAAATTAGGGGATTTAGAAAAACCCGAGTATCTGGATCAGGTGAGGAGAAAGATCACGGAACTCAAGCAGTTGCATGATATGCTTGACGATGGCCTAATAACTCAGACCCAGTATCTATCTCGAAAAGCAAAAATCATTGCCGGTAGATGATTAATTCCAGTTATGTTCCATCATCATTCGGCTTTGATTGCCTGGCATTTCTGTAGAATATGCCACCATTAGAACAACCGATTAATCTTTAAAGAGAAGGGGCAGGTTAATAAATAGTGGCAGCTTATGGTTAAGTGATGGAAATGTCTGAAGATGAAAAGCCCACTACAAGACAATCTTTGCCGCAATTCATTCCCAAATTAAAAGGCAAAAAAGTTATAATTAGACTGGTCTCAGGAGGCCAACCGGTCACGGGAACCATTGACTCGTTCAACTCCTATGAGATCCTTCTCTTGACCGCAAAGGGTGAAATACTGGTCTTCAAGCACGCCATAGCCACGATTGAGGTCGTGGATGAGCCAAGAGGTTATAAGCCAAATCTCTAGATTTATGATTTTCCAGATTATGGTCGCTAATATGAAAGCCATTGATCCTAATATCGTTATTTGCTATTGCATGCATGTAAGGAATACATGAGCCTGAAGGTTATAATGCTAGGGACAGGCGTGGGCATCCCCCAGCCCGGACGCTCGCAGTCGGCGATATTGGTGGAGAATGATGATAGTGCTCTGCTCCTGGATTGCGGAGCGGGCACACTCTTGCGTCTGGATGAGGTGGGACATGACCTGGAAGCGCTGGACAGCGTGCTGCTCACGCATCTTCATCTGGACCATGTCTCCGACCTGCTGGCTCTGGCCAATGCTCGCTTTCTGGCAGATCTGCCTGCTCTGCATGTCTTCGGGCCAATGGGCACCGAGGCATATTTTAGGATCGCCAAGAGCGTTTATCCCAACCTCGATAAGATGAGTGCAGCTATCCAGGAGCTCAAGCCGATGGACTCCTTTGCCCTGAAGGGCTTTGATATCTTTGCCGAGGAGGCACGTCACAGTGTAACGGCTCTTGCCTACCGACTGGAATCAGAGGATAAGGCGATCGTCTACTCTGGGGACACTGAGCCCTGCCCGCGTGTGGCAAATCTCGCGAAAGAGGTCGACTTGCTCATTCACGAATGTTCCTTTCCTGAGCCATTCGATGTCACCAACCACACCACGCCCAAAAAGCTGGGCAGCATGATTCGGAACCTGGGCATCAAACGGGTGGTGCTCACGCACCTTTACCCGCAGGCTCAGGGATGCGAAGATGAGATGGCTGAGCAGGTGATCGCTCTCTCGGGATCGCCGACGATCGTTGCCTGGGATATGATGAGCGTTGTGATTTGATTGACTATTTTATTCTACTGATTTCAGCTTCTCTGCCATCTCAAGGCTTTCATTGGCTTGCTCGTATTTGCCCATCCTCTCCAGAGCATAGGCCCTCTCCTCCCAGGCTCTGACATTGGACTGATTGCGGGCGATAATATCGTCGTATGATTTCACAGCTTTATCCCATCTTCCCATGCTGCCGGAGATGATGGCGCTGTCAAAATCATCCTGATCGCGGCCCGCTTCTCCTTTGATGGAATCCTCGACTGCGTAGACCAGAAATCCGGCAACGAGAAGGATCACTGTTAAAAAGCCCAATACAACAAGAGACGCGCTTAAAAACATCGCCTGGTCGATAGGTCTCCTCTTCCCGTGGCCCTCTTCCGCATCAGCCTGTCCGAGAATGGACCTCAGCCCCTGGGGGCTGATCAGGGCGAGCAGCCCGGCTGCAGTGAGAAGAACGCCGGGAGCAGTCCACATGACCCATCCTAGAAGGCCGAGAAAAGGAATCCAGGCGATGTATCCGATCGGAAAGCCCAGCAGGCCGCAGCCGAGAAGGAGCCAGGCGGCTTTTTTTCGGTTTCTGGTGTAGAAAACCGCTCCGGCGATTGCTGCCAAGCTGAGCAGCAGAAAGACGATTCCTCCTGCCTGGATAAGTTCGCTCCAGCCGTGGGGAATGTGCGATGATGAGCCGCCTATTATCGAGGCTATGATATCAAAAGCGGCGATGAACAGCCCGACCAGTCCTCCCAGGACGGCAAGGACCTGGATGGTGAGGCGGCCCAGGCGGTCGTCGTGTTCCTGCGGTTCCTGTGTTTCTGCAGATGCTAATTTCTTTTCATCGTCATTGAGGACCATATTGTTGCCACCGGGAGTCTGGAATCGGTTATGCCGTCTGCGATAGGTTGGGGAAGCGGCTTTGCATCTCGCAACGTATCCTTCATGTGAAGGCATGCAGGCAGAAATCGCCTTTGCAAAAGGATAAGAATGAGCCGGATGTTGTCATTTTAATCAGAAGCGGCGCTCAATATCTCATCAAATTTTTTATGTATGCCTTCTTTTCCTTTCTCCATAGTAATGACATATCCGCGGCGAGTTACAATTTGACTGCATAAATCCCTTGCACGACTCATAGCTTCCTCTTTGGTATCGCATTGTAGCGATGCCCTCTCGCCTGCATGAGGCTTTCCCACATTCCAGCCCCTTTTTGGATTGCGAATAACATGCCTCTTTTTTCTTGCCATTAATGATATATTATCACATAATGATATATAAACGAAAGGCCTGGAATTGTTGCCAATGCAAATGAGAATGATTCGTCCACTTTCAAAAATATTAGATTGAGATTCAGATGGTCTCTTTTTTCTAAGCCACCTGCTTTCCCGCCGCCGGTCCCCACATGGCGTTGTAGATCTCGGTTATCTTGACAATGGCGCAGCTCTTGGCAGGCAGCTTGTTGTTGACGCCGTGCACCCAGGCCCTCATGGCCTCAAAGTCTGGACCATCCTTGGTAACTGTTACGTTGCCCTTGATCTGGAAGGACTTCTTGGTATCTCCACTGTAGCAGAGGATGGAGATCTTGGGGTTCTCGGCCAGGTTCTGGGCGGTCTTGTAGAAGAAGTTGTCCGCGAGCATAATCGTTTCGTCATCTATGATCTTCATGAGGCCCACAAAGACCACATTGGGCACGCCCGACTTGCTGGCGGTGGCAATGGGTATAGGCTTCTGCTTTTCCAGGGTCTCTCTAACTTCTGCTGGCATCTTTACCATTAAATCACCTGATTAGCGCATGGGGTGCAATTTATTTAGCTCTGTCGTTCTTTCCTCAGGTCTCAGAAATTTCTCAGCAAGGATGAAATCCTGAGAGCGCACTCTATCGATCCTATGGCGAAAAAAGCAAAGGATTGTGCAGTTCAGTCTGAGCCCGAGGCAGTCTATCAGCTGAAAGTGACCCTGGATGGAATCAGGCCGCTCATCTGGAGGAGAATTCAGGTTCGTGGGAACATAACACTCTTCAAGCTCCACAAGATTCTGCAAGTGGTTATGGGCTGGCAAAACTATCATCTGCACCAGTTCCTGATAAATGGCGAGTGCTACAGCGTCATATCTGTTGAAGCAGATATGCTGGGCGACGATTTCAAGGATGAGAAGAGGTTCAAGCTGAGCAGAGTCGTCCCTCTTGAAAAGATAAAGTTCACCTATGAGTACGACTTTGGAGATGGCTGGGATCACACGATCCAGGTAGAGAAGATCTCGCGGCCTGCGGAAGAGCTGAAAGCGCCGGTCTGCATTGATGGCAAGCGCTCTGCCCCACCTGAGGACTGCGGTGGAAAGGGCGGATACCATGATGTTCTGAAGGCCCTGAGGGACCCGAGCCGACCGAAGAATGCAGATTTGCTGGAGTGGCTCGGCAAATATGATCCCGAGCATTTTGATGCGAATATGGTGAATCAGAAGCTGGCAAAGATCAGGTGAAAAAAAGGGAACATGAGAAAGAAGGCTTACGAGATTCATGGAAAGACCAAAAAGAAGCAAATACTGCGACCTTATCATGGGCCTAACTGCGAACCTCGTCATTTTTCTGCGGATAGTAGTATCAGTAGTATCTGCTGCCCGACCTCTAACAGAGAAGTGAACGGTAAATTCTGGGGGGGGGTGAAGGTAGCAATGGCGCATAAGACGAAAACATGCGAAACATCCATCCCCATTCCTGAACTATCCAGGAATTTCTCTTGAAAAAGGATCACATTATATAGATTGTTGATCTCGCTCAAATAGAATGCCTTTAAGCCAGAACGACATCCGAGCGCTCGTCCTCATCATCGGCTCCAAAGAGCCGGTAAATCCCCGCACTCTCCAGGTGCAGCTGGATCTTCGCAGGGAGACCGTCTCCAGGCTAATAACTCACCTGGTGGAAAATGGGCTGGAAGAGCGAAGAGGGCGCGAGGTCGTCTTGGCCGGCACACCCCCGGCAGAGGCCTTTAAGAAACTCTACTTCAGCCACCGGGCTTCCCCTCTGCATAAGATCCTCTCGCTCAGGCGAATGGAGCTGCTAGTCAGGCTGGACCGGACACCAAAGAGCCTGGAAGACCTGGCAGGGGAGACAGGCATTCCCGATGATACCCTGTATGGTTATCTGAAGGGCTTTCTCTGGGTGGGCATCGTCAGCCGGTCGAGGATTGGCAAAGCCTATCTCTTCGCCTTCAATTACATCCTCTGGCCAGAACTCAAAGAGTTCGTGACCTCACTTCAGGAATACCAGGTCCTGCGCCTCGTTCCCCGTGAAGCCCTGCTCATCAAGAGCTACAGTACAAGCGTTCTCTTCAAAAGCCTGCGACAGCAGGCTTTTTTGCGTGCTGTTCTATCTCAAGAACAGGGACAAATTAGAGGCGATCGATCATCCTATGATGACGGATTTGAAAGCAGTGCTGCAGGGCGAGAGGATCAGAGGCTATCCGACCCAGGAAGATATCGAGGATAGGATAGATCTCTGTGATATCAGACTCTGACAGGATCTCCAGGCGAGAGGAGATCAACGAGCTGTTCGAGCAGCTCGGCCAGCTTCTGAAAGAGAAGGTCGAGATCCTGCTCATCGGCGGAGCTGTGATGCTGGAGATGGGGCTCAAGGATGCCACCAAGGATATCGATGTTGTCTGCCGGAGCGGTGTGGACAAGGATAAGCTGCTTGCTGTCGCCAAGGCCCTGGGCTTTGAGATCGTCGGCCCGGAGAAAAGGCATAAGCGGCTGGGCGCAAAGCCTCTGGCTGTGAAGGGCGGCCGCATTCTGGACCTCTTCGCCCAACGGATCTCCTACGACTTTGACCTCTCCGAGGCTATGTGGCAGAGGGCTAAACGAATCAGATCCTTCGGCTGCCTGGTGATCAGAGATGCCTCCCTGGAGGACATCTACATCATGAAGCTGATCGCCAACCGACCGGGAGACGCTTCGGATTGCTCCAGTCTTGTCATTGCAGGCCTGGACTATAATGCAATCTATCGAAAGAGAGAGGCGCAGTACCGCAAGGGTGGCGAGACGAAAGAAAAGGTCTGGATCAACTACATTGAGGAAGGCATAGCCCGACTGCTGGATAGCAATCTGACTATTCCCATAGGCGACAAGATATCCCTTTTTGGCAGCGGAGTACCATGAAAAAAAGGTAAAATGCGAGGGCGATTTTAGGAGATGACATTGATGGACAAGGAGGAGCGGCAAGACCCATGACCGAACAAAATCGCAAGTACGTTCTGAAAGAGATCGGCAGGCTCCTCTCCGAGATCTGGCGAGTGAAGGGACTGGCTGAGCAGGAATACGGGCCGCAGCACCCCATCACCAGGAAGCTCGCCGGGATGCATGAGGATACGCAAGCGCTGCTGCAAGAGAAAACCATGAAGAAGCGAGCTACAGAGCGCCCAGTCTCGCCAAAGAGGGAAATGCGATAATTCCGAGGTGCATGAGCACCGCCAGGATCGCAAGAATGAGGACAAGCCCAAAAATCAGGATCTTGTTGGTCATCCGGCTCATTTCCCAGACCATCTCCCGAATATCACTGCTCTCTTCCTCAGGAGTCATCTTTGCGTCCACCAGCGCCAGTAGGACCCTATATTGAGGGCTACCTCTTGAATCGTTCCAGCTTTATCGTCACAAGGTTATGAGCATCGGGGCATTTCAGTTCTATGGTATCGCCCCGCCACCAGGGCATTCTCCCACCGAACTGGAAGGTCTGCAAGTTGGGAAAGATTTTGTGGTAGAAAAATCCACAAAGCCCAGCCGGATTATGAATGTTGAAGCAGTCTCTGACTAGTCTCTCCTCCTTCTGCAAGCCCTGAGAAACTCCGCCGGAAATCCTCGGAAAGAAGCGCTGTGGATGTGGGCATAGCTGGCCAGCAAATTGCCCTCGCACACCCCGTCCCAGCCGTCTTTGATTCCCGTTCCCCTCTCCAGCTGGATGGCGTACTTTGTTCCTTCATCCATCAGCATCTCGGAGTGGTGAAACTCGTGTCCCATGATGGCACTTCCCTTCGACCCTAGAGGGCAGTCCTGCGTTAGCGCGCCGTGTACGTAGCTGACGACCCGGGTGCTCCCCCGCCGCGACATTCCCGGCACCAGCCCGACCATCTCATGCTTTTCTCCATCCCACTCGATCTCCTGAGCCAGGTACATCAGGCCGCCACACTCCGCATAGATGGGAAGGTCCTTCTCATGCGCCTGCAAAAGCGACTGCCGCATGCCAGAATTCTCAGATAGCTCCCTGGCATACAGCTCCGGATAGCCGCCGCCGATATAGATCCCGTCCACGAAGGGAAGCGTCCTGTCATGCACCGGGCTGAAGGGCACAACCTCGGCCCCGGCCAGCTCTATCATCTCCAGGTTGTCCCGGTAATAGAAATTAAAAGCCTCATCCTGAGCGACACCGATTCGGAGCCCCTGGCCCAGGGAATTTTCCCGGTAGAGGTCAGGCTCGACCTCAGGCATAGGCTGCGCCTCTTTGGCGATCTCCAGAATGCGGTCCAGGTCCAGGCCCTCCTCGACGATCCTGCGGATCTTGTCCACCCGCTCCGCGAAACCCTCGTGCCGGGTCTTGCCCTCCAGAACCGGCACCAAACCCAGGTGACGCATGGCCAGGTGCATATCCTCATTTCGTCGAATGACGCCCACTACCTCCACTCCCGCGTAGCGCTCAATCTCCTTGATCGCCTTCTGGGCGTGCCTCTCCGACCCGACCTTATTGAGAATGACTCCCTGAAACTGCACATCCCTGTCAAAGTCCATGTAACCTTTAACCAGGGCAGCGCAGCTTCGCGTGATGCTTCTGGCATCGACCACGAATATCACCGGAGTGCGCAGAAGCTTGGCAATCTGCGCAGTGCTTCCCAAGTCTCCATCGTACCCCTCGTAAAGGCCCCGTACCCCCTCGATCACCGCGATGTCTGCGCCCTCTGCGGCGTGAGCATAGATCTCTTCGACGGCCGCCCGGGTCATCAGATAACCGTCCATATTGCGACAGCTTCTGCCGGTGATCCAGGTGTGGTAGCTGGGATCGATGTAGTCCATGGCCACCTTGAAGGGCTGAACCTTCAGCCCACGGCCTCGCAGGGCGGATAGCAGGCCGGCAACAATGGTGGTCTTGCCGCTGGAACTCCGGTCACCAGCTATGAGTATGCGCGGGCAGTTCGCTTGCATTTTATTATCACTCACTCCAGGGAGAGCTCTCTGAGCCTCTCATCGCTCAGCGGCTGAGGCAGCTGCGGCTGTACTCCGGACATGATCTCCCTGGCCAGCGCCCGGTAGACATCTGCTATGCTCGAATCCGGCGCGCCCTCAATCACAGTCACCGCTCTTCTTTCGCATTGCTGAACAATGGGATCTTTGGGGATGAACGCGACCAGCCGGCTGTTCAGCTCCTCGGCGAATCTCTCTGCAATCTCCTTCTCCCGTCCGGCGGCAGCCTCTCGCGAGTTACAGATCACTCCCGCCAGAGGGGTGTTCAGACGGCGCAGGCCTTTGCTGATATTGTTTGCAGCATAAAGGGGCATGTACTCGCCTGAGGAGATAATGTAGGCCTGACTTACCAAGCCCTTTCGGATGGGCGCGGAAAAACCGCCGCAAACGATGTCCCCGGGCACATCATACAAGACGAGGTCCACGTTTTCCATAGCTTTTGAGACCTTGCGCAAAAAATCTATGGCAACGATAATACCCCGGCCGGCACAGCCAACTCCCGGTTCCGGGCCCCCCACCTCGATGCACAGGACGCCTTTGTATCCCTGAAAGAGGACATCCTTCTCTCGGATCTCCGCGCCTGCCAGGATGAGGTCCATCATGGTGGGAATCCTCTTGCCCACCAGTGTTATGCTCGAGTCGCTCTTGGGATCGCAACCCACCATCAGTACCCTGTGACCCTCTTCAGCACAGGCGGCGGCTACGTTTGAAGCTGTGCACGACTTGCCAATACCGCCTTTGCCGTATATCGCAACGTGTTTAATAGATGACATCTAACTCCGCTGCCAAAGTACATCATCCATAGGATATACAGCTTATTATACGGCTTATCCAGGAACGATTCTTGAGAGGTAGATGGAGATCAGAACAATCTTGCTCGTGGCCGCAGTAGCAGTGTTTTCTCTGCATTTCGTGCTGGTTTTGAATGCCTTTTCGCAGGAGCCGGTGGAAGCGGCCTTTGTGCGTGGTCATCTTAGCGATATCAGCAACGTCTGGCGGGCGAATGACTTCGGTTGGTTCTTCTATGACCTTGACAAGGATCTGGGAGGTGAGCAGCTGCGGATAGATCTCCAGGGGAGGACGGCAGAACAGGAACATATCGTTTATTCCTCAAAGACATGGCTTAATCAGTTCGAGTATGAACCATGGGGCAATTTCTATGCCGTGGCATTCCTGGGCACTCCGTATTTTGCCGGCTATCCTTCAAGCTCTATAACCGACAGGATCAGCTCATTGAATCGGGGAGAGCTGAGGGAGGTGCTGATGGACGAAGACAGCACTCAGACTCTGACCCGCGAGAGGGCTATTTCTCTCCAGCAGGGATATGTCCTGGGCGCCGCTGAGATCTCTGAAACCAAGGGCTCGGTCAACTTTGTTTTAATAAAAAATGGAAAGCCCGTCTATGCTTCCGTTGTGAGCATCGGCGAAAATTTCGTATATAAGGTAAATGATCTGCCCGTGATCCTGGTTCACCTGGTCAATGCCATGAGCGGAGCAAACGGAGAAGGATTTGCCGAGGTAGACGGCATCTTTCAAATCAGCGATGAGGCCAATATCAGGCTCTTTGAAGGCGGTCAGCTCGTCAATATGAAGCTAACCGATATCTGTGAGGATGGCATTGAGATGGTAAATAGTGCATCAATTTCATTCATTCGAGACTCTGAGATACCTCTGACTCCTAACCTGAAATTGATAGTTCTCGATCAACCCATTCTTCTCTATTATCCCGTTGGTGCGTTCTTCGATTACGGCGTTCATGAGATTCGCGGGCCGGTATACAGCGCCGCCTCGTCCATTCCCGTCAGCATGGGTGACTACAACTCTTCCGTCGTTGCCAGATACAACTCCCTCAATTACAGCGGATTTTACTTCGATCAAAAACAATCTCTGGGTGCAGAAACCCTTGCTTTTTTTAAAACATCAGGCAGAACTATAGAGCCAGCCAGGACCCCAATCGTCTATCAGGAAAACAAGACCGTGGTGCAGAGCGGATTTCAGTATACTACTATGGTCCAGGCTAAGGAATTTGAATATAAGCCCTGGGGCTACTATTTTATCATAAGCTTCCTCGGTGCACCCTGGTTTGCAGGATATGATTCCAGCCTCATGGGCAGGACGCCTTCCTTTAGCCTTCTGGAAAATGAGGACCTGGGCAGGGTTCTAATAGACGTGGAGCGGCAGGGCGGCGTCCTTGCGGGCAATTATTCCCTGGAGGATGGCTACGAGATGCGTATCATGGATGTCGGCAATGACAGCCTCTTCCTGCAGCTTCGAAAAGAAGGAACTCTGGTTGACAGTTCCGTGGTAAAATCCAATACAACATATATCTACAAGAAAGATCTGGATCGAATCAACGATATGCCAATCATAATGATGCATTTCGGAAACATCTTCAACAACGGCACTTACAGCTTTGCAGTACTGGATGGGATATTTCAGATATCAGATCGGTATGTCTTCCCGATCGATCCAGGAACCGGTTTTGGAGAAATGGAGATCGTCAGCGTTCAGCCCGACAAGATGATCCTGGTCAATCCGGACGGCATCAACCTCAATAAAGACTCAAATGTCAACATAGGGCCGGGCATGGATATTCGGGTTGCGGACAATGATACTCTGCGATATTATCTGCATACCTCAACTTATGTCGTACCTTCGCCGCAGCCGCCTCAGGTCAATGCTCAGGAGAATGTACCATCCTCTGCATCGGAGAATTTCAGCATCCTGGTCAATGCGGCAGAGATCCGCCAGGTTACGGTCAGCATCCTCGATTCAGGCAACAAGAGTGTCTTCACCGGAGATATAACCGGTCTTGGCAGAGGTTCGGGGGACTTATGGCTCTTTGGATGGAGATGGAATGCGATGACTATGATTCTCAGCGATGATAGTAGCCCCGTCCTGAATGCCAGCGGCAGCGCCGTGCCATCTCTGCTCTACCTGAATAAGACTTCAGCCCCCCGGCAGGTAGGAGTAAAGTTCGATTCCGAGGGACGAATCAGTGCCATAGCTGATAGCCTGTCTATTTATTATGTATCCCGTGACGATTACAAGCAGCTTAATCCTGCCATTGATTATGATGGCATGCTGGCCAATGACACAATTCGAAAAAATTATATCAAAATTGTTCCAGGGGAGAGCATTCTTCAGTTCATGGATATTGTCGATGGCAAGCTGGCTCTAAACAACATCAACCACACCCTGCAGGGCAATATTGAGGCTTTAGAGCCGCATGCTATCGCCGTGGGGGCCAGTCCGGGCCGGTACGAGCTGCGCATGAGGATAGAAAATGCAGTCAATGCTATTCAGACATTCGGGCAATTCTTCAATGTTACTCCTGGCGAGACGGGTGACGTCTTCCTGGGAAATACAAAGTCATTTGCCGGAGGTGAGGCTGCAGTTGCCCTTCTCGCCCCGAAATCCAATGGCGAGAAGATCATAAACATCTCCTATGATTCTGCCAGGCTTAAGCCTATAAGAATCTCCGGAAAGTGCAATGCCACCTGGCAGGTGGATGAAAAGCAGGGGACCATTGGCGTTCTCCTCCCGGCAGCCTGCGCACAAGCCAACCTCACATTTGAGGTATCCGGCAAAGCTAGGGTGAATGATGCGATCAAGCTGAATGTGACCGGCATAAGCGGTTTTAGGCCAGAGAGGATCACCAATGGAGCCATAATCCTCGTCGCGGGCGACTACGGAGAAAAGAAAAGCCCTGCCTTGGGAATATTGGCTGGCCTTGTCGCCCTGGCAGGTGCGAGTGCCTGCGCCCGGCGCAGGAGATAAAGGCTCGTGGGCAAAAAAGATTTGCTTATCCCCACCTAGTTGAGGTTGCGCTTGAGGTAGTATTTTTTGGAGCCCACAAGCAATACATGATAGTCTCCCGGTCTCGTTGACTCTAGCGATCCGTAGACGGAGACATGATCACCAACCGCGATATCCGGATCAATAAATCCAGGTGGATATTCATCCGGGTTCGCGGAGGTCATATATACCGAGATGTTCATCCCTGCCATATCTGCAGGTCCATCTGAAACATTATTTACAGAAACAATCCAACCCCATGCACCTACATCCTGAAAATGCTCAACTGCATACCCATCAAATCTTGTATCGTCTGCATTTGCACTATACAAAAGATATGAAAAAACCAATAATGAGACGAATAACAAAGAGGTCTTCACATTAGGTCCCACGATTGTACCTTTTAAGTATTGGCATATAAAACCTATGATGTGCTTGGACCGATGCTGGATCGACCTCGTTTTGAGCCATTTCTTGTGGCAGCTATATTCTCGGTCGTTTGATTCTGCGCATTTAGATATATTGACGGCTTCTCAGGAGGCTATGCTATCGCATTTGTCTCATTCTTTCTTGCCATTTCAGCAGTTGGTGTTGCCGCATTATTCTTGCATCGAGCCAGGATCATGGACAGCATTCTGAACAGCACAGAGGTCCTGGCCCACTGGACATACTCAGCAGAGGAGGCCGAGCAGAGTGCCAGGCGCGAATATGAAGATTATCAGGAGAGAAATCGCGCAACATTTCTCGTCATTGGAGGAATGCTCGTTCTTGCTGCCCTGGTTATGATGATATTTGCAGGTGATGGCGGCCTCATCACCGGCACATTTCTTCTGGCAGTTACTGTCTTGCTCTTCATCGTCTCCAGGATTGCCCCGAGGATAGCTCTTAAATATGCGCTCTCGTCTCCAAAAGAGGCCTATATTGCCGATAATGGGATTATCTATGAGGGTGCAGTCTATCCCTTCCATTCCTTTCTGATGAGAATGGATGAAGCAAAATTTCAGGAAACTGAGGGAAAAAAGCCTTCTGTGCTGGTTTTCTCCTTCACCCAGTCGGTCGGATTGTGTATCCGCTCTCCGTTCAGCATTGAGATACCGGTGCCACGAGGCGAGGAGGACAAGGCCCGCAGGATAGCCAAGCAAGAATCCTTCTAATCCCTGCAACTGAAATCAAGCAACAATCTTTTATGTTTTATAATTAATTCTAAATAATGATTCCGCTTATAGTTCGTAGCCTAACGGCTATAACGAAATACCTGCAAAATCTTTATGATAGAAAATGAACTACTTCCGGACGGTATTTGAGGTGTAATCAAATGAGAATATATGCCAAGCGATCTGATTTGCGGCCATTGCATTTTGGAGCACTGCTTCTTATTCTTATTATAGGATGTCTAATTGCCCTCCTAATTCCAGCAGCCTCGGCAGTTGATGGCTCAACGCATAACACCAACACTGCCCCAGCTCTATCAAAAGGCAATAATGCAGGCAGTGCCGGTGAGGTATTTGATTTCCCTGAGGATCATATCCTGCATAAGCCAGAGGCAATTGTGGACAATATTGAGCTTTTTCTCGAATGGCTGTACTGGACCGGTGAATTAAGAGATGCCAACACTGGTGATCTGTATGGATTCCAATATACGCTCTTCAACCAGAACCTGAAGCCGGGATTGGTTGGATACGTTAATCATGCTGCTATTAGCGATACTCGAAATAGCCAGCATCCACGCTATCGATATGCAGCTCTCCCGCAGCAGGCTGATATCACCAATGGGACAGATGCTAAAATGGGACCATACTGGCGCTACGAGGATAATCAAACAACTCTTACCTATTGGGTGGATCTCGACACCTGGAATATTCTGACCTCTGGAAATGTATCCAGCGACGGCGGACATGGACAGAACCTTTCTCTCAATCTGACCATAGCGAACGAAAATGCAGATTATTACATTCACAGGCAGAATGGATTGAGCGACCAGGGCATTTGCCTGGATGTAGGTTCGGAACCCTTGGCAGGAAAATCCTATTATTATTCTCATCCATCGATGACTACAAAGGGATCGATTTCGCTGGACGGACGGAACATTGATGTTCAAGGGTCCAGCTGGTTTGACCATCAATGGGGTGGATTTGGGAAATGCTATTCTGCATGGGATTGGTTCAGCCTGCGCCTCGATGACGGCAGCTTTGTCATGCTGTACAATCTCAAAGATCCTTCCCTAAATGACCTTCCCGATCAACGCGGTCTGAGCTATATCGATCGCAACGGAAAAATCGAGTGGTGGTACGGAGAAGAGGCAGCAAACTTGACTGCAAACAGATGGTGGGAATCCGATCTTTTCGGTTTCAGATATCCTTTGGACTGGACTATCGATACTCCCATAGGCAAACTCGCCTTGCAGCCCTATTTTGATGAGCAGACCATGAACGTCGCCCCAGGCGAGGTAAAGTACTGGGAAGGAATAATCCGGGTTCGTGAAGGAGATCTAAACGGAAAGCAGATTGGCATAGGCTACATGGAATTAGCTGGTTATGCACCGATCTGAATCGGAGACGACTCAAACGGCTTAACATGAGTCTGAGATCGCAAAATTCGACTTAAAATGTGCGGCAAGAGAGACACCTTGTCTCTTGATGCCATTTTCTTATCTACTCGATGTTTTCTTATTTTTTGGATCATCGTGGAGCTACCAAGACCACCAGTAACCGCCATAGTAGGCATAGGGATACCAATAATAGCGGTAAGAGTAGGGATAGTATCCGTACCGATAATAGTATGGATACCAGACACCACTGGGATAGTAGTAATATCTAGATGGCCTATAGGTCTTCCCTTGATAATTGTAATACGAGAAGACATCCCCTTCCCAACCCCGCACCCCCCATGCGGTGGCGAGATAATCCTGGGGAGCATATCCGCTGTCGGCTGCCCAGTTGGGGAAACGCCAGACCTGATCCGTATCAGGATCTGGTTGAGCCAGAGAGATTGGCACTAACAGCAATAGTGCCGGCAATAACATTAGAGCTACAGATTTCCTGTTCATGTTGACTTCACCCAAAATAGAATATGCACCTGTTAGCTATTAAAGATATTCAATCGATTCCTGGGATCTTTCCCAGCCCGGTCCTGGAATTATTATCAGCTTTGGCTATCCTTTTTTGCTGGATTTGGCCGGTGATTTTGCTGCCTGGGAAAAAACGTTTTGCGTGGCAGTTACATTATAAAACGTCCTGATCCGCCCGGTGGGATAGACTACTGAGAAACGAGCAATGCTCTCTTTCAGGGGCTGGTCCTTGCTGCCGAAAGGAATGGAGTCAAAAAGATAGTAACCGCTATTATATTTGCCAGCGCCCATTACCAGCAGAGTCGCCCCTTCAGTGTCCGCCTTTACGAGCATGACATCCCTGTATCCCCCCAAAAAAGATAGCAGCTCTGGCTCCAGATATCTGCATCCCAGAGCGGAGACATAAAAACAGGTAAAAGTATCCAGAGTATAATTCAGCTCAAAAGTGGCATTGCTACCATCCAGACGCATGGTCACCTCCTTTATGTCGATAGATCCGCTGCCGAGAGCAGAACTGATGGATGAAGCGCTCAGAATGAGAAAAACAAAAAGAGCTGCTATGGGTCGCGCTATGGATCGCATCGTTCACCCAAACATCTTAAGGATCGACGGCAGAAATAAGATCAATCCCATAATGGCAAGAAATGCTAGAAATAAGAGCTGCTGCTTTCTCTGAGCCGATTTGAACTTCGACTCGCATAGCTCGTCGCAGAAGTTTTCTTCAGGGCGCACGGCATTGCCGCAGACCATGCAGTGTTTATGCGGCACAATTTCTGTCATCGTATCACCATTAGTCGCTTTAGAAGATAGAGTAAATAAGGTTTTGCCTTGACACCATCACCTCCTGGATATATCACTTCCAAAATAATATTATTATTACAAACATACAGTTTGATTTTTTTAAAAGCTATTCGAAGTTCAATCGCGAAAAAATCCGAGTTTCATTTTTCCACTGGAAATTAAGGGGTTAATGGCGAGAACTTCCTCGCCCGGATTTTGCATTAACTATAAGAGGATACAGGCAAAATTACCACTCATGCTCAGAATTCCAATGCTCATCTTCATGGCTTTGCTCATCTGGCTTATGCCCATCGATGGAGCAAGAACATATATCGTTGACGACAGCGACTTTGCCAATTATCAAACCATTCAGGAGGCTATTGATGCCGCCAGCAATGGAGATACCATATACATCAAGCCTGGTGAATATAATGAAGAGGTAACCCTGAACAAGAGCTTGACCCTGATGCCCCTCACCGGGGAGACAGAGCCTATAATCCTCAAAGGGGATGGCCTGCAAGCGGGAATTACAATAGCCGCAGAGGGCTGCTCTTTGCAGGGCCTGACCATACAGGACTTTTCCGGACCAGCAATATATATACAATCTGACAGAAATACCATTAAGAAAAATGTGCTCAAAAACTGCAATCCCACCGTACTGATACGAGGCTCAAATGAAAATGTCATTGCCGAAAATTCAATGTTGAACAGTCAGGGAGCAGTGGCCATCTGGGAAAACGCAACCAATAACGTTGTTTCAGAAAACGATATCGTTGGATGCAATCTTTCCATCGTGGTGAGGGAAGCCGCTGTGAATAGAATCCTGAACAATAAGATATCCGACGTCTATTGGGGGATGTGGCTTGACCATGCCGAGAGCTGCCAAATTAAGAGCAATGATATACAGAGCAAGAGATATGGCATGTGGATTCTCAACAGCAGCAACAATGCCCTCCTCCAAAACAGGATCCGCATCAGAAGCTCTGCCACAGATATCACACAGGGAATAAATCTCGCGAACGCCAGTGAGACCACATTGCATGGCAATGAGATCAATGACGCGACCTACGGCGTGATCATCGTCAGCAGTATGAACGGCGAGCTGATGGATAATGCGATCCTTCGCTGCACGAATGCCATTTACATTAGAGACGCCGACCTGCTTGGGATAAGAAATAATAGTATTATCTCCACAGGATGCGGCATAAGCATGGGAAATTCAAGCAAGAACTCCTTTGATCATAACAAGATCGAAGAAGGCACCGTTGGCCTCGACATGGGCCGGTGCGAGCAGAACAATTTCTCTTATAACCGCATCTCCGGCATGACGGACACCGCGATACAGATCTCTTCCTCTAATGATAACCTAATCTCTTCCAATCAGATAGAAAACTGCTCCAAGGGGCTGATCCTGCTGGATTCATCAGAAAACAGTCTATCTGCCAATCGTTTCCAGAATGTAGAGTGGAGCCTTTACACCGAAGCTGAGACAAGGGAGGGCTTTAATAATTCCATTGATGAATCCAATGTTGTCGATTCCCTCCCCATAGTCTATCTCTTCGAAAATCTTGGAGGACAGATTCAGGATAGATATCTCGCTCATCTTACACTGGCATACTGCGAAAATGTCACAGTAAGGAACATTGCCATCACCAACGATGCCCTCTTCCTATTCGATTCGAATAACAACAATATACTGGAGAACAACATCTCTGAAAGATTCGGAATGCGTCTTGTGCAATCCGATGGGAATCAGATATCAAGCAATCTCCTGTTTGGCAACAAATTCAGCGGGATGTTCCTCTACGCCTCTGACGGCAACCAGATTGCAGGAAATAATGCCTCGCGAAATAATCAGAACGGCATCTCGCTTCTCTCCTGCAACGAGAACACCATCAGTGGCAATGCAGTTGATGCAAATGCTGCCACTGGTATATGGCTAAATCTCTCCAATGATAACCAGATATATCAGAAT
This sequence comes from Methanosaeta sp. PtaU1.Bin112, assembly GCA_002067705.1. Lineage (GTDB taxonomy): Archaea > Halobacteriota > Methanosarcinia > Methanotrichales > Methanotrichaceae > Methanothrix. The sequence goes on from MVRL01000146.1 coordinate 88,626, forward strand.
AACATCAGCAACAGTCCGATGGGCCTGCAGGTAATGCATTGCACCGGAAACAGAATATACCACAATAACTTCCTGAGCAATGAGGAGCATTCTCAAGATATCGGCGGTCTCAATAGCTGGGACGAGGGCAATGTCACGGGCGGCAATTACTGGATGGACCATGTAGCCAAAGGCAATCCCAGTGAGAATTGGCCAAGGATGATCAAAGGCGGAAGCATGCTGGACAATTTCCCCTTCCAGGATGAGAGCGGCTGGCAATGAGCAGCTGACTCTCAAAACCGCAATACTTAAGATGATGAAGAGATGAAGAACAATATAATTCAGATAGGAGTTAGATATGGCAAAGAAAAAGAATGAAGGCAGCGGTCTTCAGTCATCAGCAGGCCTCATGAGGTACTTTGAGGCAGATGATACTGCAATTAAGCTTGATCCTAAGATGGTGCTGGGTGCCTGCATAGGTGCAGGCGTAGTAGTATTGGGACTAAATATCGCCTTTGGCCTCTGGCCTTAGGCTATAATCTATTTTATATTTAGCAATATATTTAGCGGCAATCTCAGATATCGCGACAATCTCAGATATCATTTCAGTTGCAGGACATCAACGGAATTGATAAATCGTTCTGTAACTTCCTGTTCATAAGTCGACAGGATCAGTCCTACTGCTGTGGATTCCAGAATGCCTCCCGGTCGATCCAGATGGTATTCAATGGGATATACGGCAACGTAGACCGGCTCATTCGTAGGGCACTTCAGGCCGCTGCCAAATATCCCTGATCGTCCATCTATCACCCTTTCAGCTATGCGGATGTCTTTGCATACTTTGGATTTTTCCATTGTGCCATTGGCAAGTTCCATCAAGCTGGATTGGCTGATCAGAGATGCATCCTTCTTGGAGTACATTATGACCGAGATCTTCAAGATCCTGGATTTATCCGATGCCGACTCCAGCGTTACTGCATCAGTTGCGATGGCGACTTTTCCGGAAGTGCTGTCTCCATGCGAGACGCTGCTTCTGTATTCGTCCATATCCGACCAATTGAAGGTGATCCTCCACTTGCCGCAATCCTCAGAGACGGATGTGACAGATAAATCATCTACCATAGATCCATGTCCTTGAATAGCGAGCAAGAGTGCCAGACCGACTATCAGCCAGAAAAAAATAGACGGAAAGAAATGCCTGCTTCTCACCTTTAACACCTACAATGAGGCCATCCTGGGCAATATGTCCGGATTAATCCCCTTGGCCAGCTGTGTAACATCCTTGAATCGGCTGTCGCTTTGCGTCTGAGCAGCCTTCTTGCCCTCTTCGCTCGCGGGCGGTTCGTTCTTTTGAACGGCAGTCGTCTGCTCAGTTTCATTTGCCGCTACCTGAGCTGCTGCTACTGAGGCTGAGCTATAGCCGGATATGTTCGGGCTGATCATCTCGGCTGCGAAATAGCCCTTTCTGGCCATCCCATTGCTGTCCGATTCGACGAAGAATCCCTTCATCGTCTCGCCTTGCAGGGCAGCGTTGATGCAAATGGATGCCAGGGCATCGCTGCGCAGAGCGGCTAATGATAGGGATACCTCGCTATCCGAAATGGATCCTGCCACAGCTGCATTCCAGGGATCGTCGCCTTCGTACTTAGCCAGGCCGAATAGAGATTGATCTGATTGGTTTACAGCTATGATGATCTCCTTTTCACCTAAGGATGCTTTCCATATCCCTTGCGCGATGGCTGAGTCAGCTGATGCGTCATCTAAGGCTGGCGCGCTATTTTCGCGGGTGACATTTTGAGCCGCTGCTGAGGATACGAATGCAGAAAAAATTAAGATAAGAATTGCCGCTAAACCAAAATTTCTAACCATCAAGGCCCAAACCTCCTGATTTGCTTATTTGAACCTGTCTCATTACTCCTCAATCATTAATATAGATTGCCGAAAGCCCGAAGACTGCAGGATGCTTGCATGCCATAGACGGACCCTTGTGCAGCTATATCGATCCTCAGCAATCCCACAACCTAAATATATGAACGGAACTAAATGTTAAGAGATGGACCTAATTCAATCCCAGGTAGGCGGAGATACAGCAAGTGCATTTCTCAACAATATCTGGTTTATCTTATTCATATTTCTCTTCCTGGTTCCCATGATGCAGAGATACTATCTGCAGATGGCAAGAAAGAGCGTCCTGGGAAAGCTGGGCAAAGCGCGAGGCACGCAGGTCATAACGCTCATCCATCGCCAGGAGACCATAAGCTTTCTTGGCATCCCGCTCGCCCGCTACATAGATATAGATGACAGCGAGCGAGTCTTGAGGGCCATTCGCGCGGCGCAGAAGGATGTGCCCATCGACATCATTCTTCATACCCCGGGAGGGCTGGCTCTGGCTGCCACGCAGATTGCCATGGCGCTAAAGGCCCATCCTGCCAATAAGACGGTAATCGTACCCCATTATGCCATGAGCGGCGGAACCCTCATTGCTTTTGCCGCCGACAGCATAATCATGGACCCGCATGCCGCCCTGGGTCCTGTTGATCCGCAACTGGGGGATGCACAGGGCAGCTATCCTGCGACATCGCTTCTCGAGGTCGTCGGCAAGAAGAAGATCGACGAGATAGATGACAAGACCCTCATCTATGCCGAGGAGGCGAAGAAGGCTATGAGCCAGATGAGAAATCTCCTCAGGAAGATCCTGGATGGAAAGTGCGGCGGCGAGAAGCTGGAAAGCATAATTGAGGAGTTCGTCTCGGGAAAGTATACCCATGACCACCCATTTATGGCCGAGCAGGCTCGATCTCTTCTGGGCGAATGCGTGCGGACGGATGTACCTGAAGAGGTCTATGCCCTGATGGATCTGTACCGCATGGAAGCGGGAAGAAGCCGGCCGGGTGTCGAATATGTGCCACTGATTAAGCATTGATCCATTGGCAAGTATATCCTTGAAAGATAGCGCATGCATCTCAGGAATCAGATAAGGAAGAACGACAACAATCAATTTTATGAATGCCCTGCAGTTTGCAGCTTAATACTTGTTACCGGCAAACAATAGAGCGGAGGTAGGTTTAAAATAGGGATCCTATTGAGTGCATTATCTCCTATCAGCAGTCAGGGATATCAAATAGCCCTCACTTCGTCACATTCCGCCATGCTCAGAAGCTGGCGCGAAATAATTTCAGGACTTTACAGCAATGATTTGCTGAGAAAAGCTTATTATCCTCTGACAATCATTGCTTTAATCAATACATTTAAGACTCTCTACAAAAGAAAAACCATCCCTTATCCGCTCGTGAGCCAGTAGCTTGCATGCAGGAGATCCAGGAGGAATGAAATGCCGATTTACATCGATATCAGTAAGTGCATTGGCTGTCGCACCTGCGAGGCAGCCTGCCAGATAGAGCATGAGGGTAATGGACGCCTCAATGTGCATTACGTGGAGGATCTGGCTGCCGTTCCCATCTTCTGCCACCAATGCGAAGCCGCTTGCTGTGCTACGGTCTGCTTTTCAGGAGCCTTGCGCAAAGATGGGGAGCTGATGATCTTTGATGAGGAAAAATGTACCGGGTGCGGCCTGTGCGCCTTCGCCTGTCCCTTCGGTGTGGTCTGGGTTGACAGATTCGCCCATAAGTGCGACCTCTGCCGAGACCGGGATGGCGGGCCTGCATGCGTCGCCGCCTGCCCGGCCCAGGCCCTGTTCGATGACTTTGAAGAGGCAATAAGAAGAGCACGCTCGCGTACTGCTCGAGCATTGGCAACTCCGGGAGGCGTAAGATGATCAGAGTTGAGAGCAGCCTGTGCCTGGGCTGTCAGTCCTGCTCCAATGTCTGCCCCAGCCAGAAAATTGTCAGAACCGAGGAGGACGGAAGGATATCAATAAGCTGGAAGAGCTGCAATGAGCAGTGCGATCTCTGCCTGAAGGCGTGCCCCACAAAGGCTCTATCGCTCGCCGCCCATGAAGAGGCGGCACCTGAGTGCGAAGCCTCCTTCGATATGGCAGTCTGCAAGATCTGCAGATCACGCTATGCCACAGAGCCCATGCTGAAGATGATTGAATCATCGCTGCCATCTGAGATTCAGAAGGACATGACCGGCCTAGAGTGGATTCGCGTCTGCCCGGAATGCCGTCGCAATGTCGAGGCTAAGAGGCTGGTCGGGCAGATCCTGCCGGAGAGAAGAAGAAAGGATTTCCGATGCTCATTCCTTTTTATTGCCGGCAAGCGAGGCCTCTATCCAGGACGAGTGCAATTGCTCTATGACTTATGAATTCATCGTTTTCATTGGGATTTGCCTCAGAGACCGCAATCCTGGGGACAGGTTCATCTGCAGCTGACCAGCCGACTGACTGCCATCGCTGGTTATTATACCTATTACTCTTCATCGAGAGCAGCGAGATCTATTTAAATGCTGCAATCAAATTCTGTTTATCATGCAGGGATTGACTGCATATGTATCCGGCAGAGTCCAGAGGGTTGGCTACCGGGCGAAAGTAGTTTCATTGGCAAACGGCCTTGGCCTGACGGGACTGGTTCAGAATCGTCCTGATGGTCGGGTATTGGTGATAGCTGAAGGCGAAAACGAAACTGTGGAGCAGTTTGCTTCTGCCATCAGAATAGAAAATTCCCTGATCAATGTGGAAAAGGTCGATACCAGCTATAGCCATGCTTCCGGGGAGTTCTCGGTCTTTAAGAAAGTCACCGGTCCGGATGAGGTTGGCGAGAGGCTGGATGATGGAATTGAAATTCTAAAATGCATGATGGTTGGCATCAATACCATCATAAAAATAACCCAATCTGGTTTTGAACGTCTCGGCAACAAGATGGATGTCCTGAATTCCAAGATGGATAGCATGAACTCCAAGATGGACGGATTGAATTGCAAGACGGACAAGATGCTTGACAAGCAGGATGAAACCATCGGCGATATCGAGGGATTGAGAAGCGACCTGAAGGAGCACATGGACGAGAGGTTCGACAGAATTGAAGATGAGCTGGCTGATATCAAGTCAGCCGGAAAAGAGCGCGGGACAACCTGAATCGCTCTCATCTTTTTTTTCAAGGTGACCTGTGGAACGGGCCCTGGCGGACCTGACTTCACAGCGTGCGGCGATATCTTTTTGCGTGAAGAGTATGCATGATTCCAGCACTTTAACTTGTAGGATCGCGAAGGGCGGAGCGGTAAGTCCCCATCCTTCAGGGTGATCTCGCTAACTCCGCAGAGTTTGCGGGAGTTGCTGCGATAGCCGCAACGGATGAAAGCGGAGCCCTTTGCCATGATTACTTTCGCGTCGC
>MVRL01000147.1 GCA_002067705.1 Methanosaeta sp. PtaU1.Bin112
AAAATGGGGGACCCACCAGGAGACGCATGCATCTATCCGGAAGGCATGCCTCCTGCAATAATTACCGCGGATTGCATCAAATGGCGACTTTCCCCTCTACTCAAGGAAAAGAAGTACTTCTTAAATGCAATCAACTCTATCTTGGTGAAGAAGCAGATTCTCCGATCCACGAAAGGCGTGGCTCAACAGAAAATAAGCCTGATTAGATTTAAAAAGATAGGGATCCCTCTTCCGCCACAAGAAGAACAGAATGAGATAGCCGAGTGCATCGGATTATGCTTTTCTTTTGTTGATCAAACCGAAAGAGAATTTGATAGATCTATCCTGCTATCGGCATCTCTCCGCCAGTCCATCCTCAAGCGCGCCTTCGAGGGCAAGCTCGTCCCTCAAGATCCAAGCGATGAGCCCGCCTCCGTGCTCCTGGAGCGGATCTGTGCCGAAAGAGCAAAAGGGGCTCCTGTCCGCAGAGGTCCTTCCAGAGGCAAATGGGCAGGAGATGCCAGACAGTCTCATCTCTTTTGATCTTCTGAAGAAACGGCGGGAAAATTAGTTATTCATCCATAGCCAATTAGATGTTCATGAGCCAAGATCGACCGAAACTCAGCCTTGAAGCTCTCAGGCAGAGGCGGAGCGATATTCTGCAGATCGCCAAAGCCCATGGTGCCAGAAACGTAAGGGTCTTCGGCTCGGTTGCCAGGGGTGATGAAGGTTCTGATAGCGATATTGATCTCCTCGTGGATCTGGAGCCCAGACGGAATTTGATGGACCTGGGCCATCTGATCATGGACCTCCAGGACCTGCTGGGAAGAAGAGTCGATGTGGTTGAGCCTGAGGCTTTGCACTGGTATATCCGCGATAGAGTTCTGAAGGAGGCTGTTGTCCTTTGAAGGACGATAGGCTCTACCTGATACACATCCTGGAATCAATCGAACGTGTGGAGGAATATACCTGCCAGGGATTGGAGCAATTCCTGTCTGACAAAAAGACCCAGGATGCTGTTTTGAGAAACCTTCAGATCCTTGCCGAGTCCACCCAAAGAATCTCGCCTGAGCTGAAGACCGCAAATCCAGAAATTGATTGGAGAGGGATCTCTGGTTTTCGAAATGTGCTCGTCCATGATTACCTCGGCGTTAACTTGATTACCGTCTGGGGAATAATCGAAGGCCCCTTGAAGGAACTCAAGAACAGAATGAGCAGGATTCTTGAGGACCTGCAGCAGCCCTGAGATTAGGACAAGCGATTAAGGCAGGCAATTCACCAGAGGAGAAGAAACTTACGTCCACACAATCCACCACCATCGTCCAGCGGGTCTGGAACTACTGCCACGTCCTCAGAGACGACGGCGTGAGCCACGGCGATTACCTGGAGCAGCTCACCTACCTTCTCTTCCTGAAGATGGCCGACGAGCAGACCAAGCCGCCGATCAGCAAGCCATCCACAATACCCAAAGGCTTTGACTGGCAGAGCCTCCTTCCGGAAAAGGGGGCAGAGCTGGAGGAGCAATACCGCCACATCCTCGAATCCCTCGGCAAAGAGCCGGGAATGCTGGGCGTCATCTTCCGCAAGTCCCAGAACCGCATCCAGGACCCTGCGAAGCTCAGAAGGCTCATCGACCTCATCAACGGCGAGACCTGGATCGGCCTTGACATCGACGTAAAGGGCGCGATCTACGAGGGCCTTCTGGAGAAGAATGCCGAAGACGTGAAAGGCGGCGCCGGGCAGTACTTTACCCCCAGGCCCCTCATCAGGGCCATGGTGGAGGTCACCAGGCCCAGGCCGGGCGAGACCATCTTTGACCCGGCCTGCGGCACAGGCGGATTCCTCCTGGCGGCTTATGATTATGTGGAGAAAAAATATCCCCTGGATAAAGAGCAAAAAAGGGTGCTGCGATACGAGACCCTGGGGGGAATGGATGTGGTCGATGGAGTGGTCAGGCTCTGCGTCATGAACCTTTATCTGCACGGCATCGGAGGCGAAGAGAGCCCCATAGAGGTTGGAGACTCCCTGCTAAAAAATCCCAGCAAACACTACAACCTCGTCCTCACAAATCCTCCGTTTGGAAAGAAGAGCAGCATAACCATAATCAACGGAGACGGAAAGGCCGATCGGGAATCATTGACCTACAACCGGCAGGACTTCTCAGCAACCACCTCAAACAAGCAGCTCAACTTCCTTCAGCACGTCAGGACCCTTCTGGAGATCAATGGCCGGGCGGCCATAGTTGTTCCCGATAACGTCCTCTTCGAAGGAGGAGCTGGCGAGACTGTACGGCGCAAGCTTCTCCAGGGGTGCGATGTCCATACTCTGCTCCGCCTGCCCACCGGAGTATTCTACGCCCAGGGAGTGAAGGCCAATGTGCTCTTCTTCGACAAGAAGCCGGCCAGCGAGCGGCCCTGGACGGATAAGCTCTGGATCTACGATCTGAGGACGAACAAGCACTTCACTCTGAAGACCAATCCGCTCAAGTTCGAAGACCTTCAGGACTTCATCAAATGCTACAATCCTGAGAACAGACACCAAAGAGAGGAGAGCGAGAGGTTCAAGGCATTCAGCTACGAAGAGCTGGTGAGGCGCGACAAGGCCAGCCTGGATATCTTCTGGCTGAAGGATGAGAGCCTGGAGGATTCGGATAACCTGCCTGCGCCTGAGGTGCTGGCGGCGGAGATAGTGGAGAGCCTGGAGACGGCGCTGAGCGAGTTTCAGGCGATATACGAGGAGCTGGGGGAGCGGAAGCAGTGAAGGACGGGCGCGAGGGGAGAGCTGACGGAGAGAATAAAGAGGAGATGATTATCCAATGGCAGCTAGAAGCGAGGTCATAGTAACAACGGATGAGCCCTTTGATGAGTTCGCCGCTCTTGAAGAGGATGATGAATCCACGGCTGAAGAACTCCATGCACTCATAGAACGCGAAAGAAGCGAGTTCATCCGCCTTGAAGAATACCGCGCCCGACGTGGCATTTAAATGATTTGTCCGCCCTTTTCACGAATCAGATTCGGGCGTTGGCCAACGAGCGAAGGCAAGAGCTTATTGTTGACTAGGTCCAAATAGGATACGGGTACAAAAACGGTTATCACCTTTTTTCAGGTCTTCATTCATAGGCGGGTTCATCCGCTGCTACATCTGTAAGCGAGAGGGCCGTTATCTCCATCAAGCCTTCCACAATCTCCTCATCGGTCTTGTCTGCATCAGACTCATATGGATGGGCTTGTTTGCGCTCCAAAATCTCGCACATGGATATCAATCACCTCCTGGCTCTTGATATTTAAAGCTTGATCCTGGGATGGTTTAGTATCGATGCCGTGGTCTACAGGCTGTACGGCCTCAAGGAAGCGGAGATTGCCCTCGTAGAAGGCAGAGTGACTGCGAAATAGAGATCAAATGCTAGCGATTGCCGCCAATCAGTAAATCTTCGGAGGGGCATAAATCAGGGCTGCATACACCGATCAACCTCAAACCGCCAAATACTCAAGCGATTCAGTAATCACTTGATCCTTTTTATATATCATGTCCTAAATAGTATATCTCCGTAAAAATAGATTTCTATCCCTAGATGTTCACAAGCGTTTTTAAGCCGATAAGATGCATCCCCACAAACTATTTTTCCTATTGCCGCCTCATAGGGATATTGTCGTTCATATTGATATAAATACGAAAGAACTTGAGTCAAAGTGGAATCGTCGGCTGTTCCTTTTTTTATTTCTATTATGACAGGTCTCCTTTTATTATCTTCTGCTAGAACATCTATAATGCTTCCATCTTGTAAGCGAATCTGCCTACCGTGATACGTCAAATTCTTATCCAATATCCGAATATTATTTACTATATAATCTTCAATTTCCTTTTCATTTGAGCACATTAATTGCATTCGATATGCATCAGATTGGTTTATAGGCTTGAAATTAAGTAACATTTTATCCAACTTAATACTTTTTATTCTTCTAATTATAATATTTTCTAAAAAGTCACCATCAGGTTTAGATAGTACACGTGGTGGTCTCAAGCAGGATCTAATACACATGTTTTCATTTAGAAAATTCCCTTTTTTATCAATAATGTTCCATTTTATAGGCTTTCCGTTTAAATCTAATCTGGATAAGATATTCTTATCAAGTACAATAGGTGATTTTCGCAGGTCATAAGATCTTTTTGGATCTCCAATTAATATTATATCTGATTTTGGAGGTTGTAATCCCGCCTCATAAGCTTTTATCACACTAAGTTCAAAATGATCTCCAGGATAGTAGATACCACCCCACCATTCAGAGAATTTTTCTGGATGTAAATGTGGATTTTTATATTTATCTTTTATTTCATTGTTTTGCCGACCAATAGCTGCAGGAAAAAAACCAGAAATGTAGTACATAGCCGTAAGATATCTTACGCCGCCAATTACCGCATGGAAAAAAATACGACTGCCTATATTTATATTGTTCCAAATAAAAGTTGAAAAAGCAGAACCTTCACCATATGTGAATTCTTCGATCATTGGATCGGGGTGATAAAATCCATACTCCTTTCGAAAACAATCTCTAGAAAGATAACGATACAATAGATCGTTTCCAGGTCCATCCAATGCTAATGCCGTTTAATTCCCTCATAAGATTTCTTCTTTTGGGTTGATGAGGCAAGTTCACATTTATTTAGATATCGCTTCTAAAAAAGCAAATTTTAAAAGCCTCCATATTGAACAGCGGTCTTTCCATGTCTCGGACACCAATCTTACATAGACTTGAGCCGAGAAATGTTCGCAATGTAGCTGGCAGCAATAGTAGCGTTTTGCTTGACCCAAAAAAAATGAAGTTATAAAATTGAATGTGCAAATATATAACTTATAAAAGATAATAAAGGATGTGATATACTTACTGAAAACTGACAGCCAAAGAACAAATGGCTTGGTAATTTTATGCCCAAACCCGGACTCGAACCGGGGACATTCAGATCTTCAGTCTGACGCTCTCCCAACTGAGCTACTTGGGCTCAAGTGGGCCCGACGCGATTCGAACGCATGACCTCCGCCATGTCAAGGCGACGTCATAACCAGCTAGACCACGGGCCCGCAAGCACCTTTCCTGTCTCATTCTCACAGATAAAGGCTTCGGTCCGACTAGAAAATAGCCGAACTGAAATTTGAATCGGGCCGGGCAGCATGCCGGCCCGATTCAAATTTCAATTGTAGTAGACCTCCTTGTGATACTCGTTCAGGGCCTTGATGGTGATCTGGTCCTTCTTGGCCATGAGGATGGCATCTGCCGC
>MVRL01000148.1 GCA_002067705.1 Methanosaeta sp. PtaU1.Bin112
GATTAATCAGATTATTATAGAACAAACAGATGAAGGCTGATTTGTTTATCGCCCGCCCCAGCGAGCAGCCCGCAGAATGTGGCCATCTTGGGGGTCGTTAATATCCAGCCAGTACCGCCCCAGCATGTCGATCTTGAAGGCGATCTCCCGGATCTCCTGAATAAATTCCCGAGGCATCCCGGCCCGCCGAAGGTGAGTTGTGAACCAATGGCGGCAGCAGTACGCTTAGCCAAAAAGCATCTCAGAAATGCACAAGTGCATTAACATTTGGTACTGTGCATTTTCCGTGCATTTTCTTTGCCCTCTCGCCAAGCTTTCTGTAGGTGGATGCTACAGGTGATTCAAAACAAGCAAATCATCCAGCCGGAAGGTCCGGCTTGCCTGGTTCTCCTCCACTACCAGCCGCACGAAATCCCGGTTTACTTTCCCTCTATGCCTCTAGCGGTGCGTTCCATGATTCCGGCTCTCTTGAAGGCATCCGCAAGAGAGGGATTGCGTGGTCTCGGAGGTGTGACCGGCAGGTTATCCAGCCGGACGCCTTCAGGAAAGCCGCCCGGATTGAAGATCTCAATCCTCCTCATGCCATTGCACATGCACAGCCCCAGTCTGGGGTAATCGCGGTGAATCAGGGCATTAGCCAGACCTTCACGAAAAGCCTCTCTCCGAAAGTTTTTTCTGCTTTACACTCTTTATAATATCACTATGATTGCCTCAAAGCGCATAGCTTCATTGCTAAGTCTAAGCGAATCCGAGGTATTCTCATGAAATTATCATGGCCGATTCAGGTTGGGCTCATCCTTTTTGTGCTTTTATTCTTATGGACGCTTTATGGGGTGATTATTTCCATGTCGGTATCTGAAGCAAGTTACCAGGTCCTGGAGACCTTAGAGAATGGAGTAGAAATCAGGGCCTATCCCGAGGAGATCTGGGCGACCACAGTTGCAGAGAATCAGAACGATGCCTTTAGCCCATTGTTCAGATACATCTCCGGAGACAACGAAAGGAGCGAAAAGATCGAGATGACGGCACCGGTGGTTACGCCAGCGCCGCAACCGGCCAAGACAAAAACCACTAAGGGTGAAAAGATCGAGATGACTGCGCCTGTGGTGACAATGAATAATGAAAAGGGTCAATTCATGGCGTTTATTATGCCGGAGCGATTCGATATCCATAGCATTCCCAGGCCTTCATCAAGCAATGTCAAGATCCAATTAGTTGAACCAAGAAAGCTGGCTACGATAAGATTCTCCGGTTACATGACCGAGGGAAATTATGAAAAGAATCTGGATCTATTGAGCAAGACGCTGGATGTTCGGGGGATCTCGACCGAGGGAGAGCCGCTATTGATGCAGTATAACGATCCATGGACTCCACCATTCTCTCGCAGAAACGAGATTGCATTGCAGATAATCAATGATATAGCTGCAGATAAATAACATGGAAAAATCTTGAAGTGGCCGGAGACCAGTAGCTAATTTTTTTGAAGAGCTCTTTTCTCGATGGTGACTATGCCCTGGTAGCCATCAACGGTCAAGATATCTCCGGTCTCAATCAGCTCGACCGCCTCTGGAACGCCGGTCACGCAGGGAATGGCATACTCCCGGGCAATGATGGCTCCGTGAATCAGCATTCCGCCCCGCCTCTCCACGATAGTCGAGCAGAGCGGCACTGCGAAGGTCATATTTGGATCCACTGCATCGCATACCAGCACCTCACCCGCCTTGAAGGAGAACAGATCGGCCGGGTCTTTCACCACTCTGGCTGCACCGCTGCCTATACCCATGCTTGCAGGCTGGCCCACCAACTGTCTGGGGGCAACTTTGGCCGGTCTGCTATCTCCATCTTTATCTTTCTTTGGAATATATCCCGGATCTTTCAGCGCCTTTACGATCTCTTTTCGGGAGGTCTTGTATTTCAGCCCCAACCGTCTCAATCCCTCCTGTTCCGCCTCGGATACATTAGCTTCTATCTGCCCCAAATAGATATTATCGTCATCCCTTAGACGGTAGCTGGCTCTGGCCAGATCGAGCATTTCAACTGCTTTGGCTCTTTGCTCTTCCGGAAAACTGGCCAGGAAGGACTCTTCTCTAATTGCAGAAGAACTTGTGTCCATGTACTTCTTCTGAGGAGAGGGATTTTTTGCCATTTCCTGGATAAGATCGATCAAGCCTTCACGAGCGGAAAGAACGCTTTTATAGGTACCGGCGTACTTATCCATGAATTCATCCAATAAGCCCTGCAGATCATCATCTCTTCCTGACCGCAGCCGCTTTGCCATCTCTTCTAATAGTCTGTTCCTCTGCAGGCTCAGCATGTCGCCTCTTGCCAGAAGATCCATGAACTCAAAAGGATCCCTGGGTTTCATAACATCGTTATAGACCTGAGCGAAGAGCCTCACTCCATGGGCAAAGGGGATGAACTCTTCCCAGTAAATATCGTGCCATTTCTGATATACTCCGGCACGAAATTCTATCTCCCCAGCTAGATTTGCATTGCTCAGTCCTGATAGCTCCTTTTCCATTCCGGCTGCCTTGGTCATGCCGGGAATATGTTCCTTCTCAATTTTTCTTCTTGATACAGTCCTGATGCCTTGATGCAGCTGAATATACAGTAACTGCGCCCTTTTTTTAAACTCTTTTTCCGATGGCAACTTAGACTATCTCCTCAACACCATCTTAAGCAACTATCCTCTTTTGCCTATTTAACTTATCTTTTATGGTCCAGGAAATTTCCGTTCATGAATTCGGGTAAGGAGTGCTATCGATACAAGAAAGCCTGATGCCGTAGCGAATCCTCAGGTTATTTGAGAAACACCCCTTGCGAATCAGCGACAATTATTATAGAGAGCGGCTCCACAGTATATCCTCATGAGATCATTCGCCAGGCCTAAGGTGGTGTTGAGCAGGTGCATCGAATTTGCTAAATGCCGATATGACGGCAGCATGATTCCCAGCGACTTTGTCAAGGCGTTAGAGCCTCATGTGGACTTCCTCCCGGTCTGCGCGGAGATGGAGATAGGCCTGGGAGTGCCCAGAGACTCCATAAGGATCGTATCGATTAATGGAGAACATAGGCTGGTCCAGCCGGCCACTGGCCTGGATGTAACTGACAAAATGAGGGACTTTTCAAGCAGTTTCCTGGCTTCTTTGCAGGAGGTGGACGGATTCATCCTCAAGTACCGCTCTCCTTCCTGCGGCATGAAGGATATCAAGGTCTATTCAGGCTCTGCAAAGTCAACAGCCGTATCCAAGACGGCGGGCTTCTTCGGAGGAGCCGTGGTCAAGACCTTTCCCGATCTGGCAATCGAGGACGAAGGCAGGCTCCGAAATTTCAACATCAGAGAGCACTTCCTGACCAAGCTTTATGCTCTGGCCAGCTTCAGAGAAATGCAGAAACACGGAACGGTCTCGGATCTAATCCAATTCCATACCGAAAATAAGCTGCTTCTTGCCGCTCATAGCCAGAAGGAGGTCAAGATCTTGGGAAATATAGTGGCCAACCGAGAGAGCCAGAATTTTGCGGATCAAGCCCGATTGTATCGAATGCATCTGGGGGAAGCCCTCAAGAGGCCTCCCCGATATACCTCCAAAGCAAATGTGCTCAATCATTCTCTTGGATACTTCTCCGAGGAGCTGTCTATTGACGAAAAGGCCAATTTTCTCAGGAACATAGAGCGATTTAAGGAGAGAAGACTTCCTTTCAGTGCCCTTCTGGCCGTATTGCAGAGCTGGATAGCTCGTTTTAGGGTGGAGTACTTGAGGAATCAGACCCTTTTCGAGCCTTTTCCTGAGGAGCTTATTGAGCTGTGCCGGGACACTCAATGCGAATGGTCTGGCTCTGAGCTTTTTGAAGGAAGAGAGGCCGCCAGAGGGATTCGAAGATCATGAAGATCGGATATCCTACCATCGCCTTGGGCTTGGGATGCACGCCCAGTCATACCTTTCGTCTCGCATCTTATTCGGAGGAGAGGCTCATCAAGACTGTCACCAAAAACCTGGATTGCCTGGAAAAGATCCTGCAATATAATCTGGATAACGATTTCCTGTTCTTTCGCATAAGCTCGGACATTGTTCCATTCGCATCGCATCCTATCTGCAAATTTGACTGGACACATTATTTTGCAGCCCGCCTGGCGGATCTGGGGCAATTCATAAGAGATAATGAATTTAGAATATCCATGCACCCGGACCAGTTTATTGTGCTCAATTCTCCAGACCAGAAGATTGTGGAAAGATGCATCGCAGAGCTTGAATATCATGGCAAGCTGCTGGGTGCCATGGATCTGGACCCAAGTGCAAAAATTCAGATTCATGTGGGCGGCGTCTATGGAGATAAGAAGGCTGCATCTTCTCGATTCATCTCCAATTACAAAAGGCTTCCATTAGCCGTAAAAAGAAGACTTGTGATTGAGAATGATGATAGGCTTTATAGTATTAGTGATTGTCTGAAAATTAATATTATCACCAAAATTCCAATAGTTTTCGATACACTTCATCATGAATGCCACCCTAGTGGAGAAACCCTTAGAGAGGCACTCGAAGAGATAAATAAGACATGGCGCGATTCTGACGGAATTGCCATGGTGGACTACAGCAGCCAGGCTCCGGGGCAGAAGGCTGGAAAGCATGCAAGGTCCATTGATGCGAACAACTTCAAGAAGTTCATTGAAGACACAGAGGGACTGGACTTCGACATAATGCTTGAAATAAAAGACAAAGAGATGAGCACATCCATTGCTCACCAAATTATGAGAGAATACAGATAAAATTTATCAGAGGCTCTGGGATAATCCCTATTTTTGTGACTACAAGAGCTCTCCAATTCCATCCCTCTACAGGGAAAGTTCTCAAATAAACTTAATTCTACTATTAATATCTCGCTTAGTATCCCAAAGATATAAATCTTGCTAAGGTACTATATTGTATTAAAAGGTGGAAATTATGGCCGGAACACTCGATGATTACAAGAGGCTTTTCCGAGAGGCAACTGTCTCGGACCAGATGAAGCTGTTTCAGCTTCACATAGTCATTTATCTGGCGGTGAACATTATCTGGCTGGCATTGAATATGATAGGTACAATTAAGATTGATCCGTCCTGGGCTATATATTATTCGCCCGTAGGATGGGGTCTTCTGATAATCGTTCACTATTGGTTCTATGTGCGTGGTGCTGAGAACCTATGCAGGCTCAGGGAGGAGAAAGTAGAGTCAAAGATGAGGTAGTCTCATAACACCATCTGAGAGGTTAATTTATGAATGTCTTGATAGCACATTACTCAATGCTAGGACATACTAATCGCCTGGCTGAAGCTATTATGCAGGGAGCAAAAGGCGAAGGTGCAACAGTATTTCTGATGCGCATTCCGGAGATACTGACAGAGGAGGATATTAAGCAAAGGGCCATCTCCGAATTTCAGAAATCATTCAAAGAAATCCCCATCTGCACCCAGGATAGCCTGATAGAAGCTGACGCAATTATTCTCGGCGCGCCCACATATTTGGGCAATATGTGCGCTCAGATGCAGTATTTCCTCAATTCTCTGGGAAAGCTGTGGAGAGATGGCGCCTTGGTGGGAAAGGTAGGCAGCGCCTTTACCAGCTCTGGCTCGCAGCACGGCGGACAAGAGGCCGCCCTTCTCAGCGTGCATACGACTATGCTCCATCTGGGAATGATTGTGGTCGGTCTTCCATATACCTTCAAAGGCCAGCTGCGCATTGATGAGATAACGGGAGGAACGCCTTATGGAGCCACAACGATAGCTGGCCAAAAGGGAGAGCGCATGCCAAGCGAAAACGAGTTGGCAGCGGCGAGATTCCAGGGGAAGCATGTGGCATCTATTGCTGCCAAATTAGGAAAGAAATGAATAAGCAACGGATATGGCAAGGCAAGGACCCCTATCTGGCAAATCCAAGTTGTGATAAAACGTTATGGTCCTCCTGAATGCTTCAAACCCAATATATCCCCAACATTGACACCTGCCAACTTCCAGACACTGTTGCGCTCCTCGGTAAGCAAAACATCAAATGGCTCATCTGGTGAATGCCCCAAAGCAGATAGCACATTTGATGATAGATTTTTCTTTTTAATCATTTCCACGAACTTCTGCCTTACAATGTTCTTGATTCCTTGATCTTGCACCTCTTCAAGGCGACCCGATAAGGCGACAAAGGCAAAATTGGAGAGGTCGGGAGTATACTTTTCAACCTCAACCGTTACAGAAGGATTTTGTTTGAAGTGCTGTATTTTTTTCCCATACTTTGTGGATAGAAAGTACATGAATTTGCCATCGAAGATGTATAAGAATGGAGCGATATAAGGATGACTTTCTCCTTTGAAGGCTATGCGACAAATGTACTCCTCATTTATTAGCGTGTCATACTCCGACTTTTCCATTGAGGGCATTTTAAAAATTATCATGAGATCACCATTTACATGCTGAAGCGAATTTCATACACCAACGATCTTGATAGAATTATTCATTTTATCGAAGAATCCTTTTCTAAACTCATTTGCATATTAACACATTACGATCTCTAAGGATATAAATTCATTCAGACTCAATATATTTTTAGATAAATGAAAAATAACCGCTTCGTATATGCATCTGTGATTATTGTTTTTTTACAAATCTAGAGAGGATAGGCGTCATTGGCTTTGTGGAGGACTCTTTTCCGTTGCCCTTGCTTTTTTAATATAATTCTCGTTAAGCCAGCTATAGACAACGCCTGGACTTTGTCCAGTGCCTTTATGGATATGCACTAGTATTATCACTTAACGATTTTGACTTAACACCAGATGGCATCAGAAGATCAGGATTTAGCTCTGATAGGAACTCATTCCAAAGCGTTCGATTCTCGCTTATATATCTCTCCATCAGTTCCCTGCACTCCTTCATGTCTAAGTTTACCACCTCTATACCATGAGATTCCATGAAATCACTGGCTTCTGGTGCGCTATTGGATTCTCCAACTACGACCTTTTTTATGCCGAACTGGACGATCGCCCCGGCACAAAGATAGCAGGGCATGAGCGTGGAATATAGGATCGTATTGTGGTAGCCGCCCGTGAGCCTGGCATTGCGGAGACAATCAATCTCCGCATGCATGAGTTGATCTCCCTGTTGCACTCTCTTGTTTCGTCCTCTTCCTATTATCTTACCGTCCTCGACCAATACAGCGCCTATGGGAACTCCACCCTCTTTCAATCCCTTAAGGGCTTCTTCTATCGCCGCACGCATGATGATATCCATAATATCCAGTGGCCTATTGTTATTACATAATATATAAATTGCTGCGCGAGGGTTCCTATAAACTATCGCCTCTAAAAAGTATCGGATTGTATATATACTAATTATACTATAGATTGTTATGAATTCTTTTGTAGGATGGGCATTAAAACAGGAAAAGAGAAAAAGAAAATGCCTGAAAATCGGCTACTACAGATATCCAATCTGCTCGATTGGACTCCAATCCGGAAGCTTCTCGATGAAATGTATAAAAAATAAAACCGATAGAGGTGGACGGCCCAACTTCGACGCCATTGCTATGTTCAGGATTCTTATACTTCAGCAATGGTATGGCCTGAGCGATCTTGAAGCTGATCGACAGATATCCGATCGTTTCTCATTTATGGAATTTCTCGGCTACCCTGATCTACTCGATTATAATCAAACTGAGAGCACCTGGCGAACGTCCATATGGGGTTCTCAAACGAGTATTCAATTCGGGAAGAGTTCTTGTCACTACTGTTCAGAGAGCTGGCATTAAGATGATGGCGGAGGCATTTGCTATTAACCTATATCCGTTCTGCACACTGAAAAAAAGCAAATATTATCTAGGATGAGCGGATGCTATCGAGAAAGCGATGGAAAAAAATATAGCTAAGCAGATTTAACATCTCAATGGCAGAAAAAGAAGAATCATCTACTGATACTCAGATTTAATAGGGATTTAGCAGGTTACTAGGAATGCTCATCCATCTTACGAAAAAGAAAAGCTGATATAAAGAAACAAGGATAGCGAAGGCATTAACAGTCTCATGCGGATGTTTTGAATATGGATTCATCAAGGTCGAGTAAAGCACTCCTTGTGGTTGATGTACAAAACGACTTCTGCCCAGGCGGCGCTCTGGGCATCCGCGATGGTAGCCGGATCATCCCCGTTCTTAACAGGTACATCGATTTTTTTACCAAGGAAAGATTGCCGGTCATTGTGACCCGGGACTGGCATCCCGAAATCACCAGGCATTTCCAGCAATTCGGCGGAGTCTGGCCGGTCCATTGCGTTCAGGATAGCTTTGGCGCCCAGTTTCATCCTGAGCTAAAGCTTCCCGAGGGAGTACTGGTAATGTCCAAGGGCATGGACCCGGAGGAGGACAGCTATTCGGCCTTCCAGGCCACGGACTCTAGCGAAATCTTGTTGGCGGACTTGCTGAAGGGCCTTGGAGTTGCCCGGATTTACATCGGCGGGCTGGCTACCGATTATTGCGTGAAGTATTCCGCACTGGATGCCCTCAAGATGGGACTGGACGTTCACATTCTGAATGACGCCATCGCCGGGGTGAACCTGCAGCCCGAGGACTCCAGCCTGGCGATGGAGGAAATGGTCAGAAGCGGAGCTAAAAAAATGTATCTGAAGATTTTTTTGGATATGAGTGAGCGATAGAACGTTTTCTTTTGACAGCTCTTCATTAGATCTCGTCCCGTCCTCACGCTTTCGAGCACATCCGGCCTTGCCGCCATCATCGTCTCCGCGCCCTCTCAGGCAGCCTCAGTGCCGTCCACCGGGCCTTCGTTCATAGCATCAATAGGATCTCGTAGACAACAAAGCTCATGGGCTTTCCTTGCAGTTTCAAAATCCGCTCTGGGGCGTACATACCAAGTTTTTGCATCTGGATCTGCTTGCATGATCTACCATCTCATGGCTCTTTTTCTCGATGCCGTACATACACATTCGACATTAAATGCAGAAAATATAAATAGTAACAATTCTTATTATTATTATGCTCCAAGAGGTTTATGCTCCTGCTCTGACTAAATGCACAAATGGAGACTTTGTAGTCATTGTCCCGGAATTTGCATCGAGGCGTTATGGCATCCAGCTAAGGTGCTATTGGAAAAATAATAAGACGGCTGGTGCACCTTGGGAAATGAAAGATCTCTTCGGAAATGATGTCACATCGGCTCCCGCGTTGATTCAGAGCAGTGAACCGAAAACTGATGGCCGCTTAGAGGTTGTGGTTCGTGAAAAAGGAAATGTTTTAAGACATTACTGGTGCAATCCTATTTTTAAAGAAGGCCAAGATTGGCAGTGGCAACAAGGAGATAAATTTGCTGAAAATGTCAAATCAAAACCCGCGATTGTTGAAAACCCGAACAACCGCAACATCGAGGTTGTATTTTGGGGCGTCAGCATGCTTGAAAAGCAGAAATATCAGCCTGATGTGCTACAGCAATGGTGGGGCGATAAAGCTTCTTGCCCTTCTGCTTGTCCTAAGTGGAAGCCGGGACTTTCCTCTTTTGGGGTAGACGTTGCTTCGGGTCCCTCAATGATCTATAGCACATATGGCAACTATGAAATCGTTTATTGCGATAGCAATTCTAAAATCAGGTTACTGTGGATACCAGTTGGCTTTCAAATGTGGCAGGAAGTTGGAAAACCTTTTGGAGAGAACATAGCCTCGGATCCTGTATTAATTCAGAGTGACCTAGACAATGGAACCAAGAACTTTGAAGTGATGTACCGTGATAATTTTGGCCAGTTAAGACATTGGTACCGAGATAACAATGATCCCAAAAAGCCATGGAATCCAATACGTTCTCCTGAGAAAAGGCCAATCTGTATTGGAAATAATGTCCTGTCAGGCCCTTCATTGATCACGAGTGGAAAAGGCAACAAGGGCAACTTCGATGTTGTGGTCGTTGAGGCTTCGGACTCCTCTAATGGATATCTGATGCACTATTGGCGAGACAATGATGACCCTATTTGTAAAAAAATTCTAATAGTTTGTCCTCCGAAATGTCCATACTGGAAATCAGAAATTATTGGGAAGTTGCCAACCATAACTTACTGAGCATCCCATTAAGTAGGCGCTGTAGAGAAAAATCAGCTTTCGACGGATGATTCAATGGCTTCGCCGCAAAGTTGCCCAAAGAAATACCTCCTTGATCGGCCGCAAACATGCGGGCAACTAGCGGACACTTAGGTCTTCCTATGCAATGGACTGGCGAAAATGACTAAAGTACCATAGCCAATATGAAGGAAGAATGCAGGGAACAGACTCAGCAATATCAGAGCAGGACAGGATGCGAGCCGTGCGAGATGCCAGAATCCGGGAAAAGCTTGATACCGATCATGAACTTTATCGAGTGATAGACAAAAAGCCAGGGTCCGGCGTATACGAATTGCTAAATAGCTGGGGTGGTCAAGCGGCAAAGGTGTACGGTTCTGTTCGTCGGTTAAAAGAGATCACTGGATTTTAACAGAAAAAGCCGAACGATGCGGCAGATCCGTTTTGAAAGTAAAGCCGGTCGAATGGTTTGAGTTCCTGACACCGGATGAAGTTGAAGAGTTCAAAAAGATGGACTTTTGGGCAAAAGGAGCAGATCCGCCCTCCTCTTGCCAATAGACGCGAAATCCTTCCTCAGACCTTCGGCTCCAGCCTTCTTCTCACCGATTCGGCATGCGCCTTCAGGCCTTCCGCTTCCGCCAGAGTGATAATAGTATCCTCGAGCCCCAGCAGCCCCTCATCGGTTATCATCTGCACGGAGATCTTCTTGGTGAAGTGGTCTACATTCAGTCCCGAAAAGGTCCCGGCATAACCGGTGGTGGGAAGCACGTGATTGGTGCCGCTGGCATAGTCTCCTGCGGCAACGGGCGTGAACTTGCCCAGGAAAACGCTTCCCGCGTTCTGAATGTGCCTGAAGACATCCATGGGATCCCTGGTGATGATCTCCAGGTGCTCGGGCGCAAAGGCATTGCAGAAGTCCACCGCCTGATCCATGTCGTCGGCTACGAGCACCGCGCTGTGCTCCAGGCTCTGCTCAATTATCTCACTGCGGGCTGCCGCCGGGGCCTGAATGCTCAGCTCCTCTATCACTGCGCTGGCCAGCAGGTCGTCGAGCGCCACCAGCACGGATATGGACCTGGGATCATGCTCGCCCTGGGCGATCATGTCTGCGGCGATTGCTCCCGGATCTGCGCTCCGGTCTGCCAGGATGAGAACCTCGCTCGGACCGGCGGGAAAGTCGATCTCCACGCTGCCTCTGAGAATCATCTTGGCCGCAGTGACATAGACATTTCCCGGCCCCACGACCTTCTGCACTCTGGGCAGGCTCTCCGTTCCCAGGCCCATGGCAGCTATCGCCTGAGCCCCGCCAAGCTTGTAGATCTCATCCGCTCCCGCGGTGTCGGCAGCGACCAGTGTCAGAGGGGTTATGGTGCCGTCCGCTTTGGGTGGGGTGCATACTACTATCCTGGAGACCCCGGCCACCTTAGCTGGGATTATATTCATCAACGCAGAGCTGGGGTAAGATGCCCTTCCGCCGGGAACATAGGCGCCTACGGATTCAATGGGCACGGTCTTCTGGCCCACAGTAACGCCAGGAGCAATCTCGGCCATCCACAATTGTCGCTCCTTTTGCATCCTGTGGAACTGGTAGATGTTATCGGCAGCCGCAGAGAGAGCCTCCAAAAGCCTATCATCCACCAGGTCATAAGCGGCCTCAATCTCCTCCTCGCTTACCATCAGATCGTCAAGGGCAGCGCCCTCAAACTTCTCTGTCAGCGCGAAGAGAGCCTCGTCTCCTTTATTTTCCACTTCCAAAATGATTTCGTTGACCGCAGCGAGCACCTCGGAGATGCCCACATCCCTAGAGAGAAGGGCTCCTAGCTCTTCGCCGTTCAACTCTCTTAACATTTTAGTAATCATCTATTATCCCCTCCTATGGAATTACCCTGCCCCTCTGACCCCTGTAGAGGGAGACCACCCGCTCCAGACTGTCCGCCTCCTCCAGAGACTTGTCGTATCTCACGGCAACCATCCTGGGAAAACGAAGAGCATATCCGGATGAGTAGTTGGGACTCTTTTGGATCTCCTCGTAGGCCACCTCGAAGATCACCGCTGGCTTGATCTCCACTTCCATGCCCTTTTCCAGAACAATCAGCTCCCTGAACATCTCTGTCAGCTCAGCCAGAGACTCATCAGTAAATCCCGTAGCCACAAAGCCCATATCCAGGAGATTGCCGGTGGCAGCATCCTGGCATCCCAGTCGATAGGATCCCAGCAGGCTCGCTCTGCGGCCCTCGCCCCACTTTGCCCCTATTACTACCAGATCGAGCGTCTCCATGACCGGCTTGATCTTCAGCCAGTTCTTTCCTCTCTTTCCCGGCGCGTAGACCGAGGCGGGATTCTTCAGGATAATCCCTTCGTGTCCTGCGGCTAAGGCCTGACGGTAGATCTCCTCAGCAGCTTCTTTGCTTGCCGAGACAACCTGATCTGCGAGAATGCCCGGATCGGCAATCTTTTCCAGGAGATCTCGTCTCTCTCTAAGGGGCAGATCGGTTACGCTCCTGCCATCAAGATAGATAAGATCGAAGAGAAAGAGCCGCAATGGTATCCTGGCGGCAAGCTTTTCAACATTGTATTTTCTGCGGAATCTTTTCAGGATGTCCTGGAAAGCCATTGGCCGGCCGTCCTTGCCTATGGCCACTGCTTCCCCGTCCAGTATGGCGCTCTGGGCCCTGATCTCTTTAGCAGTCTGGACGATCTCAGGTAAAGATGCCGTCACGTTCTCCAGCCTGCGGGAAAAGATCCACACATGATCTGCATCTTTATGAATCTGCACCCGAGCACCATCATACTTCCATTCGATGGCTGCGGTGCCGATCTCCCCTAACGCGGAAGCGATGCTCTCGCCAAGCTGAGCGAGCATCATCTTGATGGGCCGATGGATCATGATAGATAATTCTGCCAGAGTGCCCCGCCTGGCATTGACCGCTACCAGTCCCATATCGTTGGTGAGGTTGTAGGCCTGCTCGACCCTCTCAGCGTCCGCCCCTATCTCGTGGAACGCCAGGGCGATGGCATCGCGCATGCCTCCTTCGCCAATGCCTATTCTCATGTCCTCGATAGCCAGGCGGGCGATGTATCTCGCCTCCAAGGGGCTGGCCAGGCTGAAGAGATATTGCAGGTTCTTGACCTTGATATCCTGGCTCTTCTTGCCGGAAGCGCGAGCTACTGCCATAAATCTTTCAGAAACGTCGGCGATGGAGAGCGGCCGGGATTCCTGAAAGGCGGCAAATCCGATGGGCCTTCTTTTCTCCACAACGCCTGCGGCAACCAATCCCGGATCGCCGGTGGCCCGCAGCATCTCTCCGATCTGCTCGGTCGAGCAGCCGCAGGCTTTCGAAAGGGCCTCGTAGAGTATGCTTGGCCCCACACCCATCGCCAGGCTCTGGCTGGGGGGAAAGATGGTGCCCATTACATAGCTGCAGGCGACTGACAGCTCAGGCTCATCCAGGCTCGAAAGGAATGCTGCGACTAGGTTGATCTTCTCAAGTGAGCCTGCTGTCGCCTCGACCTTCTGACAGAGCTCTGCAAAGGCAAGAAAGCTGGTCATTTAGAATATGGCGTCAATGCGTTTCGTCCGGTAGATGCTTATGATGTCGGTCAGAATGGCGGAAGCCGTCTCGATGGACCCGGCACCAAGACCGGTTACGGTTATGGTCCCGGATAGATCGGTATAGATCGCTGCGGAGTTCAGTGTTCCGGAGACCGCTATGGGGCTTCCCAGAGGGACAAGTGTGGGCCGAACTGTAAGAGCAGGCACATCGCCGATGAGCTTGATGGCATATCCGCGTTTCTTGGCCAGGGCCAGGGCTTCGGGCGTGACCCCGGTAATGCCGGTGACATCCACATCGCTGTATTTAACGTTCATGTCGAATAGCGAATTGGCCAGGATCACTACCTTTCCTGCCGTGTCCACTCCCTCAACATCATAGCTCGGGTCGGCCTCGGCGATTCCCATATCCTGGGCCTCGCTCAGAGCATGGGTGTAGGGTATGCCTTCTTCGGTCATGCGGGTGAGGATGTAGTTGCAGGTGCCGTTGAATATCCCACGGATGCCGAAGATGGTATTGCCAACCAGAGTGCGTTCCACCAGGCTGATGAGGGGCATGGTGCCGCCCACTGTGGCCTCGAACTTCATCATCACGCCGTTGTCCTCAGCCAGCTTCTTCAAGCGGCTGTAGGAGACCACCAGCGGTCCCTTGTTGGAGGTAACGACGTGCTTGCCGCTGGAGAGGGCCGCTTCCATGTGACCGAGACCAGGCTGGCCGTGTACGATGTTGGTGGGAGTGACCTCTATAACCAGGTCAGAGTCGATGGCGGATATGGCCTCTTTGCCCTTCATGCTGCTGGTGGCCAGATTTGCCAGGGTCTTCTCTGCCAAGATCTTCTCCGCATCCACACCATCTTCAGCGATTACCGTTCCGGTGTGGTCGGTGACGCTGATCAGCTTAGCATTTAGACCCATATCCCTGAGCATCTTCTTCTTTCGGCTGAGCACATCGACTACGCCGTGGCCGACGATACCGTAGCCCACCAGGGAGATCTTGATATCCCTCATATTCAGAGCGCCTCCGCTTCTATCGGTTCAATGACAAGCAGCTTCTTTTCAGCCCCTACTTCTCGCAGGATGGCCAGTGCCTTCTGGATCTCGGCCTTGCCGGTAGCGCGGATCTTGAGATATGCGGAGGATGGCTCCTCCACTCCGGTCATGGTCAAAGAGACATCCATTACCTCGGCAAATCCTGTGGAATCGATGCGGTTTACGGTATCTCCGAGATCGCTGTGCAGAACGTGGCCTACCAGCACTACAGAGACCGCCTCAATGAGGCGGTCCTCGCCTGATCTGACCACTGAGATGCCGCTCTCCTTGAGCTTGGCATTGACGGAATCGATCTTGCTGCGGTCCATCTCGACCACGAAGCGAACCGGAATCATGCCGCGCGGTGTCTTTCTGTCCCTGTGATGAACCACGCTGATGATGTTGGCTTTATTGTCCCTAAAGGGCTGCAGAGCCAGGAGAAGCTGACCTGGTACATCCTGCAGCTCTAAATCCATGGAAAGTCGCATAGCATTCCTCATAATATGATAGGGGTGTGGTTTATGTGATGGGAAATAAAGGTTGTGCAGATCTGCTCAGACAGGTATGCTCATGCCAAACTCTTTGCCTGATCCTCTGTCATCACACGAAAGATCCCGGTCACTACTCCGATCATCGCCGGAGCAAGGAAGAAACCGGCAACTCCAGCGACAAGACCCCCGCCCAGAAAAGCAAGCAGAACCAGCAGTGGATGAAGCTTTGACCTGGTGTAGACGATGTAAGGACGGATGACCAGCTCAGCGACATGAACAAGAATCGAGGCGGCCAGGAAGAAGAGCCCGGCATCCAGGGGGCCGATCTCGATATACCGGCCTATCGCCGTAGGTATGAAGACCAGCCAGGTGAGAAAAGGAACCATTCCCGCCAGAAAGACTATGCTGGCCATGGCAAAGGGCCTGGGAACCTCAAATATGTAAAAGATGGCGACAGAGGTTATCCCTCCCACTATGGCGGTGTAGATGCTGCCCATATAAATACCGCAAAGGATGCTATCGATTCTCGCCAGACAGCGCATCTCAAAGCTGCCCTCATCAAGACTTAAAAACGCCCTTACTGCCTGGCTGAGACGCTCTCCATCGAGCAATAAAAAGTAGCAAACGCAAAAAGCAATCAAGAAATTGATTATGCCCAGGGTTATGGTCGATCCCAAGCTGAAGACCGGCAGGCTGGCCAGGAGATGAAAGCTCATTGCCATAATATTTGCCATCCCGCGAGATATCTCATCCAGTATCGCCTGAGGAATATGAACTTTGGAGACCAGCTCAAAGATGAGAGATACAATAACACTCTCATGGCTCTCCAGCCATCTGATCTGGTTGGACATCTCGATGACTCCTGCGGCAAAGATTGCAGATAGGGGAACGACAATGCAGACGATGGCTCCCAGGGAACCAATGCGCCTGTTTCTTCCGAACAGATCTCGCACCGGCCTGCCCACGTAGGCGAAGACGAGTCCCAGAACAAGGCCATCGAGAAGCGGCCAGATGTAGTAAGAGAGCAGGAGAACCAGAGCTATAGTGAAGAAGAGTGTCCAGTTTTTCCGATCCAGGTGAATTGGCAGAGGCATATCAAGCGGCATGAATCAATCTGCCATTATCCCTGGCAGGATATCAAACTTTGGGATAGCCAGGTTGTATTTTCACCCAAAATTAATGGCAAATTCCCGGCAGCAGGACGGGAAGATTGCCTTTTCAAGAATCCCTCTTCATCTATACCCCGGGAAGCGAATCCCCTGGATTTTGCGGCGTTGTTCCAGGTACTGCGCCAATCCAGGTGTAATAGGAATCCGCAGGATAGCCAAGAATTCTTCCGCTGGCATCAGGCTTCAATACTCCGGTGCTTGTGGACTTCAGCCCAACGGCGATGGGCGAGAGCATGAACTCATTCATCAAGGCCTGATTATTGCCAAAGGCCTCCCAAAGGAACTTATTATAATTTTCCAGATATGTATTGAATTGCCCGGCAGCCTCAGTTACGTATTGGCCTCTCCCATGATATTCGCCCATAAACAGTCCGATCTTCAGCCCATTGGCCACTCCTTTCTGGTAATCGGTCATCTCGCCGAAGGCGGGAGCCGCGGCCAATATGAGCATGATTAAGACGGCTACCGCCGCGATCAGCTTCATCCTATCTCATCTCCAATAGATCTGCATTATGCCATAAGCTTTTAGCTTTTCTGTTCAGAAGCAATGAAAAAAGCAAAAACAGAAAAAGGATTTTATTTAACACCTCGGAAGCATTCCGCCAGGTGTTTGTCTCTTGGACCTTTTGTCATCAGGCTCACGATAACCGTTGCAAGGATCGCCATCGGCAGAGCTACTAATATCGGATCTACCACCGGCCAGGGCATGGATGCTATCAGCACATCCCTGCCAAAGAGCATCTTGCAGATCCCCAGTGGCACTGCCTCGGCTTTATGGATGAATAGATACCAGAATACGGTCACGGCAGTGCCGGTGATAAGTCCGGCGATGGCACCGGCTTTGGTGGCTCGCTTCCAGTAGAGTGCACTGGTGTACATGGGCAGGAAGGCAGCTGCGCACAGGCCGAAGAAGATGGCCGTGCCGCGGGCGATGATGTTTTCCGGCAGGATATAGCCAAGGGTTACGGCGATGATCATGGCAGCAATTATCCCCATCCTGGTGACCAGTATCGACTTGCCTCCTTTTTTATGGGTTAGCGTCTCATAAATATCCCTGCCGATGGCGCTTCCCTGGGTATGGAACTGAGAGCTTGAGGTAGACATGGCTGCCGCAAGAAGAGTGAGCATGAACAGGTAGACAAACCACTCCGGAGTGGCAGCGTTGATGTAGATGGGAATTATGCTGTCAGCGTTGCCCGCAGCAACATTAATGGATATGTTTCCCAGCTTTTGCATAAAGTAGACGTTGGATAGAGCGCCCACAGTGAATGCTACGCCAGTCATCATTAATATGAATATGCCGCCGATCAGAACTCCCCGGTTAAGCTCCCGGTTGGACTTGACGGTCATGAATCGCACTACGAGTTGGGGCATCGCCAGAACCCCTATCCCGACGCCCAGCACTATCGTGGAGACCAGCGTCCACCACCAGGTGCTCCCCAGTACCGGCATTGCCGTCCAGCCGGCATGCCCAAGGGCGGCAAGCTTGGCAGGAACCAGATTCGCCATATCTGTGAGAGCCTGATGGGCAGGAACGATTCCACTCAGATGGGAATAGGTCATGAAGAGCAAGAAGACCATGCCCACAAACATGATGGTCCCCTGCATGGCATCGGTGTACATGACCCCGCGCAGGCCGCCCCAGATCACATATGCGGCTATTATTACCGAGTAGACGAGAAGCGCCACATCAAAGTCGATGGCAAGAGTTGTCTCCATAAATCGGGCCGCCCCAATAAGAACCACCGAAGCATAAAGAGGCATCCCGAGAAATATCACAATGCCGCTGAAATACTGGATGAACCGGCTGTCGAACCTCTTTCCCAGAAGCTCAGGGAAGGTCATGGCATTGAGATTGTGGCCGATCTTGCGGGTTCGCTTGCCATAGAGGATGAAGGCTATGAAGATGCCCACGAAGATGTTCAGGAATGTCAGCCATAGCAGGCCCATGCCGAAGAGGCCGGCGTTGCCACCGAATCCGACGATGGCTGAGGTGCTGATGAAGGTGGCACCGTAGCTCATGGCCATGATGTAGGGATGGGTCTTTCTTCCGGCCACCAGGTAGCCCTCTGAGTCCTTGGTTGATTTCCAGCCTCTGTAGCCCAGATAGAGAGTGGCAAGAAGATAAATTAAAATGATAATATTAAGAAGAAGAAGATTCATAGAGAATCACATTCCCAGCTCTTTTTGCTGCATCTCTTCCTCACTCTCTTCCCAGGCTTCTTCCTCTTTTTCCTCTAAAGCCTCCTGTTCTCCTTCTTTGTTCCAGTTTACTAAACCGTAAACCAGGCACAACAGTGTGCTGAAGATGCAAAGAAGGTAGACGCCCCAAATCCAAGGATCATCAATGCCGAGCATGTTTCCCTCCAAATCCATGTGATGTATGGTAGCGTGTAACATTTTAGCATGCTATAAGGATGTCGGTCAGCAATAAATATTATAATTTTTGGCCATCAAAGGCATCTGTGAAGGGCTCCCGGAAACTCTGGGAAAACTATAAATCTATCTGCATAGATTCCGGATCCTAGCGATGATCGAAGCTCTGAGTAATGCCAATATCTCCCTCCTGACGCTGGCTGCTGTTCTGGTCCTCATCGCTGTCAGGCAGATAGGCAAGAATAACCTTGCCATTTGGCAGATCATGGCATTAGGCGCACTGATGGTTCTTTTCACCGGCCAGATCTCTCCTGAGGACGCCCTGAAGGCTATAAACCTGGACGTGATGATTTTTCTAGGAGCGATGTTCATTATCGGCGAATCCATGCAGAGGAGCGGCTATCTCCTCTTCCTCTTCAATCGGCTCTTCAGCCGGGCTCAAAACCTCAATCAGCTTCTTTTCTTCATTCTCTTTATCATGGGCTTTCTTTCCGCTCTGCTCATGAATGATACTCTGGCCATCATCGGCACGCCGCTCATGCTCTACTTCGCCCGGACGCTCAAGATAGAAGCCAAACTTTTGCTCCTGGCTCTGGCCTTTGCCGTGACCACAGGAAGCGCCCTGAGCCCCATCGGCAATCCGCAGAATCTGCTCATAGCCGTCAATGCCGACCTTTCCAATCCCTTTATCGTTTTTCTGCATTATCTGCTGCTGCCCACGGTAGCCAACCTCCTTCTCGCCTATCTGCTGCTGAGAATATTCTACAGAGATCAGTTTGTCAAAAGGACGCTGGAGATTTGCCAGGAGGAGATCACTGATCCGGCATTGGCCAGGCTCTCGCGCATCTCTTTTGTTCTTCTGTTCGTGATGATCCTTGCAAAGATGGCAGCGGTCTTCCTGGGCCTTGGCAGCGAGTTTCGTCTGACCTATATCGCTCTAGCCTCTGCGCTGCCTATCCTTCTCTTCAGCAGCAAGAGAGGCGAGGTCCTGAGGGGCATCGACTGGTGCACCCTCATCTTCTTTGCCGCCATGTTCGTTCTCATGGATGCGGTCTGGAATTCGGGCTCTTTCCAGTCTCTTCTGGCTGGATTCAATGCCGACTTTACATCCATTTCCACCATTCTCGTCTTCAGCGTCCTGGCCAGCCAGCTCATCTCCAATGTGCCCCTGGTGGCGCTCTGCCAGCCGTTGCTGGTCAATCCATCCTCCCAGGCGCTCATGGCCCTGGCTGCAGGAAGCACCATCGCCGGAAACCTCTTCATACTGGGCGCGGCGAGCAATGTGATAATCATCCAGAATGCCGAGAAGAGCGGAGAGACGCTCACCTTCCTGGAATTTGCCCGCGTGGGAGTGCCTCTGACAGCGCTGAATGTGCTGGTCTACTGGCAGCTTCTTTGATCAAAAGTCTGAAGAAGAATGATTCAATTCAAGGAATTATTTCTTATATACCCTTGAAGAATTAAGCACTAGAAATAATTCGGCCAACGAGAGATTGATGATTTTATGGCGAAAGATGTAGGAATAGTTGCAAAAAATGTAATAAAATCGTTTGATAGCATAATATACCCAAAAGCGATTCGTATCTTCACACCTTTTACGCAAAGAATTCCTGTATCTTCGTGCAATCTTGATCGAACCATTAATAAGCTTCTTTTGAAATATGAACCCAAAGTAAAAATAAATGGTCTATTTCCACATCAGGCCGAGTTTCTCAAGGCGTATTTTGAGGACGGATATGGGAATTTTATCATTACTTCAGGAACAGGTTCTGGAAAGAGTCTCTGTTTTTGGATATGGATTTTTGACCATCTGATAAGAGATTCCGATGCGAATGCGATTTTATGTTTTCCAACTCAAGCTCTCATGTGGGGCCAAGCAGAAAGACTTGTTCGTCTCTCTGAGCCAGATTCGCTAATTTTTCCGGATGGTGGTGACACAATATTCTACGGAGGAACAATTAAAATTGGAAGCAAGAGCCTACCATGGACAATATGGCATGGCGTTGGCTGGGGAAGCACTCGCGATGAAAAAATGGCAGATCATGAAGAAAGCGAATTTTTCAAAGCGGCGCGAATTCGGATAGCTACACTTGATAAAGCCAATTGGAGTCTCATCGAAAAGCATAAAGATTTTCTCAGACATTTGAGATGCATTGTTCTTGACGAAGCTCACATGTATGATGGCGTGTTCGGCGCAAATGTTCATTACTTTTTAGAGAGAGTCTATCTGTCCTGTGAGGTTTTGGGTGAAACCAAGCCCTATTTTTTTCTCGCATCAGCCACCTTAAGTTCTGCTGAGGATTTCGCAAAAATGCTTCTGCCGGTACAAGCTTGTGAGGATCTTAAGCATATCAAAGACACCACCAATCAGGAGATTGAGCTTATACCGGTATCGAGTGCTTCTGATGAATTGATACATCCTCGAACTGACGGACTGCTCCGCATGGTCTTCCTCCTGGATTGTGAGAACGTTAAGGTGGATATCCCTAAATTTATGAGCAGCAAAAATGGCCTAGGAGATAATGTTAATGCTATTTATTTTTCCCAGAGCAAGTACCGCAGCAAGAGACTGAAACTCAGATTGATGAAGGAAAACAAGGTGCGAGATGCGGTTATCTATGATGCGGATCTGCCACCCAAGAGAAGACGAGAAGTCGAAAAGCTGCTAAATAACAATCGAGATAAAGGGATCACACTAATCGGAACCAGCGCGCTTGAATTGGGAGTGGATATTGAAGGCCTGGATGTTTGCATAATCCAGGAAATACCTCCAAGTCAGGCTGACATGCTTCAACGTATGGGGCGGGTTGGGCGAAGAGTCGATAGTCCTGGCCTTGTCATCATGTGCTTATCATCGGAACCTAGAGACAGGAGCATTCTGGATGCCCCACAAGAAGCTTTCAAGTTGGATCTTACAAAGACAATTCCCATCCCCCTTCACCTGGAGATGGTAAAATGGCGGCACATGTTGGCTGCATATATTGAATGGATGGCGGCGCTGAAAAAGGGCGATGCAAGCTGGACCGATTTTAATAATGCATTGAAAACGTATTTTGGCGAGACTCCAAAATACCCGGATTTGAAA
The DNA here is from genome assembly GCA_002067705.1 of Methanosaeta sp. PtaU1.Bin112. Lineage (GTDB taxonomy): Archaea > Halobacteriota > Methanosarcinia > Methanotrichales > Methanotrichaceae > Methanothrix. The sequence goes on from MVRL01000148.1 coordinate 21,769, forward strand.
GAACGATTTGAAGAAAGATATGGCTCGTTGGTGGACACGAGCGAACGCGCGTGGGTTCACAAAGGATTTAGAGCCAGTGCAAGCGAAGGGAAGGTGGTCCTGAAAGAAAACGGCAATGAAGTGGCAAGAATAGATGACATCGCCATATTTCGAGACGCACATCCTGAAGCTGTTTACCTGGGTCATGACCTGAAAAGATACCGTGTCGTGGGCTATGAAGGACAGTGGAAAATTGCACAATGGGAGCATCAGGATAGCGATGTCATACTGGGAAAATGGCTAAAGGCGATAAAGACAGTTGAATTGAAACAAGAAAAACGAAATATCATTACTCGCGGATTATGGGATGAGAATTTCGACCTGTACAAATCCAGCATGAATTCCGCAGATCATTTAAAACTTCCTAAGAAAGGAGTCCTGGAATTTGGCATATGGACCTATAGCAGGCGATTTCAGGGCTATAAGGAAATCGACCTCAGCGATGAAGAGCGTACTCGAACTGTATCACTTGATGATGTCAAGAGGCGATTCAAAGAAGCTAAAGATCGAGGCGAAAACCCTCCGTTCTTGTTTGACTTTTCATACCGAACGCTTGGGTGGCAGTGGCGCTTCAAGTCGATAAAATTCGAGGAAAATGAGGAGAATGATCAACGATCTCTGGGAAGATTGACTTGCAACATACTGGAACATTTCCTGGCGGATGCTGTCGAATCACGAATATCCGACCTTCAAATTGGGCTTGATTTGGAGGATAGCACTTTACAGGTTCTGGATTCCACTCCAGGCGGCAACGGTTTATCGGAAGCCCTTTTGGCGGAAGATCGAATGCAATCGGCACTTCAAAGGTGCGAAAAGAGACTTTCAAAGTTCAGGGGCAGAGCAGAAAATCAAAAATTTAAAAAATTTGTTTTGGATTTATGCAGAGATGAGCCTCAGCATTCTGCAAACGAGGTAGAGAATGTCATTAAATGGCTTTATGCTAATTGGTCCAGGTAAAGTACTGGCTTATTTAAGGGATGATCTTTCCAGAGCATCGGAGTCTCTCGTGATCGTGGGGCCCTGGCTGGATGATTATTTTGCAGATCAGGTCGTATTGGCTTCTCCATCAGAGCTGGATGCTCGCGCAATCGTCAGGGAAGAAGAGCAGATGGACCCAGAGGCGTGGCAGCGAACTTCGGCAGCGCTCTCCATTTTCGCGGCAAAATGGACTGATTTCAAGGCCAGGACGCAGAGTAGGCTTCATGCAAAATTCTTGTGTATCGACGACAAGATCCTATATCTGGGCAGCGCCAACTGGTATCGCTATAGTCTGGAAAAGAGCTTTGAGTTGGTCTTAAGAGGTCCTAAAAACGAGATAGTAGGCTTTGATGAAGAGCTGGAAAGGCTCTGGCGAAATGCTGCGGATCTAAAAGTTCAACAAAATTCTCGCAAGTCAAACAAATCGATCGCCAAGGGTATTGACTATGAAATAATAGATCCGATTGCCCAAAAAGCCTTGAAAGAAAATCCTAAAGCATTTGTCCTCAGAAGAAATTGACAATGGCAAATCGAGATCAAAGGTATTATGATATTGGATCAATTTGGATCAATTTGGATCAATCAATTGTGATTAACTATGAAAAACAATTCTACCATCTCATGCTACGACAAACACGCTAGAGCCTACGACCTCTACCAGTCCGCAGTAGTTCCCGGCTACCAGGAGATGCTCGACCTTGCGGCTGGTGCCTGCAAGCGCTACCTGCCGCAGAATGCAATGATCATCGATCTGGGATGCGGAACCGGCAATGCCTCTCTGGCTGTGCTGCGAAAAATGCCCTCTGCCAGAGTCTACCTCATCGACGGCTCTGAGAGAATGGTCCAGGTGGCGGCAGAGAAGATCTCGCGCGCCTATCCGGAGGCGCTTTTGGGCTGCAAGGCGGCAAACCTTGTTGATGGCGATTGGGATGAAGGCATTGATGGGCGGGGGCCGGCTGGCGAAGTCAAAGGGTATGACGCCATAGTATCCACTCTGGTCCTCGAGCACCTGCCCTTCGATCTCTATAAATCTGCCATTGCCAAATGCTATCGGCTGATCAGGCCCGGAGGCTGGCTCCTGGCAGCAGAAGGATACACCGAAGCGGGAAGCGACATGCAGGAGTGGTTCTTTGAGGAAATGGAAGAGCGGCGAAGGTCGCTTGATCCGGAGCTATCAGATTTTGTGGCCAGGCTGAGAGATGAGAAAGAGACTCACTATTACACCAGCAGAGCTGAGAAGGAAGAGTGGTGGCGGCAGGCGGGATTCGTGCAGGTAAATGTGCTCTGGCAGTATCTCTGCATAGCGCTGATGGCGGGAAGAAGGCCGATGTGATTCTTTTCAAGGAGGGATAGTTATGAAAAATTTATAAATAGTTGCTTGACCACTGAAGTATTCGTTATGGTCGTAGCCAGATTTGTCTATGCATTTTGCCTCATCCTCGTCCTGACGACAATGGGTTTAGGGTGCACGACATTTGGCGTCACAAAGTCAGCCTCTGCCGATGGATCGATCTTCATCGGCCATACTAACGACGGATTTTCGCTTGGCGACATCGGCGGCACCATCAAAGAAGATATGGTATCATTCCGGTACATCCCTGCCCAAAATTACACACCCGGTTCTTTGCGTCCTATCATCTACGATCCGAATAGCGGCGCAAAATTGGCCAACAAGGGCATTTCTTACCAAGGAAATAAAACGCAAGATTTTGATACAATAATAGGCTATATCGATCAGGTGGAGCACACATATGGCTATCTGACCGGAGTCTATGGGATTATCAATGAATACCAGTTGATGTCTGCAGAATGCACAGACTATTCTAAGATCTTTCCTGATGCTGAGGAAGGAAAGCGCATATTCTACAGCTCTGAGCTATCAAATATTGCCATGGAACGCTGCAAGACAGCTAAGGAGGCAGTAAACCTGACCGGACGCCTGATCGATGATTTTGGGTACTATGGGTCTGGAGAGACATTGATCTTCGCCGATACGGAGGAAGTCTGGGTAATTGAGATGTGCGGAGGTACGCCATCAGGAAGCGGCGGATATTGGGTAGCTCAAAGAGTTCCAGACGGCGAAGTTTTTGTAGCTGCGAATGAGTTTAGAATCAGGGAGATCGACCCGAAAAATGAAGATCAGCTCTTCTCTTGGAATCTCTTTAGCGATGCCGAAAATATGGGATGGTACGATCCTGCCGAAGGACCATTGGACTGGGCCGCGATATTTGGAGCAGGCGAATTCCTGAATCCCTACTATTCCCTGCAAAGAGTCTGGCGCATTATGGACAGAATTGCTCCCACCAGGAAACTCTCTCCTTATGTAGATGGGCCATTTACCAGAGAGTATCCCTTCTCAATTGCACCTGATGAGAAGATCGATATTCGAGACGCATTTGATCTCTTCCGGGATCATTACGAAGGCAGCGTCTTTGATTTAGCTAAGCCCCCGGGAGGTGGAGCCTTTGCCGATCCATACAGAGTCTGGGGTCCACTGGAAGATGATGACCATCCGTCGCATGGAGAAGTTAAACCTGGTGCCTGGTCTAGGCCCATCTCCACAGATCAGTGTGGTTACTCCTATGTCGCTCAAGCCAGAGACTGGCTGCCCGATGCCATCGGTGGCATCTGCTGGCTGGGGCTCTCCTCGCCCTCGGAAACCTGTTACGCGCCTTTTTATGCCGGAATTTATGATATTCCGGCTCCGTACAAGGATGGGTCACATTGGGATTTCGATATGAATACGGCCTTCTGGCCCTTTGAGATTGTGCAAAACTGGGCCAGACTCATGTATTCTGAAATGATGCCGATAATCAGGGCAGAACAGGTGCGCCTTGAAGGGGCAGTGTTGTCCAGACAGACCGATATTGAGGCGCAAGCTCTAAAGCTGCTTGAGAAGGATGAGAGATCAGCCAGGGCATTTCTCACTCAATACACAAATTCTACAGCAATTGAGAACCTGGATAGCTGGAAAAAGCTATTTGAAATTCTGGTGGTCACATGCCGCAATGGCCAGTATAATGATATTAGGAATAAAACGATAACGAATATAGGATATCCAGATTGGTGGCTCGATAATGCTAGCTATCAGTACGGCCCGCGAGTCTATGATCTGAAATCGCTAAGAGAGATTCCCAATGTGAGGTATACAGGCAGGACTGAATATCTCGCTTCAGCTGATGCGATCGGATATATCCAGCAGCATCAATTGAAAAATTCCCGCCATCTAGTTAAACCAGCGCGCTCAATAGCAATCCAATAATTATGTGAAATGCGTAGGGAAGAATATGCCGGCAGATAAACCTTCGTCGAAAGTGAGCATCGCATTGATTCAAACCACTGTTAGCGAAGACCTCGACCACAACCTGCAGAGAACCGTTGAAAAATTAAGGCAGGCCGCAGGCAAAGGCGCGCAGATCATCTGCCTGCAGGAGCTTTTCCGCACGCGCTACTTTCCGCAGTGGGACAAAAAGGATGCCTCGGCGCTCGCAGAGAGCATTCCCGGCCCGTCCACGCAGGCCTTTTCTGATCTGGCAAAAGAGCTGCAGATAGTGATAATAGTTCCCCTCTTCGAGAGAGACGAGATTGGATTCTACAACTCCGCCGCGGTGATTGATGCCGACGGCAGCCTTCTTCCCGTCTATCGCAAGGTGCATATTCCCCACGATCCGCTCTTTTATGAGCAGAGTTACTTCACTGCCGGAGAGGAGATCCGCATTTACGAGACCCGATACGCCAGATTTGCCGCTCTCATCTGCTACGACCAGTGGTTTCCGGAAGCAGCGCGCGCTGCCGCCCTGGGCGGAGCCGAGATCATCTTCTATCCTACGGCCATCGGCTGGATAAAGGGGGAGGAGGACCCGGCAGAGGGCGACTGGCATGATGCCTGGGAGACGGTGCAGAGGGGCCACGCCATCGCCAATAGCGTCTATGTGGCTGCTGCCAACCGCGTGGGCCGGGAGGATGACCTGGTCTTCTGGGGCAGCTCCTTTGTCTGCGACCCATTCGGAAAGATCCTGGCCCGTGCCAGCAGCAGCGATGAGGAGACGCTGGTGGTGGAGCTGGATCTGGCTATGAACGAGTCGGTGCGGGATGGCTGGGGCTTCTTCCGAAATCGCCGCCCGGACCTTTACTGGCCGCTCATCGAGATGGTTAAGGAAAAGCATGCAGAAATGCCGCAGCGCCGGGCCGGGTCTGGAGCCGGGCTCTGCCTTCAGGAGACGCCCCTATCGTTGGGCTACCACATGCCCGCAGAGTGGGAGAGGCACGAGGCCATCTGGCTCTCCTGGCCCTACGACCTGGACAGCTTCCCTGAGATAGAGGCGGTGGAGAAGGCATACCTTGCCATCATCAAAGCCATTCATGCCAGCGAGATTGTCAACCTGCTGGTTAAAGACGAGCTGATGCAGAATGAGGTTGTGGACCGGCTGAGAGATGAAGAGGTCGATCTGCATCGGGTTCACTTCCATGTGATGAGATATGCTGATGTCTGGTTCAGGGACTACGGCCCCACATTTGTCGTAAACCGGAACAATGATTCTGGTAAGAGAGTGGCGGCAGTAAACTGGATATTCAACGCATGGGGAAAGAAGTATCCGGAGCTCATGGACGACAGCAGAATCGGCGGGCTCATCAACGAGGATCTCAAGATGGACTACTTCCTGCCAGGAATCGTCATGGAGGGTGGCTCAATCGATGTGAATGGCTGTGGAACCGTTCTCACTACGGAGCAGTGCCTGCTCAACAAGAACCGCAATCCTTCCCTGAACAAAGAGGAGATTGAGGGCTATCTCAAGGATTACCTGGGCGCGAGCAAAGTCATCTGGCTAAAAGAGGGCATTGCCGGGGATGACACGGACGGGCATGTGGATGACATCGCCAGGTTCGTCAGCCCGACGACGGTGCTGTGCGCATGTGAGGATGATCCTGAGGACGAGAACTTCATGCCTCTAAAGAGAAACTACGAATTGCTCTGCGGTGAGACGGACCAGGACGGACTCCCTCTGACGGTCATCAAGCTGCCCATGCCTGGGCGCGTTGGGGCGGAGCGCCGGCTGCCTGCCAGCTACGCGAACTTCTACATAGGCAATGATGTGGTCATGGTGCCGGTCTTCGGACACAGCAATGATAAGAAAGCTCTGAAGATCATCCAGGAAGCCTTCCCGGACCGCCGGGTCGTGGGCATCAAATGCCGGGAGATGGTGCATGGGCTGGGGACGGTGCACTGCATCAGCCAGCAAGAGCCGCTGGGGGAGTGAAAGGGAATTTGGTGGCAGAAGAATTAGAAGGATGGTATTATGATGTGCCACTATCTCTTAGGATATCATCCTTCAGAGGACCTCCAGGCGTCCCTCTCGTCTTAACTCTTCTGCAATCTTGCAGACCAATTCATAGTCCAATTTAAGGCGGTCTTCGATATCAGAAGGATATGCTTGTCCGTTCTCCTTAAAGTATTCAATCACTCTCTTCTTGGCAGCCTCATAATCCAGATCGTGATCTTCCAAGGATTTGGTGGCAATCAATCCATATCGTCTTGCTGCGACCTTATTCAATATTGATCGAGATTTGGCAGTGATGGTCCTCGCAGATCTCTGCCAGACAACGCATAAATATATTATAAGCAAAATTGAAACTAGATCACAGAACACTAAAATAGGTACATAATCATACCATTCTACAGTCGGAACTGACAGCCCAATCGCAAGAGCCATGAATTGAGTTATGATAATAACGCCCAAATGAGAGAGTAGTATTATGCTATGCCAACGATTAGTTCTTCTCAGCTCTCTCTTGTAATGCTCCCATCTCAGTGCTGGTATTTCTTTTTCTATATATTCTCGTATATATATCGAGGCATCTCTTATCCCGTAGTCGTCTTGTGTCCAGGCAACTGCAATAAATGCCGCCAATGGTGGATAGATGAGCGCCGCTGATTGATATTCGGGATTATTGGCGAGAAAGCCAAGGAAAGCGCCTGCTAGTATTAAAGTTGTTGCCAGCAGCTTTTGCCGGAGGTCAATTCGAACAAGGATCTCATCTCTTAATGCTTTGTATTCCATATCGAGAGCAGATCGGTCTGGAGCCCTCCTTGCAATCTCGCACATGAAGCAGAAATTGATATCATGGCAAATAAAGATTATGCTGATATCAGGAATATCGAGAATATTGATAATATATGGAGATACGAATAAAAAATAATCCATTCCTGGATCAAGGCTTAGAATTGCCAAAAAACTCGGCGCACTACTTCGCCGCATCATTCTGGCATGAGCTTTGTGGGAAGCCGAAAATATTGAGATCCCGGCCTTAAAGCCGGGCACCAATGCATTCTCTTTACGTCACCTTGAAGGTATATTCCGTATCAAACGAGCCGCCATTGAGGTCGACTACGCCGAAGTAATACCATCCCGCCTTGTCGATATCCACCTTCAGCAAAACATCGTCGCCCGGCTTTTGGGCATCGGCTCTGGTTATCCAGTTGTAATTCTTGCCGTAGAGGTCTATCCGGCCTTTCATGCTGGCCTTGGTGGATTTGGGGACATCCGACAGTGAAGCCTGGAGCGATCCGGGCGCGTCGATGTAGATCTTGTAGAATTCCACGTCACCTGCCGGGAAGATGAATCTTTTAACCTCGCTGCCCTTCTGGATCTCGGTTGCATCGGCTATTTCGTTGTCCGGCTCCATATCCACTACCGGCTCGAAGCTGACCAGGAATCCATATGTGGTGTTGTAGGATCCGCCGTTGAGATCGCCCACACCCAGATAATACCATCCGGGGTTTCCGATGTCAACCGTCAGGAGAACATCATCTCCTGGGTCCTCTGCATCCTTCCTGGTTATCCAGTTCATATTCTTGCCGTAGAGATCTATCCGGCCTCTCATGCTGCCAGTAATGGCCTGGGGGACATTTGAGAGCGACGCATTCAGGATGCCGGAGCTGTTGAGAAATACCTTGTAGAAATCTCCGTCCCCCGCCGGGAAGATGTATGCATCAACCTGCCCAGCCGGGGCAACTTCGGTTGCATCTCCAATCTCGCCGTTGGGCTCCTCATCAATAACCGGCTCGAAGGATAGCGCCAGGGAATAGTCAGATCCGTAAGATCCGCCATTGAGGTCACCTATTCCGAAGTAGTACCATCCCGGTTTGCCGATATCTACCGTCAGGACGACTCCCTCGCCAGGATTCTCTGCATCCTTCCTGGTTATCCACTCATGGTTCCTGCCGTAGAAATCGATCCTCCCTTTCATCTCTGCCGGCACATTGGATAGCTGGGCCTGCAATACCCCCTGGCTTTCAATAAAGATGCTGTAGAAATCTCCATCTCCTGCCGGATAGATGCTGGCGCTGGCCGACTGGCTGGAGCTGAGATCAGTTGCATCGCCGATCTCATTATTCGGTTCGTTGGCATCCGCCTGCTGGCCGGCGGCTGAAGATAGGACCGCCATCAAGAACAGGAGGAAAATTAGCAATGATCTGGACATCTTAATCTCCTCATAAGATAGCTGACTTTTTCATTATTAATCCTTTTGATTGTGCAGTCATATTAAAGTCTATTTTCTCACAAAGTCGATGAATCCCTGCTCCACATCCACAGAGGCCAGCTCTACCTGTACCTGATCTCCTACGTCAAGCCCCCGGATGCCGCTCTTGAGCATCCCTTCTACAGGCATCTCCAGGAGCCGAACCCAGGTCCCTTTCTCAGATGCCCCGGTGACCATGGCATCAAACCTCTCTCCGATCCTCGACTGCAAAAGAAGCGCAGCTGCCGATTTGCCCACCTGCCTCTCCACCTTGACTACTTCATCCTCTTTTTTTGTGCAGTTCTCTGCCAGAGATTCCAGCTCCTCCAGGGTGTAGGGCATTTGTCTTCCCTCAATGGCAGCTTTGAGAAGGCGCTGGGTGATCAGGTCCGGAAAGCGGCGGTTGGGAGCAGTGGAGTGGGTGTAGTCCTTGACAGCCAGGGCGAAGTGTCCAGTGGCTTGCTCTCCGGGCAGCTCTGCTATATATTCGCCATTTCCGAGAAGCTTGATCACTGCTAAAGAGAGATCCGGAAACCGCAACGGATCTGCTTTTTTCATCATGGTCAGAAACATCTCCAGCTTTCTGGGGCTGGGGCTCTTGGGAAGCTTGAAGGCGTGATCGGCGGCTATCTGCACGATTCGATCCCATCTTCTGGGAGTGCGCACCACGCGGCGAATGGATGGAATATTTCGAGCCGCGAGATATCGCACGGTAACGCCATTTGCTGCGACCATGAAGTCCTCGATGATCTCTTTGGCCCGGTTCTTCTCCTCAACCAATAGACCGCTGATCCTGTCGCCCTCGAATACAGGCTTTGCCTCGATAGTCTCCAGGCTGAGAGCACCCTGGGCATGGCGCAGGCTCTTCAGCTTCTGGGCGGCCTGGTCCTGAAGACGCAGATTCTCAGCCAGACCATCCAGGTCCATAACCGCCTCGGGCGCTGCAGCCCGGCCCTCCAGCCAGGCACCCACGCTGTTATAAGCCAGCTTGGCATGATTGCGTACCGCTGCCCGGCAGACATCCGACTCCAGGAGAGATCCATCCGGGCCGATTATCATCTCCACAACAATTGCCAGGCGGTCCTCGTTGAGATTCAGGGAGGTGAAGTTGGTGGACAGCTTGAGAGGCAGCATGGGAAAGATCTGAGCAGCGGTGTAGATCGATGTGGTGTTGTGGGCCGCGTCCCGATCGATGGCGGAGTTCTTCTTGACCAGAGAATCTACATCTGCCACCGCGACCCGAATCCTCGTTCTTCCCTGGGAGAGCTCCTCTGCGACCGTTAGCTGGTCCAGGTCCTCAGAGTCGTCGTTGTCGATGGAAGCCCAGAGCAGATCCCTCAGATCCCTAATCTGCGCCTCCTGGCCGGTCTGTTTTGCTCTCGCCGGTGCTTTTATCTGTTCAAGCTCTGCCAGGGCCTGAGGAGAAAATTCGGCGAGCAGCCCTCGCATAATCAGGGATTTGCGAGCAATTTCCTGCAGTACTGCTCGATTCTGAATATTGATATTATTGATGTGATTCTGTGCATGACTCTGGATGCAGTTTGCTTTCCGATCGGAACTCATGTTAGTATTCATCCGACGAATTCTTTGCTCTCAAAGGGCATGAAGCTGTTGGGCCGGATTCCGCTATATGATGCATTTGCGGATCAAGGATTTCCCGAGCCGAATTCCTTCTCCAACTGCCTCCACTTTCTTACGCCAATCAGATCATTGAATTCAGACCAGTTTACGCCCAATTCCCCTACCTTTTCAAGATCGCTATTCCTCAATGCCTGCAGCGCATCCTGCATGGCTTTGACCGCCGGATAGAGGCAGACCATGGGTATAGAGATGTATTTGACTCCGATCCTTTCCAGCTCGGATAAGGAAAAATTCGGTGTCTTGCCGCCAGCAATCAGGTTGAATGCCAGAGGGATCTCGATCTTCTTGACAAGATGCTCTACCTCCTGCAGTGACTGCGGGCACTCCACGTAGATGTAATCCGCACCGGCCCCGGCATAGGCAACCGCACGTTCGATGGTCTTTTCGAATCCTTCTATTGCCCTGGCATCAGTTCTTGCTCCAATGACCAGATCCGATCCTTCTTCTTCTCTTGCTCTGATCAGAGCTGCGATTTTGGAGACCATATCTTCCTTGGAGATGATGGTCTTCCCACTCATGTGACCGCAGCGTTTGGGCCAGGTCTGATCCTCGATTCTGATGCCCGCGGCATCGATCCAGATGAAATTCTTGGCAGTCCAATAGGCATTCAGGGCATTTCCGTATCCAGTATCAGCATCCACATCGACCGGTATTGATACGCTATTGACTATGTTTTTAGCTCGCTCCAGCAGCTCCCCAAAGCTGATCAGCCCCAGATCCGGCTGGCCGATTGCCGATGCAGAGATGGCATATCCGGATGTTCCCATCAGCTTGAATCCTGCTCTTTCGATCATAATAGCAGATAGAGCGTCATAGCCGCAAGGTCTCAGAAGAAGACCGGGCTTTTCCAGAAGTTGGCGGAAGAGTTTTGCTCTTTGCATATTGGTCACCAGCCAATCAGAGATTACTCATTAGTATGTTATTTTCAGTTGATATAGATTTGGCTTCGCCAAAGCAGAAAAATCATATCCAAGAACGCAGATAGTCTGCTCGGGATTTAGCTATAAAATTCCGGCGGATGATATAATGATCAGGGAGATATTGATTGCCATTCTTCTGTTATGTTTTGCAAATGCTACGATACTGCCGGCTCTTGGTCAGAATGAGCAGACCGGCACGACGGGCGCATTGCTTAAAGCTCCGGCTAACGAATCTGAGCTGGCCTCCTTTGTGCAATCAGCGGCGTCGCATGCCAGAGATGTGGGCAAAAATGAGGCCATTAAGGATTTCATGGACAGAAATGGCTCTTGGGTGAGGGGAGATGTCTACATCTTCGCCCATGACTTTAATGGCACGGCTTTATGCCTGCCATTCATGCCCAATGAGGTAGGCACAGATCGCTCCAATATTCAAAATGACAAAGGAGTCCGTATCAACAGGGATATGCGGGCCATCGCCCTGAACGGAAGCGGCTATTACGAGTACGATTGGAATAATCCCCTCACCAATCAGAGCGAGCCCAAAGTGAGCTATGTTATGAAGGCCGATGACACCTGGTATCTGGGAGCCGGGATCTACAAATCGGAATTGATCCAGGAAAGCGATGCGGAGGATGGGAACATGGCATCTTTTCTTTTGCGTCTCCAGGCGGATTTGCAGGGGCAGCTTTATGATCTGGATGCGGCAGTGGCAAATTCCGCTTTTAAGCTTAGTACCGCGGGAATTAAAGGAGAGAACGCCAGAGATGTACTGCAAAATCTGACCAATGCAAGCGCTCATTTTGTAGAGGCGACCATCAGCAGTCCAGAAGGAAAGATAGTAGTCGCTGAGCCTGCCGCCTTCAAGAATGCCGAAGGCGCTGACATCAGCAAAACCGATTCAACAATTCGCTTGATGCAAACCAAAAGCCCGGTCTTCAGCCAGGTATTCCGCCTTGTAGAAGGCTACGATGCGATAGTAATCTCATACCCAGTCTTCTCTGACTCCGGACAGTTCATGGGCGGAGTGGGGGCAATAATCAAGCCTGAAGAGCTCATAGGATCTATTGCCGCGCTCCTGCTGAATGATACAGACTACAGCGTCACAGTCATACAAAAAAATGGCCTTTCTCTGTATGATACCGATTCCAGTCAGATAGGAAAGAACCTCTTTGAAGACCCCATTTACAAGCCATATCCGCAGCTATTGGCTCTGGGTAGAGATGTGGTTGCTGAGCGTTCCGGCACGGGAAGCTATGTCTTCCTTAATGGGGAGCATAATGGAAATGTCACCAAAGAGGTATGCTGGACGACGGTAGGGCTTCACGGCAACGAATGGCGCCTGGTTGCTATCCGCGCCTATTGACGATGAAATAGATATTTTTTCCGATAGCTTCGCTACTGATGGAAAGTCGCTCTCCGATGGAGTCCACAACGGTCTCCAGTGTGGGCTATACCTTAGATCGGTATTGGAACGCGGCTATTATTATCCTCAGATTGGGATTGCAATCTGTTGGCATAGGAAGCCATAGAAAGCCCTTCCCTTCGGAGCAGAGGAGTAGTCACCTTAATTTATCTTGAGATCGTTTAATTAGCTATGACAGAAATTGCGGTCGAATCGGTCTTTGGCATAAATGCCGGCATTGTCTGGGAGGCCCTTAATAAAAATGGTCCCAGCGCCATCGATAATCTCGTTAAAATGACGGGATTGAGCAGGGAATTGGTCTTTGGAGCATTGGGCTGGTTGGGTCGGGAGAACAAAATCCTCCTGGAGAAGCGAGGACGAGCATTCATAATCTCGCTCGTGCCTTGACTATTGGAACCATAAATCAAGCGAACAATCAGGCGGACTGGCAGGATTAAATTTAATAATTTTAAGTAAATAATGCAGCCCGCCTACTGGCTATATTTGCTGCAACCAATCCCAATCATCCTTAAGATCTTATTTTTTTTTAGAGGCCCATATTTGCCCCCATTTGCTCAAAGAAGATTATGAAGATTTGTTATAATTGGCAATTCCGTAGGGCAATCTTCATAAACGCGATTGATATTGTCTTGTAGGGGGTGTTTCATATGAGGCGATCCTGCAATTACATTTGCTGCGATCCATTTGCTGTGATTCATCCCGGTCTTGATATGCGGCCACCAACTAACGCAACAAGCAATGGTATTTGATGAAAAAATCTGAGATGTGATGAAACGATGAAAAAATGGAATATGCCTATGGCATCAATCCTGCTGCTGACTGCAGCATTTCTTATCATGCCATTGGCCGTGGCGAGCGAAAAATCGGTAGAATCTGCGAATGATTCGCAGATCGAAGCTTACAACGCGACGGAATTGGTATCATTTGTTGAATCTGCCGTGGCCTATGCCCATGAGAATGGCAGGGATAAAGCACTTGATGTGTTTTCAAATAAGACCGGCTCATTTGTCAAAGGAAACCTTTACATCTACGCCTATGACTTCAATGGAACCAACATTGCCCATCCCTTCAAACCGGATTGGATAGGCAAGAATAAAATAAACCAGACCGATTCCAATGGAGTACCCTACATCCGAAACCTGATTGAAGTTGCCAGGGAAGGAAAAGGTTTTACATATTTCATCTTCCCAAATCCGGCTCACGATAGCAGGGACGAGTTCAAGATAGGCTATGCAATGAAAGTGGACGACGCCTGGTGGCTGGGGTCCGGAATCTATGTTTCATGTCCTTGACATGGAACAACCCCAATTTATAGGAAGACTCCTCTATTGGCTTTGCTTCTCAGGGTGGATAGCTTTTGCAGAGCATCCTCCAAAGTATCTTGTTTTTTAGCGAAGTGGAAACGAATCAAGTGCCTTACATCCTCCCGGAAGAAGCTGGAGCCAGGAACTGCGGCCACACCTACTTCCTTTGCCATCCATTCGCAGAAGACGGTATCATCCGGACAGCCGAATTCGGATATGTCCATCATTACATAGTAGGCCCCTTGTGGATAGGTGTAAATGAGACCTTCTTCATCCAGTCCCTTGATGAAATAGTCCCTCTTCCGGGTGTACATCTTTAGCAGCTGCTCATAATACTCATCAGGAAAACCGAGCGCTGTGACCGCGGCTTCCTGCAAGGGCGCCGGGGCGCCTACCGTCAGGAAATCGTGCACCTTTCTAACGCCGTCGATTATGGCAGGAGGAGCAATCAGGTATCCCAGCCTCCAGCCGGTGATGGAATAGGTCTTGGACAGAGAGCTGCAGGATATGGTCCTTTCAAACATGCCTGGCAAAGATGCGAAGTAGACATGCCTGTGAGGTCTGTAGACTATATGCTCGTAGACCTCGTCGGTTATTACGAATGCATCGTGCCGCTCTGCCAGCTCGGCAATGAACTGCAGCTCCTCCAATGTGAAGACCTTGCCGGTGGGATTGGAGGGATTGCATAGAATCAGTGCCTTCGGCTTCTGTTCAAATGCTGCCGCCAGCTCTTTTTCATCAAATGAGAAATCCGGGGGATAGAGCGGCACAAAGATGGGCTCTGCTCCGGAGAGTATGGCATCGGCGCCGTAATTCTCATAAAACGGAGAAAAGACGATAACCTTATCGCCGGGATTGCAGACGGTCATCATGGCGGACATCATGGCTTCAGTGCTCCCGCAGGTGACAACTATCTCCCTCTCCGGATCGACTGGCAAGCCCATGAACCTTGTCTGCTTTTTGGCCAGAGCCTCCCGGAAATTCTGGGCCCCCCAGGTTATTGCATACTGATGGGGCCCATTTTTGGCCACATCTTCAAGGGCATGCAGCAGCGGCTGGGGAGGCTGGAAGTCAGGAAATCCTTGAGAGAGGTTCACGGCCCCATGTGCGTTGGCAATTCTGGTCATCTTGCGGATGACCGATTCTGTAAAGTACTCCAGGCGGCGGCTTGTTGACGGCATAATGCAATTGACCTCTGCGGCATTAGAAATCCAACATGTACTAGATTAATCTGTGGGTTTTGCTTTGAAAATGGCAGGGGCAATTCGTCCAGAAAGCAATTTTGGAAAGCTGTCAACTGGTGCCATTGAGGAAAGCTCTAAATAATAACAGCAAACAAAAGTCGAGCACGATCTGAAATGGACTATAATGATTGCCTGAAATTCGCCAATGACAATCCGGTCAGCTTCATCGCCACAATGGATGGAGAGATGCCCAGGGTTCGGGCCTTTTTGATGTGGTTTGCAGACGAAAGCGGCTTTTACTATCATACGGCAACGTCAAAGAGCGTCTGCAAGCAGCTCATGAACAATCCAAACATAGAGGTCTGCTTCTATCATGCTGGCGACATAATGGCAAAAAATATGATGCGTGTCAGTGGAAGAGTTGAGTTCTTGGATGATGCCGGCCTCAGGGCCAGGCTCCTGGAGGAGAGGCCATTTCTGCGAGCTATCGTAAATGGCCCGAAAGATCCTCTGCTGACCATATTCCGGATTCATGAGGGCGAGGTGCAGTTCTGGAGCATGGCCGATAACTTAAGGGAAGCGGATACACCTAGGATCAAATTCGGATGATGAGATGAGGGATCGTCGAGGAACATGCCGCTAGATCCATACGATTATCTTCGCATCCAGATCCAGATGGATTTCCAGTGCCAACGCTGCGGCCATTGCTGCCAGGTTGCCGATCCCATTGATATTTACCCCAAAGACGTTCGCAGACTGGCGAGCTTCTTTAATATCTCTTTAGAGGAAGTAATCAAAGAGTACACCATCCCCCACCCCAGCGAGCCCGACCTTCGGGCTCTCAAAGATGCCGCACCCTGCCGATTTTACGATGCTGAGCAGAAGGGATGCAGGATTTATAAAGCACGGCCCATGGTATGCAGATGCAGCCCATTTCTAAGTCCAGGCCAGATTGGCCTTCAGGGCGTGGAGATCTATGAGGACTGCCCGGCTTCAGAGAAGAGCTACACAAGAATTAAAAGGGATCTGGACATTTTGCTCGCACCCAATGCCAAAACGCAGAGAAAGCTCGAGAAAGCACTGGCCAAGATGATGCAGATAGAATGAAAATATAGAATGAAACTACAATGAAAACCGACGTCATCGTAATAGGAGCAGGCCCAGGAGGATCGATGGCTGCCAAGGCCGCGGCAGAATCGGGCCTGAATGCCCTTCTTTTGGAAAAGCGGCAGGAGATCGGAGAGGCAATCAGGTGTGCCGAGGGGATAAGCTTCAGATCGGAGCTCTATGAATTGGTCAGGGTTCAGCCCGACTGGATATCGAGCGAGGTGCACGGGGTCAGGATGCACTCCCCAAATAACGATAGCGTTTCCATCGATGTGAATAGCAAAGGCGAATGCGGCGGATACATTCTGGAAAGGAAGTGCTTTGACCGGGGCCTTGCCCTCCAGGCCGCCCGAGCCGGAGCTCGGATCCTGGTAAAGACCCGGGCTACGGGACTGGTCAGAAAGGACGGCATGTGGAGAATTGCAGCCAGCTGCGGCGGCCATCCCCTGCAGATCGAGGCGCCACTGGTCATAGGCGCGGACGGCATCGAATCCAAGACGGCCAGATGGGCAGGAATCGACACCAGGCTGAAGCTGGAGGACATAATGGTCTGTGCTCAGTTCCTGGTTGCAGACGAAGGCATCGACCAGGATTGCTGCGAGTTCTTCTTCGGCAACAGAATAGCGCCGGGAGGCTATGCATGGATCTTTCCCAAAGGAAGAGGACTTGCAAACGTGGGGATAGGCATACAGGGCTCCCAATCCGGTCCTGGCAAGGCTCTATCGCTTCTGGAGCGGTTCATGCAGGATAAAATGCCCAGGGGCAGGATGCTTCAGATGGTGACTGGAGGAATCCCTACCTCTGGACCAATGAGCAGCACAACGTCCGACGGAATAATGCTGGTGGGCGATGCCGCCCATCAATCCGATCCGCTCACCGGGGGCGGGATCATAAATGCCATGAGAGCAGGAATACTGGCCGGAGAGACGGCTGGCAAGGCGGTCCATTCTGGGGATGTAAGCCGCGCCTCTTTAAAGGGATATGAGGATCGATGCAAAATAGCCATCGACAAGCAATTAAAGAGACGCTACCACGCCAAAAATCTATTCCTGAAGCTTGCAGATGAAGACCTGAATAATCTTATTGGATCGCTGCATGGAAAGGATCTCACCAGCATGAATACGCGGAGCCTGATGAGCGTTCTATTCAAGCAGAATCCGAGAATGCTCTGGAGATTGGGCGTCTCGAATCTGATTGAGCGTCTATGAACGGTTATTGATACGAGGAATAAGCGCGGAGGCAAAGGAGAGATGAACTACACTGATGTGCTCGATAACTACGGTACGATAATTGAGGAGGACCTCAAGAAAAGAATGGATGAGATGGTCAGAGATGGCAAAAAGTACCATCCGTTCCTGGGAGATGTCTATGATGCCACCAGTGAGTTCGTGCTCAGAGGAGGAAGAAGGCTCTCCGCAGTCAGCACTCTTATCGTCTACCAGGGCTTTTCCGGCAAAACAGACGATAAAATAGTCCGTGTTTGCTCCGCCATTGAGCTTTATCGGCACAGCATCCTTATTCATGACGATATTGTTGATGTGGAGGAAAGACGGAGAGGCGGAGAGACGCTGCACAAAATTTTTGCCAGAGGGCTCGATGAGCGCTTCGGCATCGGCACTGCTATGTTTGTCGGTAATATCCTCTATGCTCTGGCAATCGAATGCCTCCTGGAGTCGGGATTTGAAAGTGACAGGATTGCAGATGCAGCGAAACTCCTGGCTACAGAATTTCGGGCGGTCAACGAGAGCCAGATCCTGGATATGCTCTTTGAATACAAAGATCCGGACGTGAACGAGTGGTCGGTCATGGCTGCCAGAAGAGCCGCCTCTCTCTTCAAGGCATCGATGCTCACCGGGGGATTGTTGGCATCCGCTTCCGACAAGGATCAAGACCTGCTGCTTAAAGCTTCCAGGCACATTGGATTTGCCTTTGACATTCAAGATGACATAATCGATACCTTCGCCACAGAGGAGCAGTATGGGCGGATTCCCTGTGGAGATATCGGCAAGAGGAAAAAGCCGCTGCATGTCATCCTCGCTCTGCAGAAGGACAGTCGTCTCGCAGCAATCATGCAGGAGGGAAGATGCCTTGATGAGGCAGAAATCGTGCATGTCCAGAGTCTGATCAGGGAGTGCGGCGCTCTGGATGAGGCCAAGTCTATATCGAGGTGGCATGCAGCCCAGGCAGAGGACCTGATTGCTAAAACCGAGATGGATCAGGATGCTAAGGATTTCTTCGTATCCTTCATAAGATTCGTGGACGAGAGCCTTGACTGGTATAAATAGGCTGCAAGAAGCGAGAAAGGCAAAGACTTGGGCGTAGGATGATCAAGCAGAAGGAGAAGCAATGAAGGTTCTGACAGTGTTGGCAAGCCCCAGGAAGGGCGGCAACACCGAGATTCTTGTAGATGAGATGCTCAAGGGTGCGCAGCAGAAAGGCCACATTACAGAAAAGGTGCACCTCTATGATTGCGAGATCCTGCCCTGCCTGGATTGCAGGGGCTGCAAAAGGGCCTCATCCGGATACACCTGCTCTCTTTCGGACGGAATGAGAGAGATTTATGCCCGGCTGGAAGAGGCGGACATCATCATCTTCGCCACGCCTGTCTACTGGTACGGGCCAACTGCCAAGATGAAGCTGCTAATCGATAGGCTTCGGCCATATATCGCCAGCCGCAAGCTGGCCGGCAAGAAGGGGCTGGTGATCAGTCCGTCCGAGGAAGGGGCGTCGTGCTGCGGGCCCCTCTTGCAGATGTTTGCCATGTCCTTTGATTATCTGGGCATGGTGAACGCGGGAAGCCTGCTAGCCAAGGCTTATGAGAAGGGCGAGATCAAGAAGAGTCCGGAGGAGCTGGAAAGAGCAAAAGAGATGGGACGGTCGCTGTAAGCTGCACCTTTTTTCCCTCGGGTTCTGTGGAATTTCGGCCTCAGAAATATTTATCATTAATGATGGTATTTGATTTTGATAGCCGGTGATTTCTATGTATCAAAGAACACTCACCTTATTCGGGCTTGCCGCCGCCATATGCTCTTGCATGCTGGTGGCGGGATCAGTTGCATCAGAGATGAAAAATGGTTCCAATGCTTTCATAGATGCGGGCTGTTTTGCAGAAGACTACAATCTGAATTGCGATAGCCTGGAGCTGGAGGAGAGGTTTGGATGCATGCAGATCATTAATGCCTCCCAGGAATTGGATAACCTCTCACCGCGGCTGCCTATAGTCGAATGCCTCTATCTGGGAGAGGATTTTGGCCCCTCCCAGGGCATACTCCGAGAAGGCTGCATGATGCCGCTCTTCCGGAAATACATCGTCAGGCAGGGAGAAGAGATCAAGCTGATAGAGAGCGCCGAGGATTTCCGGTCAGAATTTGCTCCGGTGGAGACGAAGGAAGAGGCGCTGGCCTTCGCTATCGCTCTGACAAGCTCACTATCCAGATATGATACCTCCGTGCCGGAAGACTACTTTTCGGTATCGCCAACAATAACGCCAACTTATGCCAGTGAGACTGCAGGAGGCTTTGTGGTCCATCTATTCGATAGCCAGCTATGCGGCTGCGGCACACATCCGTATTATGCGATCGATTATCTGGTTAGCAGAGACGGCAATGTGACAGAGATGTCAAGACAGGAGGTCTTCAACAGCACAAGGCTGGTCTGCTTTGACTGAATCATGCCGCGGAGGGGGCTAGACATATGAAGGCAATGAAAGCCAGGCAACAGACGCCAGAATGCCTGGCGATCTGTCTAGCGCTTTGCAGCCTTGGCTTTTCCATCGCCCATAAATTCGCCTCCTGAACTGAGAATATAAGTTCCTGACATAGAATTGATGGGAGTGCTATTTTCCAGAAAGAGGACGAGATCGTACTTGTCAGTAACCTGGCCGGAGTATTCCGAATCAGCCGATGAGACGGTTAGCGCAAGTTCATCCCCCTCAAGGGTGCCACTGGCCGTAACCGAGTTGCTTTTGCTGCCGCGAGCCAGTGTTCCATAGCCCATGAATTTTGTCTTGCCTGAAGACCACAGGGTCAGATCAAGCAGACTATCAGGCCGATCTTCGAATCTTATCGACCACTTGCCGCTCAAGACATCAGATTGATCATCATTTTTATTCTCGGTCTGATTTGCTTTGCTATCGGAAAGATTATGCTGGACCTGTTTTGGCTCAGGCATTCCCATATTCGGACTGGTGATCTTTGGCGTTGGCATTTTCATATTCGCGAACGGAATGCTGGGCTCCGCGATATCTCCCGGTTCGATTGCATATGCTTGAAGAGATAAAACGGAGAGCAGTATTGCGGGTAATAGCAGGTTAATCATTCTCAATGAGTCCAACCTCCAGCCTTATGCTGCTCTTACTATTGCAGGCGAACAATTTTAAGGTTATTGCGTTTTCAATATAATCTGGTGACATCTCCTTGAGCATATGTGAATCGAGAACCATCTGGTGGGATGATGGACTGTGGCTGATCGATCAGACCCTACTTCCCGGAAAGCTGCTGCCCCTTCGCATTAAGAGCATCCGGCAGCTCATCGAAGCTATCAAGATCCTGCGCGTGCGCGGCGCTCCCGCCCTGGGTGCCGCTGGAGGCTATGGGATTGCGCTCGCTGCCAGCCTCTCCCCGGCGACAAATGCGCCGGAGCTGATGGATGAGCTGGAGACTGCCGCCGCTATGATCAAAGGCTCGCGCCCAACTGCGATCAACCTCTCCTGGGGAGTAGATAGAGTCTTGCGAGCCGCTGCCATCCAGGAGACGGCAGAGGATATTCGCGAGGCAGCGTTCCGGGAGGCTGAGGAGATCGCCGAGGAGGACATCCGCATCAATAAGCTCCTGGGAAAGAACGGAGCCAGGCTTCTGAATGATGGGGACAGTGTTCTCACCCACTGCAATGCCGGAAGGCTGGCCTGCGTCGGCTGGGGGACAGCCCTGGGAGTGATCCGCTCTGCCGTTGCCGCAGGAAAGCAAATTCATGTCTACGCCTGCGAGACCCGGCCACTGCACCAGGGATCGCGCCTCACCTGCTGGGAGCTGGCCCAGGACGGGATACCGGTCACCCTGCTCTGTGACAGCATGTCAGGAAGCCTGATGAGGAAGGGCAAGATCGACAAGGTCATCGTGGGAGCGGACCGCATCACGAGGGACGCAGCCTTCAACAAAATCGGAACCTACAGCCATGCAGTCCTGGCAAAACATCACAAGATCCCCTTCTACGTGGCTGCGCCACTCTCCACCTTCGACCGCCAGCACGGAGAGGATGAGATTGTAGTTGAGGAGCGGGACGGTGAGGAGATCTGCCGGATGGGTGAAGTTCAGCTTGCCCCCAAGGGAATCGGGGTCTACAATCCGGCTTTCGATGCCACGCCTCTGGAGCTGGTGTCTGGACTGATAACAGAGAAGGGAGTATTCAGGCCGCCTCTGATGCCGCCTATTTGAATGCATTTAATATAGAAGGACCTGAGTGCTTTCCATGATTTCCGACCTGGCCGTCATCGGCGGAGTGGGCTTCGCACTGCCGGGGCTGGCTGACGAGATTGAGACGCCCTATGGACTGGTGCCCGTCGTTCGCAGCCGAATTAAAGGACAGAAGATCATCTTCATCTCCCGTCACGGAGAGGGCCATCTTCCTCCTCACAGGGTCAACTACCGAGCGATCATCTCCGCTGCCAGAATGGCTGGCGCAAGCTGTGTCATCTCCACCAACACCGTGGGCAGCATGGCAGGCCATCCCATCGGCAGCATCTTTTTGCCTGTCGACTTTGTAGAGTTCACGAGGAGCCGGCCCAATACCTTCTTTGAAGAGAGAGCGGTTCATGTGGACATGAGCCAGCCCTATTGCCCGGCCCTTAAGAGCTCACTCGCTGATGCCGCCCGCTCGCTCGGCCAGATGGTCAGTGAGGGCGTCTATGTCTGCGCCGAGGGCCCCCATCTGGAGTCGCCCGCCCAGATCAGGATGATGCGCCAGTTCGGGGATGTGGTGGGCATGACCGGCTATCCGGAGGTGGCTTTAGCCAGGGAAGCTGCCCTTTGCTATGCCTCGCTATGCATTGTCACCAACCCAGCCGCGGGAATGACGGGCGGAGGCAATCTGACTGTATCTGAGATCGCCGATCTCATGAAAAGATACCAGATGACCGCTATAGAAGTAGTCTCTCTGGCAGCGCAGACTATAACGGATCAGAGATCATGCAGCTGCAGGGATGCACTGAAATGTGCGAGGTTTTAGTCTCCAATTTTAGTCGTCAATAGTTTTATATATAATTTAAACAGTTACCTATCTGCTATGTATTCCACAAAAATTGCAGGATTGCTATCCTTCGCAGGAGCCTGCCAATTTCTTATCATTATGCTCATCTGCGAGGCGATCTACCCAGGCTACAGCATCTCAAAAAATATGATAAGCGATCTTGGGATCGGACACACTGCAGGATTATTCAACAGCTCGATCATCCTCCTGGGTATGATGATAATCCTCTCTGCAATATCATTTCATTCCTTTCACAGAAATAGGATATTCACAATCCTGATGATCCTCACCGGTGCAGGGGCAATGGGTGTGGGAATCTTTCCGGAAAATATCAAGCCCTACCATGAGATCTGCGCTGGCATTACATTCCTCTTTGGCGGACTGTCTGAAACGCTCTCCGTCTTTCTCATAAGATTTCCCATGTCCATAGCAGCCGCTTTTCTGGGAGGGCTTACATTGGGCTGCCTGGCGCTCTTTGTGCTGGGAAATGACCTGGGGCTGGGTTCGGGCGGCATGGAGAGGATGATAGTCTATCCGGTGATCCTCTGGGGAGCAGGATTTGGTGGATACCTGATGGCCTCAGAGCGAAGGTAAGCCTTTTCAGCTTGCTTTCAGATCATCTTTTATTTCATCTTCAATTCATCTTCAGATAATCTAGTGATCATTCAATAGCAGAGGGATAAGCCAATGCCCGAACTTCCCGAGGTGGAGATGGCTCGCCGTTATCTGCAGGCCACATCCCTTCACCAGACCATCCTGTCGGCAAGAGTCCTGGACGAGCGCATCCTCAGCGGCGTCACCGCGGCCCGGATGGACCGGGCCCTGACGGGCAGGCAGTTTGATTGCGCCATGCGGCACGGAAAGAGGCTCTTTTTAAAGCTGCAGGATGATCTCTGGCTGACTCTTCATCTGGGACTCACCGGAATGCTGATCCACCTGGAAAGCGGCCAGGATGAGCCCAACCACACTCGCCTGCTGGTCATCTATGAAAGTGGCTCTCGCCTGGCCTTCGATGACCTCAGGATCTTCGGAGAGGCCGGAATCACGAAGAGCCCTCAACTCTTCATCAAGGAGCGAAATATCGGACCGGATGCCTTGCAGCAGGACCTGAATGGCTTTCTGGAGAGCATGATCGGAAGAAAAGGGCTAATCAAGCCAGCCCTTCTAAACCAGAGGCTTGTCGCGGGCCTGGGCAATCTGTATGCTGATGAGGCGCTCTTTCAGGCAGGCATCTGTCCAATGGCTCGCTCTCTTTCGGTCGAGCAGCTTACTGATCTTTTCTCCTCCTTTCAGGAGGTGCTCAAGACATCGATTGCCGTTCATGCCCATCTGGATGAATTGCCCCGGTCCTATCTCCTGCCCCACCGCCATCCCGGAGGAAGGTGCCCTCTTGATGGCGCTCTGCTCAGCCGCGAGAAGATCGGAGGGAGGACGAGCTATTATTGTCCGATGCACCAAAAAATGAAGAAAAGTTAAGGATATATAGTACGAACTATGTAAGATAACTATCCAGCAGCTTTGGCAGAAGTCACAGCTGCTGGCGGGGATGGTAGGAGAATGAAAGAAGGAGGAGACGTTTCTTGCGATGTAATCGACCAGTCGGTGCTGGCCAGCCTCCGGGAGCTGCAGGATGAAGGGGATCCTGACATCATCGCCGAGGTGGGCGGATTGTTCCTCAAGCATTCGCCCGATAAGATTAATGCCATTTTGCAGTCCGCGGAAAACAAAGACGCCAAAGGGCTGCAATTGGCCGCCCACAGCCTGAAGTCGAGCAGCGCTTACATCGGAGCTATGCGCCTTTCCGCCATGGCTAAAGAATTGGAGATGATGGGGCGGTCCAGTTCGTTGCAGGGGGCGGCAGAGCTGGCGCAGAAGCTGAAAGAGGAGTATTTGCTCGTCATGACGGCACTGAAAAAGGAGATCAATGAGCAAGGCTAAAAGCATATGCGATCGTGTCTATGCCGTGGGCGGATCGAGCTTATCTGTCCCGGAAGACGCGTTCGTCTATTTGGTTGACGCCGGCAGTGAGCTGGTGCTGGTCGATTCCGGAGTAGGCTATAGCGCAAGCAGAATCGAGGGCAATATCCGGTCTCTGGGTTTTGAGCCTTCCAGAGTCTGGCACATAATTGCCACTCATTGCCATATCGATCACATCGGAGGTCTCTTCACCTGGAAGGAGCGATACGGCTCCAAGATCATCGCCCATGAGCTGGACCGGGCTGCAATTGAAGGTGAGAACAATGCTCTCACCGCAGCCAGCATGTATGGCGTGGACTACAAGCCGGTCAAGGTAGACAACCTGCTTGCCGGACAAGCGCAGGAGCTTACACTGGGCGACATGAAGTTTAATTTCCTGCACACGCCCGGCCATACGCCTGGAAGCATCTGCGTCTACATCGATACCAGAGATGGCAGGGTCCTATTCGGGCAGGACATTCACGGGCCTTTTTCGCCTGACTGGGGATCGGATCTGAATATGTGGCGCGATTCTATGCAGAAGCTTCTGGCCCTGCGGGCGGATGTTCTCTGCGAAGGTCATGCCGGAGTCTACCGGGGCGACAAAGTGAGCAAATATATCGAGTCGTATTTGAATAGATACAGCTAAATAGCAAAAATGAGCAGAGTCGCGAAAGATAAATTGAAGAAGATAGCAGAAGGTGAGTCGCATTACCTCCAAGTCCTGGCTCATAATAATGGCAGTAGCACTGATTGCAGCTGTCGTGTTTTTTTACGGGGATCGAGGGCCGTCCAGCTCAAAATCACCCGTCTCCGGATTTGGCTACAGCGGCGCAGGCATTCCCGAGAACTACTATTTCAGCATGAATGCTGCTGACATAGACAGTCCCATAGAGCTGGTCCGTTTTGCCACCAGCATAAAGCCGGATACGAGCAGCCTGGACATACCGATGAGGGCGGCATACTATCAGTGGTATCTTAAGAACCGGGGCTTCAATGCGAGCTTTGCCTACAGCGACAATTTCCGGAATCAAGGCATCGAGCATGTCTGGCTCCTGGTGAAGAACCAGCAAGGGGAGAGCATGTATGTCGATCCCAGCTCAGACAGGATGAAGGCGGATTCCATCTGCCCTACAACGCCAGAATACAAGAGATATCAAGAGACGTATAAAGACATAAATGAGCTGAGCAGAAGCACGGGCGGCGTGGAGAAATACGCCTGGTGGAATACGAACGATGGGAAGAAGCTGTATGAAAACAGCGTTCTCTTGCTGAAGAAAGAGCAGCTTTAGCAGGACGGCATCATTTTTCTTATCTCTGCCAATTCTGTCTTCCACCGGCAAGGCGAATTAGGATGAGTCGCTTGAAGAATATCGATGATTGCTTTGAGCGGGGCTTGTTGCGTAGGGTTGAGCCTTCTCGATCCAAGAGCGGGCAATCTTTGCGCCAGGCAAGATCTTTTTCACCAAGCCTGGCTCTCGGTTGCATTCACCGTCTGGGAGAGGAGCATGGCCACCGTAAGCGGCCCCACGCCGCCCGGAACCGGGGTTATGGCGGAGGCAATATCCTTCACGTTATCGAAATCCACATCTCCTACGGTTTTGTCTCCCACCCGATTGATGCCCACATCAAAGACGATGGCACCGGGACGGACCATCTCCTTTTTGATCAGGGCGGGAACGCCTGCCGCTACTATGAGTATCTCGGCGTCCTTGGTGTGCTCGGCCAGATCCCTGGTGAAGACATGGCAGACCTGCACCGTAGCGTTTCGGTTGAGCAGCATGGCTGCGAGGGGCTTGCCGACAACATTGCTGTGGCCGACAATCACCGCCTCTGCTCCCTCCAGCTTCTTTCCGAGCCTCTCCAGGGCAAAGATGATGCCCCGCGGGGTGCAGGGCACTAGCCGCTCCGCTCCCAAAAGAAGAGCGCCCATGTTCACAGGATGAAATCCGTCCACATCCTTCTCAGGCAGTATGCTCATCATGGCCTTCTGAGGGCTGAGGCCTTTAGGCAGAGGCAGCTGGAGGAGAATGCCGTTGATGTCCGGACGGCGATTCAGCTCCTGTATCTTGGCGATGAGATCCACCTCAGTGCTGCTATCGGGAAGGACTACGTTCTCGGAGCGAATGCCCACCCTGGCGCAGGCGGAATGCTTGAGCCGGATATACATCTGCGAGGCGGGATTCTCTCCCACCAACACCGTGGCCAGGCCAGGGAGGATCCCCTTTTGCGCCAGCTTTTTAACTCTCCGGGCGGTCTCGGCCTCAACATCCGCCGCCAGAGCCTTTCCATCGATTATCATGTCAATCACATCATGCCGATCACGGCAGATCCGGATAGAGTGGGAACTTCTGGCACAGCTCCAAGACCTGCCGGCGCACATCAGCTATCGTCTCTTCGTTCTTTATGTCCCTAATTACCATCGTGATCAGGTCGGCAATCGTTACCATCTCTTTCTCTTTCATGCCTCGGCTGGTTGCTGCCGGGGTGCCGATGCGAATGCCGCTGGTGACGAAGGGAGTTGCCGGGTCGAAGGGTATCATGTTCTTATTGAGGGTTATGCCCGCCCTCTCCAGAGTCTCATCTGCGATCTTGCCGGTGATGCCTTCCTTGATCAGCTTGACCAGCATGAGATGGTTGTCGGTGCCGCCGGATACCAGGTCGAATTTGTTTTCCAGTAGCCTTTCTGCCAGGACGCGAGCATTTCTCACCACCTGGAACTGGTACTCTTTGAACTCAGGGGTCAATGCCTCCTTGAAGGCCACCGCTTTGGCAGCTATGGCATGCATGAAAGGCCCGCCCTGAGTACCGGGGAAGACGGATCGGTCGATGGCTGAGGCCAGCTCCTCTTTGCAAATGATCAGAGCGCCCCTCGGTCCGCGCAGGGTTTTATGAGTAGTAGTGGTAACGATATCTGCATAGGGCACTGGCGAGGGATGAGCGCCCACGGCGCACAGGCCCGCGATGTGGGCGATGTCCGCCATGACCTTTGCTCCCACCTCGTCTGCGATCTCGCGGACGACCTTGAAGTCAATGGTTCTGGGATAGCTGGATGCGCCCACCACTATGAGCTGCGGCCTGTTCTTTCTGGCGATAGCCGCCATTTCCGAGTAGTCGAGCATCTCCGTCTCTGGAGAGACGCTGTAGGGCACAATCTTGTACATCCGGCCCGAGAAGTTGACCGGGCTTCCGTGCGAGAGGTGGCCGCCGTGAGCCAGGTTCATGCCCATGATGGTGTCGCCGACCTTCAGCACGGCAAAGTAGGCGGCCATGTTGGCCTGGGTGCCGCTCACCGGCTGGACATTGACATGCTCAGCTCCGGCAAAGAGCTTCTTGCAGCGTTCGCGAGCCAGATTCTCGGCCAGGTCCACGCAGGCGGTGCCGCGGTAGTAGCGTTTGCCAGGGTAGCCTTCCGCGTACTTATTTGTCATGACGCAGCCCTGTGCTTCCATTACGGCTCTACTTGCGAAGTTCTCAGAGGCGATCAAAATTATATTATTTCGCTGCCGCTCCAGCTCAGACTGGATCGCAGAGGCGATTTCGGGATCTTCAACGCTTAAGGGCTTCAAATCAAATCACCAGTATATTATCATTCGATCAGGATTGGAGGAGATGCAATGAGGAGAGCAAAATAGATTATGGTAATGAGGCTGTTGGGTGGAAGCCATCGAGATGAAGATGAGACCATCGGGACGCAGGATCTGCCCCCTGCAAGGCATAGCTCTTTATTGTCCGGCGCAAAAGGATACCTCTGGAAGGACGGAAAGATGCTGAAGCGTGCCAGGATTTTAGCCGATTATCAGTTTGGCCGGGGAGCGGGCGAGGCCCTCTTTCCCGAGGGTACAACCTACAGCCTCTCCAAGACGCGCCGGCTGAGGTACCTCTACACCGGAAAGGAGAGGATCGCCACAGTTCGAGCCAGCGACAACCTCTTGACCCTCAGCATGCTGGGCGCGGGAAGGCTGCATGCCTTTTTGCCAAGCCCACGCCTCAGGGTGGTGGCCTGCGAGGATGCCGCGCCGTTTGTCTCCAAAGGCGGCAACCTCTTCGCCAAGCACGTCCTGAGCGTGGATGAAGAGATCAGGGCAGGGGAGGAGGTGCTGGTCGTGGACGCCCGGGACCGGCTTCTGGCCACGGGGACGGCAGTGCTTTCCCCGGAGGAGATGCTGCAGATCAAGCGCGGCATCGCGGTGGCGGCAAGAAAGGCTGCGGAGCACTGATCACTTCACATTAAATTGACGATTAGGCTTCCACAGACAGTCAGCAGCACATTGGCGAAAGCATATGGAGCGGCATAGCCCAATGCCGCCAGAGGGCTGTCGGATCCCTCAATGATCACATATGCGGAACGCTGCTTATTTTGCTCCGGCATATCTTCCTCCTGCTTATGTTATGTACCAGGTCATTTTATAAATTATATTTGCTTGTTTGACATGATCCTTACGTTTGAAGGGAGACGTGCGGGATGCGGGATGCTGAGAATAAAAGTCAGACCACCTGCAAGTTCAAATTAGGTGGCTGCTCGGACCGATCGATATCCAGTGAACCGATGGGTCCAAATTCACCGAACTGCTTCAATAAACATTATCAGAAAAAAATTTTAAAAAATTCTCTTGCATGGCAGAAACTTCGTCATCTCATCGTACCTAAGATGCTCAAATCCAGTACAACATTTGCGATTAGAGATGTATCTGACTTTAAAATAAGAGGCTCATGTCCCTTGTGAATGATTTTTCCCTTCTTGGAGGAAACTGTCAAGTATGTCTCTATCTTTCTCAACCTCCCCAACTTGTCAATGGTTCCCGAGTCTATCTGAATGGCATAGTAACCTGAAGCATCCGTTTCGCCGGCTAATGACCTGAACTCATCTCCTTTCCCGCTTTCAATAAAAACTCTGAGTCCTTTTATTCCCCGATATGACTTACCCGTCACTCGTCCATGCAAGAGAGTGCCGCCTTCCGGTATCTCAGGTACATGGATTTTTGCAAGTTCTGCTTTGACCTCCAGATCCTCAACGATGCTCAGATTTTGCTTCAGGCGCGTCTCCATCTGCAGAACCCGCATGTGGTCAGCACCAAGCTTTTTCTTCAGCCGCAGAGCCTCTGCCTGAAGCAGAGTCTGTTTGATTGCCTGCAGGTCTTTGAAGTCTTTCAATAACGAATTGAAGAGACGGCATTCATCCCCCTTAGATGTGTATTGATCTTGTTCCCCAGGCAGAGAGTTCAGCCAGCATCCGACCGCGTATTTTATATCTGCATCACTATTATAAATAAATTTTAGGCAAACATCCTCCTCTTGGGAACTCATTGAAGTCTGATTTGGTTCTTTGATCAGTTTTGCGCCGCTTCTGGCAACGATGCAGTTATCACCCTGATTGTGAACCGTGATGTTCAGCTTCGAACTTACTGCCAACAGAGAAAGTCTCCTTGAATCCAAACTTAGCTCGGCCATCGATCTCATCTCCCGCATCAAATCCGCTACATCACTTTTGCAAAGATAGTTGCATTCTCTCTGAAGCGATTGTTTGCTGCTCGCAGATAGCATGCCATCAGCATTGTATTCACTCTTAATATCCCGCCAGTGGCCATTACTTCCGAATAATTCGCATGAAACTCCAAATCATCTTTTGTGGCAATGAATTGCGAGGTGACGCCGATCAGATCTGCCCCAAAACGAATTTGGTTATTGCTAAACATGATATTTCCTTTGGTGAAGTCGAGGGGGCTCAGTTTGGTTTTGCCACTCATCAAGCCATCCAGAGATGCCTCCCCTCCCCAATCAGTGATGAATACCACACCCGCGCAATCTTCTATCCGGCCAAGAAGAGATCCCTTCACCTGGTTGGCATTGCTGGAAAAATCCGTTCTGAACTGGTTATTCAATACAGAGACAGGTCCCAACGCATTCATGATAAGAGCATGTCCAACCGGCTGCCTAATCACATTTTCATGTATTTGGGCAGCATATCCACCCAGATCAGAGATGAATTCAATGACAGATCTTAAAGGACTGTCTGCACTAGATGCGAACCTTGACATATCGATGTTCATCGGCGTGTATATGACCTGCCTCAAGACCAAGCCCCCCCTGAATCCAGGATGCAGATCGAGGATGGCCTCATCGCCAATGGTAACATCAATTGGCCCATTATCTGAAATCTTGTTGCGGCTGATATCTACCTGACTTGCAGCGGAGATAAAGATGCCGCAAACTGGATCGCGGTGATCCCGGCCATTGCTCAGGATGCGATTCTCGCAAATTGATACGTTTTCGCAAAGGCCCAAGGAGATGCCCCCTTCACCCCTCAGCATCACCAGATTTCGCATTGATTTACTCAGGAGGGTATTATTAGAGATGTCAAATATATTTCGTAAGCACTCATGTATATCATTATTGCAGATGGCGAGATCTTCAACAATTCCGCTCAGAATACCATATCCGGTGATATATTTGATCAGAGAATCATCTGATGTCGAGAGAGCCGTGAGCAAATTTTTTTGTGGAGTTCCAATTCCTGAAAGCCCCATATATGAGATCTCATTTTCTTCAATCCTGATGCCGTAAATAGTGGCCAGGATATCCGCGAGTTCTTTTTCGCCAGAGCTGCCATCGGTTTCGAGATAACTTCCCAGGGTGATGCCATTGCCCCAACCTCCCCGGATATAATTGCGGCTCACTTTAACGCGTTCACAGCCGCTGGCGATTTGTATCCCTCCATGCGCTCTAAAAGGATTTCTTATCTTCGATGAATCACTGGAGGACTGCATAATGCTATTCATCAGATATGCCACCTGGACTCGTTCTTCTATTGCATCTGCATTCTCATTGCATTCATCAATCAGTTCTTCACCTCCAACATCACCAATAGCACCTCGGCCAGCGGCAACAGCTCCGGCTGGAATAACAATGACCATATTATCATCGATTGAGCTATCACAGGCATGGATAGATATGGCTGTATCACCGCCAAACCTATCCAGCATAAAGATCTTATTATTGTGAATACCGACCCAGGAGGGTACTCTTTCGCTTAAGCCCTGCCCTGCCGCAGTTGAGCCAACTTCAATGGCATGCTTGTACGCCAGGATGTAGCTATCCTTGATCTCTACATGCTGGCAGCCTTCCACTTCTATTGCAGTGCCTCCTGGCTTGGACAGCGTCATATTCTCCAGTGTGACCACCATGGAGCCAGATATGCGGAAGAGGGGAACTTCGGCATTCTTGGATCTGGACAAGACCCATGTCTTCAGTCCGCAGCCCCGGATGGTTAGGTTGGTCATCCCGCTGATTACTGCGTCGGTTAAATGCATCCCCGGCAGCAGACAGATCTCTCCGCCCAATATCCCCCTCCACCTGGATTTATCGGCGATCTTCTCCAGTGCCTCTTCGATTGTACTGCAATCTCCGCCTTCGCCCACTGTATAACGGCAACATAACTTCTTGCTTGTCAGCGGCCCAAAAACCCGCCGGCAATCACTTATGGATAATGGCGTTCCCCACTGCAATATGGCCAGAGGCACCCGGTGATAATGAATGCCCTGTGGCGGCTGATCCCATATCAGAGGCGATGGGTTGCCTATTTCTCCCGCCCGGACTGAGAAGGTCCAGTAGTCTTCCGGCAGATAGATGGTGTTATCTGCCGGCGGACTGAATTTCAGATTGATTCCGTCACACAATTCTTCTTCGTGGATATACTCAGTAACCTTTTCAATGCCATCCCATAGACGGAAAAATACATTTCCAAATGGCATCTCATGATAAAGGCGCACTTCCCGAACCTTCAAAATCCCT
Source organism: Methanosaeta sp. PtaU1.Bin112 (assembly GCA_002067705.1). Taxonomy (GTDB): domain Archaea; phylum Halobacteriota; class Methanosarcinia; order Methanotrichales; family Methanotrichaceae; genus Methanothrix. The sequence goes on from MVRL01000148.1 coordinate 53,876, forward strand.
TTATCCAAGGTCACTTCAGCGCCAAAAATGACATGCCAATACCGTTCATTTACTTCCTGAATTATTTCCATGTAAAAGCTATCCCGTTCTAAGCTGGTGATGGCTTGAATATTTCCGGTAATGGTGATTGTAGCCATGGAAGGGTCTCCGCCAGGGCCGCTCTGGAAATCCCCTCTGCCCACCAATCCGCCGTTGAATTTGGAATATTTAAAATAGGGCGAATCATCGTCGTCAACCTCGGCCATCTCGATTCGGTAGAGGCAATGCTCAAATCCGAGATAGCCTCCCTTCTCAGATTGGGGACATTCGTCGTCGCTCTCATTTGGCGATCGGAGAGTGACAGTCAACTTGCCCCACCCGGAAAGATCATCCTTTAGATCGGCCAGGATATTCTCACAATCCCGATCTGGCCCCACCCGCAGCAGCTTCAAATCAAAGGCCGTGTGAACTCTCTCCGTGGTGTCAGGTCCACCCAGCGCGGGTTCGATCAGCTCATCAGGCATCTGAAATCCATTGATCTCCTCCCGCCAGACCTCCAGGATCACTGCAGCTTTGTCATCGCTATTGCTTTCGAGAGGCTCAGGCGGATTGAGGTATGAAATGATCTCCTCCTTCAGGTGAACCAGCAGACCATCTGCCCAGATCCGACCGGGCGATAAGGTGACTTTAACTTGGCCGTTGCTCATGACCTCGGCATTTGCTACCTTGAATGAGTCCCGCTCCTCGGCCGGTACCGCAGCCACACCAGGCCCAAATGCGTCCCTGGCTGCCTCATCCTGCCAGTTATTGGTGATCTGGGTCTGGGCGTTCCAGTCGGAATCGAGAAGAACCCGGCCCTGCTGGTGCAGCACGCCGTTGAAGTTGTCTTCCGAGCTGTGCAACCATCTTGAGAAATCTCCCTTCATTTCCATCTCCACCTATGTAACAGGTATCAGCAGCGGCCTCACCCCAACGGGCATGAACTCGCGATAGCGAATCTGCAGGTTGCGCCACTTATGTGCTTGCATGAGAAAGCCAAAGGCTCCCATGGCGTCCTCCTCCGGCCCCCGTTCTCTGATGCGGTAGTCCGCTGTATGTGCCAACTGGCCATAGCCTGGCTCACCGAACACTTCGCTGACGAAGTGCAGCCGCGCATGGCTTCCAGTGACGCAAGCATGGTTTGGGGGCAGGCGGTCTCCCCGGTCTGAGAAATAGCAGTACTTGAGGCAGCCAACCTGATTGTTCCGCACCTGCAGCGAATTCGCCCAGATGCCGCCTTTGCCACTTATGCTCTCAACACGCATCCGGCCGAAGACCGTGGCACCTTCCACCTTAGTTGGAGAACCCCAGCCGCAGGCCAGCTCACCGTCTGCTGGATCATCAGGGCCGGCAACGGCAAATTCGGCTTCTGAATCAGGACCGGCATCTATAATGGTCTGTTCCAGCTTCAGATGATAGCCTCTACCGATACGGATCGATCCTGAGATTGTGCACCTGATCACTATCTCTGGAGACTGATCGAAGGCATCTTCCGCCTCGGTATCATCAAATCCATAGGATTCCTCCAATCGCATGGCCGTGTAGCTTGGCGCTCTTGTACCATTGAGCTGCCTGGATCCACCCGGATCAAGGGTACAGTTTACGATCTCCAGACGGTCAACGGCCGCCCGGGCAATCAGCGGCATTCTCTCATCGACCTCGTAATCAACATCTTCAAACCGGGTCAGAAAGAGCCCTTCCAGTCTAACGATCAGACCCGCGGCCTTGGCGGCATCCTTCGGGCCGAAACGCAGGGGATGTTTGAGCTTGATGATGGGCCTCTGGCCATCCGCGGCGCGTATGAGCAGGGGCCGGCTTAGCAGTAGATCAGGCACACCCTCATGAATTGGGATTCCATCTCCGCGGTCAAATCCAAGTACATGAATCAGACTATCTCTGATCTCGATTATGACAGGTCCAGCTGCATCCAAAGCCTCCAGGATAGCCTGCTTTAAACTGGATGAGGAGGCGTCAAAGCCGCTGACGATGATAATCCTAGAATCCTCATCCCACGGCTCAAGGGAGGGAGACCGCGCGGCTGGATGCGCGCCAACCGGACCGGCCGCCCCATAGGTGTAGGTCACCAGCAAGTGATCCTTGAGAGCTAAAGCTTGCTCATCACTGGAAATCCCTATCAACAGCCGGCCTAAAACGGGATCAACCACAAGCTCCCGGTCTTTAACTCCAGATGCCAGACCCTCTTCCCAACAGCGCAGGTCGGCGCCTCTTACCGTCCAGGCGCTTGAGCCGTCATCTGGCCATGATGAGCCGGCAAAGGCTGTTGCTGGCAGATGAAGCTGCAGACCGACATCGGAGATATCCCTGGTGGCAATCTCGGTATTGATTGGATTATATGTATCGATGGACAGGTACTTCTCAGGCCTTCCCGCTGCAGAGTTCTCAGTCAATCTGGGTGCAGGAATCGGGCCGGGGGTGGCATCGATCTCGGTTACCAGAGGAGGCTGCCGGAGGGGGTCGAACTGATAGGTATTAAAAAGATGGACTGGACGTCCCAGCGGGTCGATATCAAATCGGACAATGCAAGCTGCAGCATCGGGATCCTCGGATGGTGCAGGACTTATAGTTATAGTCTCCCGCCAGCATGGCCTTGTAGCTCTGACCTGATAGCCCTCCAATCTCCACAGAAAGATGGCCAGGTTGGGCAGGTTGTAGCGTATACCCCTCCAGGCAGGCGGTTTTATATCTGCGAGATGGGCGAAGGGATCAAAAGGCGTGCCCAGCAGGCTGAGCATGGCCGGATCGCGTAGGTTGACCGTGCCTCCAAAGATGGGGGTGAAGCGATTGACAGACGGCTGACTGTATGGCGGTGCTCCTCCCACATCAGGTCGCTGGTGGTTCAGATGCTGGTTCCAGACCAGATTCTCTCGCAACTGTACACAATGCACTCCCCACCCGGTGAGGTCATATGTCAATCGCTCAATGCTTGCCAGTGTGCCTTTGCGGCGGCGAAGGCTGATAGCATCGGCCACCTCAGCCCTTAAGGTCCAGGCATCGCCGCTGATATGACCGACACCGAGGAGATCGCCGATGTAAGGAACCACCCAGTCATCACAGGTCTCTATGAACAGGTCATGGTACAGGGCCTCGATATTGCGGTGAATCTCATCCAAGACACCTTCCACCAGCGCCAGATAACTCTTGAGCTGTCCAGGAGGCTGCTGCGTCTCATCCCGGATCCGGTAGATCTCTGGCAGCCGCTCGTAAAGGGAAATGCGTCTCTCAGTCATTGAGGGGCACCTCCGTCGGGCTTACTGAGACCGGGTGCAAATGGCAATCGGACGCATTCAGGCAGAGAAGCGAATGTTCGTGGCATTCTACCTTATCTGTATGATATATTATTCCCAGCTTCAATCTGAATATTGAGACCTTCACCCAGACTACGCCTTTGATATTCTGAACAGCTCCCTTGATGCGAGTGGCATGCTCCAGCTGGCCAAACCGCCGGTTCTGAGAAGCAAAAAGGCCATGCGATCCATCGATCCCCTCGTCCTCACCTCCCGAGACACCCAATGCCTCCTTGATCGACTTTTGCAGAAGCTGCCATTGATACGATGGGTCGTACCCCACCTCCAGGTCAAGCTTCACCAGTTGCCGATGGCCTGGAGCGACTATGATCGCGAAACGCTTTGCCCCCCGATCCTGATCCGCCTGGATGAGTATGCCTCTTGCCTCCTCGTACTCCTTCTCCCTGCCGCTCTCCATCAGAACTGTGATCACCACCGCCGGGACATTGTTATTAAGCGCCCAGCGGGCCTTTGCCTTGGCGACCCCGGCGATGGACAGGGCTTCCGCCTCGAAGTCCTGCAGGCTGACCAGCCTTCCCAGGCTCTGGACCTTTCCAGGTGCGGCCTGCCTGGCCTTCTCTCCGCTCTCGGGCAGGTCGCCTCCGGTGACGATTCCAGGAAGGTGGATCTTTTGCAGATGGTTAAGCCGGGCACCGGCCTGAACTGTCGTTCCTTCCTTGAGCGGACCGAATGCTCCTGTGCCCGTTCGGTAGCCGGCCACGACGTTCTGGAAGCCGGAGGGCAGCCTTGAGCCAGCCTTGCCGTCTCCGAACTGCACCCAGCTATTCCCCTCTGAGTCCTCCCGGATGATGTAGATCTCCTCTTTGGGCCCATGGCCAAAGAAGAAGGGCACTCTCGTCCAGAGCCTGCCGCTGACAAACACCTCCAGCTCCGGGACTTCAGGAGGAGTCTGTTCCCCGGACCGGAAGTAGGTCAGGGGCGATTTAGGAAGTTTGAAGGTCTGAAACATCTCCCGGCTGTCCCCGCTGCCCAGCACGGCTTGCTTTTCGGTCTTGCCCTGGGTGGCTTGGACCAGGTTACCGTAGACAATGGCCCGGGGGTCTTCTTCATTGAAATCTGACAGCGAAAATCCTTCCAGGGGTCTATCGAGATAGACGGGCCATAACCAGGGATTGATTGTGTCTTTATCCTTGAGCGCCTCCTCGAATATCCTCATACTGTTTGTCACACTAATCTGTTGAGATTCAGCTCCCTCTTTTTGCAGTATTAGGCTCCTTCCTTGCAGCTTCAAGGCTTGATCATAAGTTCCCCAATAGTTGAGAGTATTCCCGATCGCGGATTCGCTTTCCCACTCCGTTCCAGCACGAAGAATCATCTCAGGCCCTTTTACTTCATGAAAACTCATTTTTCGGATGTTAGCGCGCTCTGGCAACCTAACAAGAGGCTCATCAAGCGTAATAACCGATGATGAACCAGAGAGATTGCCCCAGCATAAAGCATCAGATCTGATATCGACAATTCTCCTCAGTTCCGTAAGAGAGTCTTCACCTGGGATCACATGTTCGGAACCATCAACATCAACGGCGGTCATAGTATAGGGCAGGAAGAATTGGCAGACAATTGCATTTCCTGTCGCAAGATCATCGACTATTGCGTCCAAAGGCATCTCAGAGGGGCTCAGGTTGCAATAGCCTTCATAACCCGCAGATAACGATCTATTGAAATCCGTATCATTCTGGCTTATTCGACGCCCAGATCCCAGCAGCCTGGTTGTTAGAGCCGGTGCGTTATAGCCAAAATGACGAAAAGTACGACCAATGCGATGAGCCTCTACAGCGAAACCATAATGTTCTTTTCTCAGAGATCCCTCGAACTCGATGATAATGCGATCGAGCACCCGCCTAACCTCAGACACGATGAGAATTTCTCCCGAGGGAATGAGTATGATGCGATCGCCAGCCATGAGCTTTAGCGCCAATTTGCTGGCAATGTCTGTCTTGACCTCATCGTCTTCAGAGACGACGGATTCCACCTCCAGACGATTGCTCCCCTTTGCTATCCGTTGACCTTCGGCACGGGGACGATAAAGGTTAAACTTGGACAAGCCTGGATAGGCCACTATTTCGGCTGCCCCCTGGAAATCCACCTGGACCTCAGAACCCTCAACTTGAGCCTTGATTGGAAATCCTTTGGGAATGACTACAGGCTTATCTCCCTTCACCTCAAATGCAAACGTGGCCTTGCCACCCACACCTGGAGATAACCGATATCCCAAGAGTCGCACCAGATCCCCGATGCTCTCCCGCCACTCTGCGGTTCGCAGATAGGCTTCATTGGCGTAAAGCTCCTGGTAAAATGTCAGTATATCGCCCAGGATGGATGCCCCCTCCAGCAGGGCGATGCCAGGATCATCCGCCTCCCTGTGGGTCCAATTTATCAATACTGGATCTAGATTCAGCTGTCTCAGCAGTGCTTCCCGGATATCAGCGTACGTCCCAATGCGGTAGTCGATATGGGATAGGCCGGGTCGGTTCTCTGGTCGTTTCGGAAACGATTTAAGAGCCGTGCAGTCATTGCGGCATTCATCATCGCTCACTTCCGGCCACCTCCGATAACGAAGGTCATGAATCCATCCTCCATGTGATCCGGATCGTTTCGGACCCTGATGATCTCGTTGGAGCGCAGCTCAGCGATCTCCTCTCTTCCAATAGCATCCTCGTTCCAGCGTTTTATTGTTACGGAGACAACGTGATCTATGCCCTTGATCTGCTGGATGCGGCCGATGATCTGGCTGGAGTGCAGCCCCTGCCCGAAGCTCCAGCGATCTGGATGAAAGAATGCCCGCCTGCCATCTGGGGTATAGCCTTCGGAGAACTCCTGCCCCAGAATGAATCGTATGTCTTCTGTCCAGTAATCCTGATGGACGCAGAGTGTGACCTTGATATCCAGAGGCACAAAACTGGGGCCACGAATCTCCAAATCCTCGCCGATCAATCCCACCGCCTGCAAATGGCCGGCTACCTCATCCCGCAGTTCGTCTGAGAGCTCCGCCGTGCCTGCTGGGTCTACTGCCACCTGCACCGTTCGCCAGCTTCCTGTCCAGGCGTATCGGGCCGCGGCCCTGGCAACTTCTGGCAGCTCTTGGGCCCGGTTCTCATAATCCTGCAGCGTCACCGCCCGCAGCTGGCGTGATCTGTATGCCTCGGGAGCCCGGCGGATGATATCGGCAGCTGGTTCAGGTGCCCTACCATTGACAACATCGAACGGATTCCAGACAGACTGGATCTCCGGATAGATCGATGTATCGAAATACCTCAGGGCACCAGCACCGATATTTCCGTCCAGACCATGGCCCAACTGACAGAAGCAATGTACCTCTGCTCCTTCCGGCAGCTTCCTGCCGTTGTCATCATTGCCGAAGCGAAGCAGGCTCATGCCCGCTTCATCCGTCTCCACAAGGAAATGATCGCCCCCTTCGGCGCTGCCATCACTGTGCACAAGACTGATGACCTCTTCCCAGGGATCTGATTCCCCGGCAGAGACCACTTCCACTTTAAGGGTGGACCTGGGAGGGACCTCGCCGCCCAAAGGCGTATCTCGATAGGAGAGAGGGGCTTGCGGCAATCGGCAGACCGTCCCCCCGCGATCGGTCATTTCATAATGCAGTTCGTCTTCTGACAGCAGGGGCTCATCCGGATCTTTGAATATGGCATGCAACGGCCATCCGTGGCAGACCGCAATCAAGTTACCATGAAACAGGGAGATGTTCTCGTGCTTTCCATCCGGACAGGAGACGGTAAAACAATAATTGGCCCTCAGGGCATCTTCCTCTCGCCATCGCACCCTCACGAACCATGCCCCTGCGACGGGATCTCTCAGGGATTCAGCCCCCTGAACCCCGGAAAGCAACCTCAGAAGTTGACGCTTGCCCGGATCGCTCCCTGCCCCAAGGCCAGTCGCCGGATTGAGCCACTCCTGAATCAGCAGATGCTGGACCTTTCCGGAGCGAATCAAGTCCCGCACTTCATTTATCGAGATTTCATCAATCAGAGGCAGCCCGCTGGCATCAAGCGGCTGCAGATCTGCCGTGCTGGAGCCGGCTGCCAGTGATGGAATCGAGCCATCCCAGGTATACAGAGCAAGCCTGTTGAGAAGGGGATAAAGGTGGGGAGAATAGACAAATAATTTATTAAGAATTTTCTTAATTAAATAAATCTTTCCTTCGGTCTCATCCAAGATGGCCCATTCATCGCGCTCATTTCGCTTCTCGATTCTGGCTGATGGTGAAAGCCCAATATCATGTGCTGCGAAGACCTCTCTCAGATCCTCCGACAGGTTTCCGCCTGAAGGGTCAAATTGGTCCAGGATTTCCTTGAATTCGAGATCAAGGGCAAAGGAATGATCCCTGTCAGCCATAAATACGGCTGACGATGCAACCTGAGTCTCACCTCCCGTCCAGATCATAAAACCGGTGGGCAGGCCGATTGATGCCGTGCCGCTAATCTCCAATGCCAGCCAGGTGCTGGCCTGATTGCCCTGATGAATGTGGTAATCCATCAGCCGGGCATGACGTGCCAGCGAGACCCTCTTTCGAGCCGTGAATAGATAGGCCTCATTCATCACCCGGTCCTGATAATCGCTTAGTTCGTCGGCTGCTGCAGAAAATAGCTCTATAAGGACTTGATCCAGATCGGCCTCGCTGCTGGGCAGCCATCCCGGCACGCGCTGTTCCATGGCGGCGATCAAGGTGTGCTTGAAGGAATGATAGTCCTTGGCCAGATAATCGATCGCCGGATTGTCCTGGGGTGGTGGTGCCGGTTCCCATTCCGGGGCACAGTCTATCCTGAAGCAGCCAGGCCGGAACTTGAAATCGATCTTGCCGAAGAGAGGATCGATGCTGAATCTCGTATCCTCGGGATTTATGGCCAGCGTATATGTAGAGTAGTCACCAATAGGGCTGACAGTGAGATTCAGCACCGGCTGCTGGCTATCCAGATCGCTGGCTGCAGTGACCCGCACCTGCCCTGGTTCGCTGCCTGCAGGCAGTCGCCTTCCTCCCTTGATGGGGAAGAGGTGGCAGGATGCCGGGGGACCTCGACTGGCGAGAGAAATGAATCCTTCAAAAAATATTCTATTGAAGAAGTGGACTTCAAGTATGGCCTCCTCTCCATCTATGCTCACCAGCAGCATCCTGATGCCGTTATGCTCTGTCGAGCCGTACAGAGCCGTTGCTCTCTCTTCGAGCGCCTCTTCATCGATTATCGTCGCTCAATCCCCTCTGAAAGCTAACCACTCTGCTCTCTTCGGATCCCGGCAAGCGGTACTTGATCTCTATGTCTATGGTCTCCTCATGCACATCCACCGTCAGAGCCTGAAGTGCCAGTCTGTGGCCCAGCCAGCGAGATATGGCATTGGTGAGCATAGATCTGGTCACGCTCTGGGTGGCCTCGTTTACGCCCTCAAAGACCAGCCGTCTGGCTCCACCTCCGAACTGCGGCAGAAAGAGCCTCTCTCCAGGACTGGTAAGCAGCAACTGAACCAGCTCATCGCGGACATGCTCCTCTTGAGACATGACCTGCTCGGTCCGGCCGGACGGCCCTATGCGAAAGGGGAATGATAGATGCCTGCCTTCACGCGGATTCATTGTCCTGATGCCCTCTGCTGTGTATTCACCACTATTGCCACTCCCTGTACGCTCCCGGCAGCATTGAGGCACTGGCCTATGCTTGTTTCCACCAGGGTGGCAGTCCTATCTATGGAGACCCGGCCCGTGCCCGACTGCCACTCGATCCTGACGCAGGGAGAGTAGCTACTTCCAACTGTAAATGGGCAGCCTGTTACCGGATGAACGTCCGACTCCAAGAGCACCTTCGATCCATCCGCAAAGACCGCCCTATTGGCCGTTGACAGCAGCGCCCTCCCACCATGTGGGCAGATCACAGTGCTCGAAGTGGTCAGCTGGCGGCCTGGCATCACTTCACCTCAAAGGCTCCATTGTTGATATTCACGCTGCCGCTCTTAGAGAGAACAATCTGGGCAGAGCCGATCTTCAGGGTGATATCGTTCTCGGTCATTGTCATCTCTGCTCCCCCAGAGTGCTCTCTTCCCCAGGAGTGCAGTATTCGTACCTGGTTCTGCTCATCGTCCAGGATCAGCTTATGGCCGGCGGTGGTCACAAGTGTCCGCACCTGAGGGCTGCCCGGCTCGACAATCTCATCATTCACAAACCAGCAGCCTGTCCAGATGGGAGAGGAGATGTCGCCTTCCATGAACTCGATCCACACTCCGTCATCCACCTCGGGAAGGACCATAAATCCGTGATCCGGACCGGCGAAAGGCACGCAAGGCATGGCCCAGGGTGATAGATCTGTCTCTTCCTCTCCATAGATCTCAGGAACCAAAGCCCTGATCTGTCCCAGGTTCTCTCCCTGGCCCACCTCCTTGACTATGCCCTGATATTTGCCGAAGTAGCGGCTGCGCATGTATCGAGCGGCTTCAACCAGCAACCTCTCCGTCTCTTGGTCCAGCATCATCCCACCTGATGTCTCAAACTGGCCTGGCTTTCACTGCCTGTCCTGGATTGTGCATTTCGCCTGAGCGTAAAGGATTGAGAGTACATCGACCGGGTTAAAGTGTGGGTGACACGGAATATCACATAAGACCCGCTCTCGGCGCTCTCTGACGCCCTCACAGCGACAAGGTGGTAAGGGCGCAGCACACCTCGATAGCAGCCATCGATGGTCGATCCGCTGGCCTGGAAAGCGTAGCTGGATTCCTCTGCCGTGGCTGAGACTGCCCGGTCCATGCGGCGGCGCATGAAGGGATTGGGCCGCAGAAGCCGTCTGGCGGGCTGCGCTCCCTCCGGCAGTGCTCCCGTTTCTCCCAGAGGCGTGCGGTCCAGGTAGCTTCCGCTGCTTGAGACTGGGCTGGGATCGCTGGATTGAAGAGTGGATGCAGATGCCTCAAGGGGTCTGGTCATATCCTGGCTGTGGTCGAGGTTGTGGAAATTGGCCTCCTGGCCCAGTAAGATCAGGGGTGGCAGGCTCTCTGTTTGCATATCGCTCTCACCAGGAAGAGCCTTGAAGCATGCTATGCTCTGCCCTGGGTCTGAACCGGGCAGCACGTAGACATGCTTGCCGTAAACCTTTGCCAGGTCCGTCAATATCTGCATGGCCGTGCCGTTGCCGCAGAGGGGAGACGATCCTCCTGCACTGCTGCTTACATCGTCGTCGATCTTTACATCATGAATCTGCTTGTACTGAGAGAAGATGTCATTGATAATCTGGCGATCGGATTGATTATTGGTGTAGTTGAAGCGATGATCATCCCGGTTCAGATAGACACTATCGTCACGTGCGATCAGAGTCAGAGAGCTCTGCCCGGGCTCAAACTGCTTGCTTTGTTCTACTCCCACCAGCGGCCCGTCGATGAGAGGAACGAAGCGATCATCCACCACGCTGATCTCGACCCGCACCCGGGTCTCGGGTTGCATGAACTTCTTATCCCAGCCAGTCCATCTCCCCCTCCGGTCCAGGCAGATGGGTATCTCCATCCTGGCCTCCCAGGCCATGTCCACCTGCTGCTCTACAGTGATGGTCTCTATGCGGTCAATCTGCTCGCGCGTGGCCGACTGGTTATCGAATAATAGCCTGTACTCAGTCCTCCGGCTCATCGCTTGGGCACCTCAATGACTCTCCCGGCCACCTTAACCAGATCGTTTGCCTGCAGCTCTGAATTGGCATCGGCTATTCGCCAGAAGCGGCTGCCATCATCGTAGAGGCTCTCAGCCATCACATCCAGCCGGTCGCCTCCCCGGACCACGGCTGGCTCGCTCTCGGCCTGCGGCAGGCGGCGAAGGGTCACCACGTTGACCACACGCCCGTCTTTGGTCGCAGCCTGTGTCTTTCGCACGTCACGATATCGGGATGAATCCAGAAACAAGCCCACTCACCTAGAAATTGATCAATTCATAAACCTGTGTTCCCACTTCTGCCAGATTGGATGAGGCCTTCAGGTCCGTAGCCAGGTTGGTGTACTCCATGGCCCCGAGGGCCACAAGGTCGTCTGAGCAGGGTCCCACCTTTAGGACGGACAGACCAAGGCTGACCTCCGCCCGTACGGGGTTCAGCATGTAGTCGTACTCCTGCTCAGTGATGCTCAGGGAGTCGATGGTCACGGGCAGGATCCTGGTCAGCCCCCAGACGAACAGCACTCGCGGGTAATGCTGGCGGGGGATGCTCTGGGTGACGGCCCCTCCCCTGCGGCGGGCAATGGCATCGCTGACGGCATCGACCACCTCCTGCAGCGCCCGACCGGCCATTCCCGGGGGCTGGACCATCTTCTCCAGGGCGGCAAGCTGCGCCCCGATGCCGAATGCCCGGGCCAGGAAGTTGTTCTCGTTAAGGCGATCGGCAGCGCTGAAGTAGGCGGTGAGGTTAATCCTCTCCACCGGCAGATCTCCGGCCTGGTCCGCCTCCCGGCTGGCTGCGCCGCTCTGGCGAGCCGGGATCTCAATATCCCGCCGCAGGGTCTCTGGATTAAACTGGAAGAGCACGGCATTGGGTATGGGGCCCAGGAAGTCGCTGCCATACTCAATCAGGGCGCCGCGCATGAGGAAGGGCATGGCCCGGTCATTCCTCGCCGGTCTTCAGCGAAAGGATCATGGAAACGGGGGTCAAGGCACTTCACCGATGACCATGTAGGAGATCTCTACGATCTTGGAGCCGCCGGTGGATTCCCACTTGATGGTCATGAAATGCTCGTCCAGCGAGACGTCGCTTATCCTGAAACTGTCTGACTCAACGACATCTCTGATATGGGGGCCTCCTTCATGCACCACGTGCATCTCAATTTCTCGCAGCGCAACGATCTTACAGGGTGGACTCCTGTACCGGCCTGAGCCGATCATTCTGGTTCTGGCCAGGGAGAGGCCGTCCGGGCAGGCGGGCCTCCCGTCCGGGCCAGTGGCGATTCTATTCGTGTCCAGGTCGATCGAAGTTTGACCTGTTCTGCAGAGGCGTGTCTCCAGAACACCAGATAGTACTTTCATAGCCATCTTGCATCATCTCTTGAGGGTTTATCGAGCTCGATACTGAGATCGAGATCTGCCAGAATTTCTGCGGCATAATATTATAGCATCTAATGATTTTAATAGTTTACGTCTGTTTGCAGTATATTGGTGAGTTCCCATGCAAATTGCAGCCCAAGATGGAAGCTGGCCAGGGGAAGGCTAGGTGGCTGCCTGGAACATGGGCCGGGAAGTGGCATCGCTTGTGGCATGATTAGATCCTGCAGCGCCCAGGCCGGTAATTCCGGTAGGGTAATCATCTTCTCTGAGGCGCCCAATGAGCAAAGCTAGTTATCATCTCACATGACGATACCCTTCGTATTGTGTATGCAAAAGCCTTCTTAGATTCTCATCTAATTCAGTGACATTTCCTGCTTCTATAACTCTGTAATCTAAGGGTTCCCTTGGCATTACGACGCCGTTGGACAACGTGAAGCTCTTAGTAGCAGTCCAAACAACATGATAAATTGCATGAGCTGAATCAGGTGTGCGACCTCGATCCATCGTGACCAGATATGTATCAAAGTGAAAAATGCAAGATACTGACCTTACGTTACCACATTGATTGACAAGCTCTTGTGCATCAATTGTTATGCGATCGCCACCAGGTCTATCATGCAAAGTTGTAGATCGTCCTCTACGGATGTTTAGTGAAGTAGCCTCATAAAATGGATCCACGCAACTATAAGAATCCACGTTCCAAATAGGGGAGTTGGGATTGGTCGTGTATTCCCCGTGCTTAGTACACCCAAACGCTAGATTGATTATTCTTGTTAAAAGATTTCCCAAGGGGAATGATCCGCTTTTACGCACAGGACCTCTGGCTGTCTCGGCAATTAGTTCGGTCCAGACAAACTGAAGCCAAGAGGTTCGCCTAGCTCGCCTTCGAGTTCTCGCCGTAAATTCTAATGCAAACAGATTCGGCTCGACAATGGGGTTGGATCCTACTTCCGCTTCTTCCACAACTTCTTCATCTGATCTGGCCTCTACACTGCCAATCCTTCTCCTCCTTCCAATTCTCACATCTTCTTCATGTACTACTCTTCCCCTCCTGGATATGCGATGTGGATGAATTTGCCATGCAGGTCCCCAATCCTGCAAATCCGAAGGACTTAAATTCTTTCCAAAAGAGTCCTGTGAAGTAATGGCAATTGCATCTGCTTTCCGCTCAGCAAGAGAGTCGTCCGGTGCAATACCGGTTCGTATGCTGGAAGCATGAGCGGCATGAGCGATATGAGTGGCCTCATGAACAAGGAGTCTCTGACCTTCTGAGTTCCATGGCTTGTACTCGTTTTCTCCAATTACAATATCTCGCCCTATCGTGTATGCCTGTGCTTCGATCACTCTGGCTGAGTTTGCAGCTTGTTTATTACTATGAATCCTTACCTTGCTGAAATCCATATCAAATATCGACTCTAGCAAGTCACATGTATGCGGATCGAGTGGTCGACCGGGCGAATGTATGGCTTGCTGCATAGATTGAGGAATAGTGCCCGCCTTAGACTCACTTAGAGCATGAGAATCGCCATCGAATGCCTTCGCTTGTGCCCGTGATGCTTCAGATATATTGTTGCATGCTCTTTTCATAGGAAGTTGCTGCAAAATTGCATAATTGCTGAGCATCATTCCTTCGTTTTGCTCGACTTTCCCATTGGATTTCGAAATAACAGGATTGACCTCTGTGCTCATGCAACCGCGTGGTTTTGTCTTCAATTCTTTCATTGTATTCATCCTTTGTGGCCAAATCATCTGATATATTCGGAGATATCTTATTCAGCTTCGATTATTCTGTCCAGAATGGCAAAACGATTTGCATATCGCTGTCGTGTGCTTCGGTCAGATCTGCCTCCCGAAAGATAGAGCAAATAGGATTCAGCAAAATCCTCACCGCGACTGGTGAAACCATAGCGGGAAATGGCAATGCGGTCATCTTCCATTGCTTCCTCCCATCGGTCCCAGAAAGTTGGATCCGCGCTTTCACTATGGTAAGAGACCACGTGCCCTAGCTCATGCGCAGCCGTATTATTCAATTCGTTCTGTGGAACATCGGGTCCTGCGCCATTCAGGAAGATGTTTATGGTGTTATTTTCTCTAGAGGCGCTGGCGATCCTACTTCTGCCTCTCGGATGATATCCAGGATCCAAAACCAATCTCTGAATCAGCGCGACATGTCTTTCAGGAAGAGCGGATAATGCTGTCTCTATGCGAGACAATATAGACCAATCACTTTCGGCAAGCTCCTCTGCGACCACCAGAGGAATTGTCCGCTCTTGGAAATTGAAATCTATTTCCTCTGAATTTCTCACTAGGCCCGACCGGAATCTGTAGGAGCCCAAATGCCTAACACGTTCCGGAACATAAGCTCTCCTTTCGGGATGACCTTCGGCCGATACAAGCGGATGAACTAATTGCGGCCACCAAGGCAGTATCCAATTTTGATAGCTTTCAGGGGTAAGCTCCCAGAGCCTACCAGTTTGTTGAAATGCTAGCGTCAATAGCGGCCTCGCCTCAACATCATGTTGATAGCTAGCACTTGTGAATTCCGCAGCTAGAAGCTGAGCATGTTCTGTCACAAGCCCCGATCTTTCCAAGAGGCTCGTGGCTTCTCTCCGGCTTAGATTCTCAAGTAGGATTCGAATAATGCCGAATGCACAATGTTCACAGATGCCGCTATGTACAAAATCTCGTAGTATTCTTTGACAAAGGCCAGTCGAAATGCTTATTGGAAAGATGCTGCCAGTTGATGCCAGTGTCTGAAAGTCTGCATCACTCATCTGCAGAATGAATGATGATATCCTTTGAGCATCGTTGCCCATACTGGAGCTTTCTAAGATAATATCCATATAATCAATGCCCATGAGCTGGCAAAATCGACGAAATGCTTCGAATTCATTTATATCTAAAGCTCCGTTCTCAAGAGAATGGATGAGGAAACCGGAGATCGGGTCGCTTTCAAGTGCAAGAGGCGGGCCTTGAATGACATTGGTAGAGAAAATTCGAATAAAACGTTCAATAGCAGGGTTATCGCTTGAGGATAAAAAGGCCATTAGGGCTGCGAAATCTGGGTCAAAGTCCAGATCTTCGCCTTCAAGAATTTGGATCAGGCCTGTTTCATCGATGTTCAATTCCGTCGCATATCTGCGTATATTTTGCCAATCCGAAGGTTGCAGCTGATTGTCTGTCAGAAGCCCTTGTATATGAGCTAACATTCTAGACTCTGCCGTGACTCTATCTGGTGGTTGTTCAAGAAATTCAGAAGGCCTTATAAGCGTTAGACCGCGTTCGGTGGCTACATCCAGGACTACTTGCTGTTGTTCAATGACATCAATCCATGTTGCGCACCCCACACGGAGAATGCTGAGCATGACCTCCAAACGATGCCACTCTTGACGAAGTCTTTGATCGGATAGTATCGATAGAAGCCTCCGGTATCGCGGATCAATATCACGCTGTAGGATAGTATCGGTGCGCTGCTTTACTAGCGGGCAATGGCATCGAGATTCTATCCGATTATCTCTTGACTTGAAATTAGCGCTCAAATGTTCGGATGATTCTTCATTGCTGGCCAAATTATTTCCGAATTGTTGCTGCTGGATCACATGTGTTAATTCATGTGCAATCAAGGTTAAGCCTGTTATCGATCTTGGATCATACTGTCCTTTTCCAAATACAATATCCTTGCCTAATGTATATGCCAGGGCGTTAACTGACCGAGCAGATCTCGCTGCTTCTGAGTCGGTGTGCAGTCGCACCCCACTGAAATCGTATCCAAAACGTGCCTCCATGAAATTTCTTGTCTCTAAATCAAATGGGTGTCCAGATGAGGTTGTTACTCTATGAACAAGGGGATTATCATTGCGACCAGCATGAGCCCTGTGGTCAACGAGATGCAATTGCTGGCTACAGGCCTTGCCTTGCATGCATAAAGGCGCCATAATCCCAGTGTTGGAGAACGACTCCCGCATGTTCATTATATGCTCTGCTACCCAGTTCGCTTCTCGTTCATGCTCATCACACGGCAGATTGACCAAAAGCTTCGGTTGAAGGCGAGGGGAAATTCTATAACGGACAGGAGTAGTGGGATCCATGGTCACATTTGGCTGATTAACACAATCAAATCTAATATCGACATCATGGCGCGTGCCCACTCCCGTCCAAAAGGAAGGTCTCAAAACGCTACACGGCAAATTCGTTGCACCTACGCAAGCTGGATGAGGGTTATTGAATATGAAGCTCGCCGGAAGGTCAGGAATTTCATAGAATCTGGCAATGCCATGAATTATGATCGATCCATTTCCCCGGCAAGGTCCTGCATAACGAGCAAACGAATCATCCCAACGAACATGTCCAGTTGGCGTTCTGGCACCCTGCAAGACCGCCCATGTCTCAAAGAAGTTATAATATTCGGAAAGAGCTGGTTGCCAATTACCTATCATAGCATCCCAAGTTTCTGGAAAATTATAAGTTGCCTCAATATGTTGAATAATGAAACCATCTTGACTGGCTGGCTGAGGCAGAGAAAAACTCACATCCCACCGATATAACCCATATTGATCGATCGTTAGGTCGCCAACAGGTGTAATTATAACATTCTGAGGATCAATTATACCGTTATCGTTTGATTCTTTGCTCGGCCCAATTTTGCTGATAGATGGATGCATAGAACCGCTTTCTCCCATCCTGCCCTCGGCCAGACGTTCTAGTGTACCCATATTGCTCTGCGATACACATCTTCCCAGCGAGCTCGATCGCTTTCTTGCTTCTTCAAAGATAAAAGCGAACCTCTCCGTATTGCCTGCTGCCTTATTATGCGAATTTATCTCACTTATTTGCGCACGCATCGCCATTATCACCTTGAGGTCAGGGCAGCTTCTTCACTTGATTTGGCTGGCAGCAATTTCTCAAAACTCATCCCGCCTCATCAGCTGCCCCTGCTTTGCCAGCTCCCTCTTCGCCGCTTTAGCCAGATGCCTCATCCCGATCTTCTCCCCCTCAGCACACGC
>MVRL01000149.1 GCA_002067705.1 Methanosaeta sp. PtaU1.Bin112
ACTCGGAGCTCAATGAGCTGCTGGACGGAGAGGTGGCTGAGATAGACGAGCAGAAGCGTGAGGATCTGATCGATCAGATTCAGGTGATCCATGCACAGGAGCTGCCGGTTCTTCCCCTCTATTATGCCGATACCTACTGGGCGCACGACGGCAGGGTGGATATGTATTACACCAGGCAGGGAATCGCTAATGGCGTTCCACTGGCACTGAATAAGCAGATATTTGTCCGCTGAAGGTTGTGAATAGAAATGAAATATGTGATTTGCGGCAAAGGCGGAAGCGGAAAGAGCACCGTCTCCGCTCTTATCGCCCGGGAGATGGCTTCGAGAGGAGAGAAAGTGCTGGTGGTGGACACCGACGAGTCCAATTTCGGCCTCTACAAGCAGCTGGGTCTGCCCCAGCCCAGGGACTTCATGGACTCCCTGGGCGGCAAGAAGGGGCTGGGTGAGCGGTTGATGAAATTCATGAGGTCGGAGGGAAAAGAGAAGCTCTCCGAGAGTTCATCGAGAAACTGAAAGCGGATGGAATGCAGGTCATCGTGGATACGGATGCGGGAATCGAGCACTTCGGCCGGGGGGTGAAAGCGGGAAGCGACCGGATCGTGGTGGTCATAGATCCCAGCTTCGAGTCGGTGCAGCTATCGGAGAAGATCTCGGAGATGGGGGAGAAGATCAATAAGCCGGTCTGCTTCATCCTCAACCGTATGAATGAGGATGCTGCGGAGCTTTCGTCCCTGGTTGACGGGGAAAAGGTCATAGGCAGCGTGCCCTTTGATCGGGATGTCTTCCGCGCCTGCTTGAAGGGCAGCCAGGTGCCCCAGCTGGCGGAGGTGAAAGAGATCGTGGACCGGCTGCTGGCGTAGTGACCAGGATCTGATCCTCAAGCCGATTCAGAGGTCGCAGATCATGCCTCTGCCGGTAGTGCTCTTATCTACGATCTCTCAAGGAGAACAACCGCCAGACGGTGGAGTTTGTGATCAATGTGCCAAGAGCAGGGATGGAGGATACAGTCATAACCTGTGCTAAGAGCTTTCCTCCAGAGGTCGATGAGTTCCTGGAGGCAGGCCTTGTCGCCTGTTTCTTCTCTCCTGAGAACGGGATGAACTTTCGAGTGGCAATTGCAGCTGCCTCAGATCCTCATCCCAGCGAATATGATGAGGTTGTAGAGCAGCCTCATCCGTCCTGGATATAGACCTCGCTTCCCTGCAAGAAAATGCCAGGAGCATCTCCAATCGTTCTTTCTTCTCCCTGGCAAAATCAGCTTGGCCAAACTCTCGGCCTCTATATTGCGCCGGCACACTGGGCAGATCCGGATCCATTCAAGACCAGTTGAATCCTTCTGGATCTCTGCTGGTAGCGACGACTCAATCTTCTTGAGCATGGGCTCAGTAGCATACCGTGATCCACAGATCTTGCAGGCTACCAGATCAAAGGATATCTCCCACTCAGGTTCAATCTCATCCCAGGGCACCAGGGTAATAGCCCCGGCTGGGCACATCTTCACGCATAGATCGCACTCCTCTTTGCACCTTTTCCAGTGAACCGTTATCCTGCCATCCGTCTCGTTTCTAATTATATTCTGGCCGGGACAGACATTAAAGCAAGATTGGCAGCCCAGGCATAGGCTGGTGTCAACTCTTATCATCTTACGCCTCTCGGAGCAGCGGCTGCTCGAGCGGCACGGGAGCGCGCCCTGCTCACTTCTAGATCGAAATCAACTGACAGAGCTTTGGCTGGGCAGACGCTTATACAGGCAGGTCCGCCCTTTCGTTCCCGGCAGAGATCGCACTTGTGAGCGGTCCTGTCTGCCCAGACCACCCCGAAGGGACAGGCGTATATGCACAGGCCGCACCCGGTGCATTTCTCCGCATCAAAAGCAGTCGTCTCTCCTTCTTTATGCAAGGCACCCTTGAAACAGACCGTGGCGCAGAAAGCCTCATCGCAGTGATGACAAAAGATGGGAACGGCTACCAGGTCCTCCACGTATTGCACATTAATGTGTCCTCGACCGCCATGCTCCATCTGGCAGGCTGCCTCACAGGTGCGGCAGCCAATGCATCTATTGATATCAATATAAACCGGCATTTGATTCCTCCGGGCGAGCTGTTATGGAGGCCCCAACCAATGCAGGGCCTTGTAATCATAATGCTATATTCGCTCAGAGACGCAGATATAAATAGCCATAACACTAATATCATTTTTGTATGGTCGATGTGATCATCGTTGGTGCCGGCCCTGCAGGCCTGTTCGCGGCTTTTGAGCTTTCCAGGTCAGATGCGAAGGTACTGGTGATAGATCAGGGAAAGGACATCAAGGATCGCAACTGCCCCATGAAGGATAGAGGCCACTGCTTTCACTGCTATCCCTGCCAGATAATGTGCGGGGTGGGAGGAGCAGGCGCATTCTCTGATGGCCTTCTCAACCTCCATCCCACAATTGGAGGTGACCTGGAGAGCCTGGCGAAAAGCGAGGCCTGGAGGCTGATCGATGAGGTCGACTCCGCTTTTCTCAGATATGGTGCGCCCAACATGGTCATTGAATCATCCGAGTACGATAAAGAACAGCTCAGGCGAAAGGCGGCTGCTGCCGGTGCCCGTTTTGTGCCCATAAATCAGCGCCATATGGGCAGCGACAGAACGCCTGAGATAATAGCCGCGTTCAAGATGGATCTGGAGCGGAGGGGAGTTGTATTCCGACTGAACTGCCAGGCGGAGGATCTGATTGTCGAGGGCGAGAGGTGCACTGGAATCAGGCTGGCCGATGGCACAGAGGAAAAGGCATCCCGGGTCCTTCTGGCTCCA
>MVRL01000150.1 GCA_002067705.1 Methanosaeta sp. PtaU1.Bin112
AGCTCTTCGAGGACGCCATGGATGTGGTGAAGATGAGAGTGCAGCAATTGCAGGAGCTTGAGAAGAAGAGGCTGGAAGATTCCGCCTGAAGGCAGGGAGGAACTCTCATTTTAGATAGAGATGGTGAGAGCGAATTGAGATGTCACATCTACCCTCCCTCCGAGGACACCTTCCTACTCCTCAGGGCTGCCCTCTCCGAGGCCGGGCCTGAAGACCGCTTGCTGGAGATAGGGTGCGGATGCGGCCTGATCTCTCAAGAGCTGAGGCCGAGGGTCTCCCTACTCCTGGCCACGGACATCAATCCCCATGCAGTCCGGGCGGCGAGAGCGAGGGGTGTCGAGGTCATAAGGGCGGATCTGTTTGCGGGGATCAAAGGCAGATTTGACCTGGTGCTCTTCAATGCTCCATACCTTCCCACTCTTCCCGAGGAGAGGACCGGCCACTGGATAGACCGCGCCCTGGACGGAGGAGAGAGCGGCAGGGAGACGGTGGACCGGTTCATCGCCGACCTTTCCGAGCATCTTCGGCCCGGAGGCAGAGCGCTGCTGCTGATATCAAGCCTTACGGGCCTGGCAGAGGTAAGGGAGACTGCGGAGGCTGCCGGACTTTGGGCGGAGGTCGTGGCCGAAGAGGGATGCTTTTTCGAGCGGCTCTATGTTCTCCGGCTGGGGACGATCTCCTCCTCGCTATGATCTGGGCTGCTTGAGCCCTGGGGTGCGTAGCAGGGCATGGCATCGAGCAGGCCGACCAGCCGGTCCAGCACCTCCCCAACGCCCTGGCCGGTCTCGGTGGACATCTGCAGGACCTCTTTGTCCTCACCCCAACCTAGTATGTCCGCCTTGTTGGCCGCGATTATCATGGGCAGGTCAAGCCATCTCTTGAGATCCTCGGCCAGAGAGAGCTGGGAAGTGATGGGATAGCCGCAGTGCTCGCTGGGATCGAGGATGAAGAGAACGATCCCCTGCAGGTGGCTGAGAGCAGCTATCGTCTGCCGCTCAATATCATTTCTCTCCTCCTGGGGCCGGTCGAGCAGCCCTGGCGTGTCAACCACCTGATACTTTTGATCGCCCCGCTTGAAGTGGCCTACAAAGATGCCCCGCGTGGTGAACGGATAATTGGCGATCTCAGGCCGGGCACCGGTGACCCGGACGATGAAGCTTGACTTGCCGACATTAGGATAGCCGGCGATGAGAATTGTAGGCAGGGCCGGATCTATAGTCGGCATCTGTCGCAGTAGATTGCGAGCTTCGTTAAGAAATCTCAGATCCTTTCCGATCGACCTCATTACCGAAGAGTATCGCCCGAAGGCCGACTTTCTGGCAGGGGCAGTATCCTGGCCCCGAGACCTTCTGATCTTGCCGGTGTACTCCCGGGATATCTGCCTGATCAACCGGGATGCCCAGCTTAGACGGGAGAGGCTGATGCGGATCTTATCCTCGCCGGCAATTATGTCTGCCATCTCTCTGTAGAACGGCGGCAGCTTTTCAAATGATGGGAATTTGCGGATCAGATTGCTGAGATTGTCGGAGAGAATATTGCCGGCGTTCTGGACCATGGACTCATCATCTATGGCACGGGAGGCACGCCGGAATGATTTATCCAAGAGCTCTTCTGATGTGGGCACGGTCGGAAGCTGTTCGAACATCATGCAATGATTGCCGCACCTGGGTGATAAATCTTTAGTCGCTTTGCCCAGCAGACATTTATAAATGGTTTTCGGAAGGATTAAATACCAGTTCTGCATTCTATATAGATGAGGTGGACTCGTGAAGAGATTAGGCACCGCTCTTCATGTTGTACAGAATAAGTTGATTCTCAAAAGCGAGCAGACTGTTGGAAGCGAGACAAATATCCCCAGAGCTAATTCCTGGGTTGTAGATCAAAAGAGGACTAGAGTGGGAAGGGTTTTCGATATATTTGGCCCAATTGATCATCCGTACATCATCGTTCGACCAAATAGAGGTGTAGATGCCGCTGCCCACGTCGGAAAGAAGCTCTATATCGACGAGGCGCCGGGGAGAGATAGCAAGTGGAAGAAATTGAGAAGCTGAGAGAGATAGAGAGGGCGGAGCCGGAAAAGCTCAAGGAAAGGACACGGCTTAAGCGCGAGAAAGAGAAGGTAGACGAGTTCGAGAAGTTCACAGTGGAGTGTCCGGAGTGCCACAGCCACACCCTTGTGCGCGACTATGAGCGGGCCGAGCTGGTCTGCTCAGATTGCGGTCTGGTCATCGATGAGAATTTCATCGACCAGGGTCCGGAGTGGAGAGCCTTCGACCATGACCAGCGCATGAAGAGGTCCAGGGTGGGAGCGCCCATGACCTACACCATCCACGACAAGGGCCTCTCCACAATGATCGACTGGAGGAACAGGGACTCCTACGGCAAGACCATCTCCTCTAAGAACCGCGCCCAACTGTACCGGCTGAGAAAATGGCAGCGTCGCATCAGGGTCAGCAATGCCACGGAGCGAAATCTGGCCTTTGCTCTCTCCGAGCTGGACAGAATGGCCTCAGCCTTGGGTTTATCCAGGAATGTGCGAGAGACGGCGGCGGTCGTCTATCGAAAAGCGGTAGATAAGAACCTCATTCGCGGGCGGAGCATTGAGGGCGTGGCCGCGGCTGCGCTCTATGCTGCCTGTCGGCAGTGCAATGTGCCTAGAACTTTAGATGAGATTGCTGAGGTTTCCAGGGTATCTCGAAAGGAGATCGGCAGGACTTATAGATTCGTATCCCGTGAGCTGGCACTCAAGCTCATGCCGACCAGCCCCATAGATTACATCCCTCGCTTCTGTTCCGGTCTGAATCTGAAGGGCGAGGTGCAGGCGAAGGGAATCGAGATCCTGCGTCAGGCTGCGGAAAAGGAGCTTACCAGCGGGCGAGGTCCTACGGGCGTGGCCGCGGCAGCCATCTACATCGCATCCATCCTCTGCGGGGACAGAAGAACGCAGCGCGAGGTGGCAGATGTGGCTGGCGTGACCGAGGTTACCATCAGGAACCGCTACAAAGAGCTGGCAGAAGAGCTGGATATTGAAATAATACTCTAAGTCTATTTAACTTGTAGGATCGCGAAGGGCGGAGCGGGAAGTCCCCATCCTTCAGGGTGATCTCGCTAACTCCGCAGAGTTTGCGGGAGTTGCTGCGATAGCCGCAACGGATGAAAGCGGAGCCCTTTGCCATGATTACTTTCGCGTCGCCCTCAACTAATATAAATAATAGGCATGCATATCTATATTCGTATGATGATCTGCACTAAGTATCCTATCTTCCCTAAAAAGGTCACTGCATGCAAGTTAGCGGAGAATTTGGATGCTTGCAGGTAGCTCTATAATCGGCTTGTCCAAGACCTGAATGAAGCAAAAGAAAAAGGCATCAAGCTCAAGGCCTATGATACTGAGAACGTGATCCAATCTATGAAGCTTGAGAATCCGAAGCTTAATTGCGTCTATTCCAAAGTCCTCCAGATGGCAAATTACACTCTGGTCTAACATCAAAGGGCTCGCAGCGTCAAGTGTTCAGCTTGCGCAAAAATGGGAAGCCGCGCCCTTCAGGACGCGGTAGTTCACAGTATATTAACAATCACAGAGGGCGCATAATCTGAGAGGATGAAAGAAAGTCCTATTAATATGAATAGCAGACCGCCCGCTCTCCTAACTGCTCTGCGATCTATCCTGCTGGATAGGAATTTGCCCAGGAATATGGCCATGACGGACAGAAGCAGAAGCGCAATCATGACGCCGATAAAGACCATTTTCGGATCGTATTCTGTGGCAAAGAGGGCAGAAGCGATCTGAGTCTTGTCCCCCCACTCTGAGAGGAAGATCATGGTGAATCCTGACGCAAAGGCTCTCCTGGCAGAGAGGTTGCTCTCCTCCGCGTTGTCATCCCTGTCACCCTTCAATATCAAAAATCCAAAGAGGATAAAAACCAATCCGCTTGCGATCTTCACCAGATGCATGGGAATGAGATCGGTCACCCATGAGCCCACCAGTATAGCAATTCCGTCAGCCAGCAGAAAGGCCAGCATCACCCCCAGGAGAAGCCGGAAGTATTCTCTGGTCCGAGAGGAGAGCAGCAGAATGGACAGCTGTGTCTTGTCTCCCATCTCTGCCAGCCCGACGGCCAGCAGCGGAATTGCGATCTCATCAAGCGCGATTTTTACCACCTTTCTCGGGGAATCTGGAGCTATAGATTCCTCACATATTGGTGTTAATAATTGTTATGCTGCTTCATCGCACCGATATCTCCATCACAATCAGCATCTTTAATCCTAAGAGCTAAATCTTTCATCATTTTCAGAATGCAATCTATAAATAGTATTATTTGCAATATAGTAATTGTAGGTGTGGCTTAATGTACGAAAAGATCTTGATAGCTACGGATTTTTCCAAGCATGCCGAAAAATTAGTTGAGTGCGTTGGAGAAATACCCGGCGTAAAAGAGGTCGTTCTCCTGCATGTTCTTACAAAAGATCCACTCGCCAGAGTCTGGTCTCCGGGCGATGATATCAAGGAAGCGGAAAAACAGCTGGAGGCCCCAAAAAAGATCTTGGAAGATGCTAATTTGAAGGTTAAGGTCAGGGCAGAGATAGCAGAGGAGATACCGGAATATGCCGTAATAAGGCATGTAGCTCGGGAAGAAAATGTCTCCCTCGTTGTGATGGGTGCGAGGGGAAGGAGCATGTGGCAAGGCCTGCTCTTAGGCAGCGTCTCCAGCGGTGTCCTTCGCTATGGCGGTAAGGATCTTCTCATCATGCGCTATAAGACCCTGGATGAAGAGGGCAAAGAATTGGGCAAGTTCTGCTCGCGTATTTTCGAAAAAGTCTTGGCACCTACCGATTTCTCCAGGGCAGGCAATGCAGCAATCGAGAAGATAAAGGAAGCAAAGCTCACAAAAGATGTGCTGCTGCTCAATGTCGTGGCCAAGGCCGAAAAGCAATCACAATTGGATGCTGCTTTAAAGAACGCCCACGAAAAACTTGAGGGGATGAAAGCAGATCTGGCAGTGGCCGGAATCAGTGCCAGGACATTTGCCGTATCTGCAGCGGCGGAAGAGGCGAGAACATATGGCTCCGGCGGCATGGTCAAAGTAGGGCCCTCTCATATGGCAGCAGTAGGGGGCGTTGTTGATAAGATCCTTTCCGTAGCGGAGATTGAAGATGCCTCATTAATTGCACTGGGCTCTCACGGCAAAGGCTGGATAGATGAGGTCACCATAGGCAGCGTGGCATCTGATGTGGCAAGGATGGGGCAGAGGCCCGTGCTCGTTGTTAGAAGCAATAAATAGATGCGCCAATGCTTCTTTTTTGCCCATCTCTTCTATCGGTCGCTTCAATTCAGTGTTTGATACTGCAATCTTTTTTGCCAAAGCTATCCATAGCATCGTTAAGATTATGATATATCGAAAAAATATTTGATAGACCGGATATATCAAGTATATTTCTTATTACCGGTTGAAGGGATGCGAGCTTCATCTCTGCATCTCTCGTCTTCATAGTCTTGAGTGCGGCAAGAAATACACGCAAACCTGAACTGCTGATGTATTCCGTATCCGACAGATCAAAGACCATTTGGGAATTATTTTTGATGGCGCTATTTAAATATTCCTCAAGGTCATTTGCCGAAATTGAGTCGACCCTTCCAGAGATCGATATCACTTGAATACTATTGATGCTCTTTTCTGTTATCTTCATAGTATCCTCAAAGAGTCCATTTCATTATCTGTTCGGCGCATCAACATGCATCATATTCTGGAGCGCGGCATCCTCGGTGGGAAATAACTGAAATACCTTATTTAGGCCTGTTATCTTAAATACATTCTGCACAAAAGGCTGCAAAGAGACAAGCGATAGCGATCCTTGATTGTGCTTCTGTTTCTTTAATGCCGCGAGCAGTATCCTCAGCCCTACGCTGCTGATATAGTCTACATTCGCCAAATTGATGATGATCTTCTTTATCCGTCCTTCTATTTTCTCGTTCAGTCTGCCATCCAAATCCTTGGAGGTGATTGTATCAATTCTCCCGGAGACTGAAATAATGAGGACTTCTTCTATCATTTTCTCAGCGATTTCCATTGTTTCACCTCTTCTCAATTCGCTGCGAAATAGCCGTATGCTATTCGATCATTTTTTCGTTAATCGGCCTTTTATATTTTATTAATATTAACCTATTTTTATTATTTTTATAATCGTATCTCATTTCATCTGATAGCGACCTCATGAGATTTATGCCCCACCCACCAACAGGATGATCCACAGCATTGTCATCAAGATCTCGCTTGGCAAATCTAGTAGGATCAAAGGGAGGGGCTTCGTCTTCGAGCGTCACCCGGAAGAGTCTGTCTCCAATATCAAATGCAATCCATATGGGTCCTTCCTCATTCTGGTATCCATGATTTATAATATTGACGTACGCCTCTTCCACTGCCACTTGCATCTCAGATATCTGCTCTACATCAAAGCCTCTTTCTGACATCTTCCTACTGATATAGCCGGCAATCTTGGGGATGTTTTCTCTGCGTGATACCATCTCCATCCTGCAATGATCTTTTCGCTTGCCTGTGGCCTTCATTATTATCAAAGTAATGTCATCATGCTGCTCAGCCCTTTCAGTGAACCTGGCTATGTCGGAGAGTATTCTGCCCAGAATCCTTTCTGTCTCTAAGAGATAACTGCCAATAATCACTTCCTTGAGACGCTCTATTCCATATAACTCTCCCTGCTTGTTCATAGATTCCGTAATCCCATCGGTGTAAAAGATGGCCATATCTCCGGATGAGAATTTGATGCGCCGCTCTCTGTATTCCGCATCATCAGTAATGCCCATGACGACTCCCATGGGCTCCTCCTCTTGCAGGGTGCAGTCTTCCGCTCTGAAGATCAGAGGAGGAGGATGACCGGCATTTGCATACTGCAGTGACAGGTTCTCTCCATCGAGTACACCATAAATCAGGGTTACAAACATTCCTGTTGGCGCATCAGATGCGATCATTTTATTGGCATTCTTCGCCACCCTTGAGACCTTGGACTGATTGACGGCATTGGCTCGAATTATCGTCCTGGAGAGCGCCATGAATATCGCCGCAGGAATGCTTTTACCTGCGACATCGGCAATAACAACCCCATATTTTCCATCCGGTTGAGCAATGAAATCATAAAAATCCCCTCCCACTTCCATGGCAGGAATGCTCATCGCAACAATCTCAAATTCTGGAATATTAGGTGTCCTCTCGGGAATGAAACTCTTTTGGATATCAGCCGCAATATGCAATTCCGTTCTCGTTCTTTCCAGTTTTTGCTCCATATTCCTTCTTTCGGTGATATCCTTAATGGACTCGATTGCTCCCACTCTCTCCCCTATTGCATTGTAGAGAGTTGCTGCCTTTGCCATCAGATAGGACCCATTTGAGCCGAGACGGGGGATAAAGATCTCGCCCAAAACGGCGTTTCCTTCAGTTTTGAAGCTGGAATACTCGTTTTCAAATTGCTTGAATGGAGTCAGGACCATGTCGACCAAAATCGGCCTTCGGAACCCATAGAAGGGCAAAGCATGCTCGTAATTGTCTTTGCCCAGGATGTCATCGGCTTTGACGCCCGTAAGCCTCTCCATTGCTTTATTCCAGACCATCACCCTGCCATCCAGATCAATGGCGAGTATTGCATCCGGCATGAATTCAATTATTTCTGCCTGCCTTCTCTCAGACTGCTTGAGGGCTTCTTCGGCCATCTTCAGATCGGTGATGTCCCTGCCGACCGATTGAATCTCAATTAGAGATCCAGATCGGCTGAATATGCCATGGCTGGTCCATTGGATCCAGCGTCGGCTCTCAGGCCTCACGAACAGGCTGACAAATGATTTCGTAGGATTATCGGGCATCAGATCGCTGACAATATCCACCGCAGGCAGCAGATTTTCTGCCGGGATGAGCCCATTGATTTTTTTGCCTATAATCTCATCCGGACCGCATGAGAAGAATCGGCAGAAGACCTCATTGCTGTAGGTTATTGTGCCGTCGGCTAATGTTCTAAGAATCAGATCGGATTGCTCTTCAACCACTGCTTTGTAGCGCCTTTCGCTTTTTATAATCTCTTCATGTGCTTGTCCCAGCGCATCCAGCATATCGTTTACTGAGGAAGCCAGGCCTGACAGCTCGTCTTTTCCCTGAACCACAAGGCGAGAGGCCATGTTCTGACTCTTGCCAATCATGGCCACTCCTTCCGCCAGAGCGCTCATCCGGGATAGAACGGAACGGTCCAGGAAGAGCAGAGTGAGCATAAAGAGAAAGATGTCTGCTAATGAGAAAAGGATCACAAAATTGCGCAAGCTCTTTACGCCCTGCAGATAGATCGCACGAGTCGAATCTATTCTCAGCATCAATAGAGGATTATTGTAGATATTGTTCAACAGGGCATAACCAGCAATGGTGTCGTTTTCCTGGATCCTGACCAGAACGGAATCGTTGGTCGGCAGAGATCTCTTCGCTTCCAGGAAATCAGAAGGCATCTTATCATCATTCAGCGATTTGATCGTTATATGCAATTGAGTAATCTTGGACAGCCTGGCAATTTCCTTATCTGTAAGGAGGCGTCCCAATACAACTCTACCTGCAGAGCCCGCAGAGGATGTGTTTTCTTTTCCCATAATTACGGGATTGGTCACGATGAGCATGGGCTTATTGGATAATAGAATGATGCCAGAGTACTTGCTTTGCTTATCCAGACACCCCGGACAAAATCCGTAAAAAGATAATTGATCTGACAGGTTAGATGGGATCATTGTGCAGCTTCCATTTTCGTCCAGGCATCTGCTCAAGGCTATCTGACCAAAGGAATCCATGAATAGCAGCAGGTTGATCCCCATATTGCTCAGGCTCTGATCAGCAAGCTCCTCTTGATTGATCTTTATGAATGAAGGGTCATCCGATTTAAGAAAAGCAAAAGTATCATTTCTGGTGGCCCAATGATCTGCCAGCCCCTCCATGCTGTCCAGCTCATTTGATATGGCGCTAAGGGCTCTCTCAACATTCCGATGCATCACTTCTTCTTCAAGCTTAAAAAACCCCACGAATAGTTCAATTTGGGCAGTGATATACAGGATCAGAACTGCGAGGATGAGGAATACGCCCATGACAATCAGTGTTTTCTCGCGCAGATTCATGTCTCTCATTCCTCTTAGGTGATAATCAAATCCAGAAATCGAATGGCCGGCCAGCAGGTACGCATCAGGCTAGTGCAGAGATTCATGAGACATCTCTGAGACGCAATAGTAATAGCACTTCTGCCTATTTTAACGTAATCGTTATATATAGAGGATATTCATTACATATATAGCTTCTTGCTCATCTGAGGATACGCCACCTGATGATCATTATGGTCAAACCCAATATCCTGCAGCTGATTCCTGGAACCAGGAATATGGAGTTCTATCCTTACATTCGAAAGATAGATCTTATGTCATCTAATTCGTTCATACTATCCGGTCCAGATCAAATCGCTGCAATAGATCCCGGCGCCCTGGATGACCAGCTCGACTGCCTTGTAGAGAACATTGCATTTATGCTCAGTGAGAAGCCAAGGCCGGTGGTTGTATATCTGACCCATGCTCATCTCGACCATTGTTTTCAGCTCAATCGTCTCCGGAGGATTCGGGATCTGGGCGATGTCGCAGTAGCGGCTCATGAGATTGGAGCTGAAGCTCTCATAGGGCAGGACCCGGAATTGACTTTAGCAGGCCTTCTCGGCAAAGAGATGGATCCAACTCCCGTGGATATCAAACTGCTTTCTAAAAAGGATCTTTTCATTGGCGGTGCGTCAGAGTATGAAATGCATGAATGGAGGCTCTCTTATTATGCAGACTCCATAAAAATTCGCTATGGCCCTGTTCTGCAGAGCCAGACGATCTCAATGGGCAATGGAAACTCTCTTGAGATATATTCCATACCCGGCCACAGTCCGGACAGCATATGCCTGAAGGCAGGAGGTCTGCTTTTTACGGGGGACCTCTTCTTCGCACCCAATCCGGGAATGGCAGGGGCATATGGCTGGAATCAGTCATCTCTTATAAAATCTATTTATAAAGTTATGTGGATCCTTGAGATGAAGAACATCCGCTATTGCTGTTCAGGACATGGCCGGATAATCGATGCAGAAACTGCACGAAATACTCTGCGATCCATGTATCAGGATGTCCTATCTCTCAAAGGATTGGAGGAGATCACTCAGCAATGGGCCAGAAATACAGCCACATACGCAGAGGATCTCATGAAAGAGCTGGAGAGGCTCTTCACGATAATATTTGGCAGATTGGCTTATGTCTCCCAGGTGCTCGAATGGCTGGATGAGGGCGGAGAGGCTGAGAATGTCCAGAAGCTCATTGATATAAAGAGAATTGATGAGCTATTCTTTGAATTTAGCTGCTTTGTTGGGGAATTGCATCTTGGAAAGAAGCATGATTGGGATCTGGTCCACAAGGCAGGACAGATCATTAAGAAACTGGAGGCGATCTTTGAGTGTCAGGAGCTGCGATCCTCTCTCGACGGATCTCTTCTGAGGAGGGCCCGCAGAATGCTGAACGACTATGCAGTCACTTATCGCGGATTCAGGCCGTCTTATTATGCAGGGGATGAGGATCTGGATGCAGTCATGCATGAGATTTTGGATTTTTCGCTGTCCAGGCCTTATGAGGATGATGCTATTATGAATGCGGATCTGCATGAGGACTACCTCAGGGCCCTCAGGGCCAGGATAGCTTATGTCAATCTCCTGGAGAAAAACTCTTTGAAGTTCAAAGCAGATAAGAGCTTGCCGATAGTGCGCATGGATAAAGAGCGGTTCAAAGATGCATTGATCGATCTATTAGAGAGGATTTCAAATGCAGAAACAGGAGAGACTCAAATCATCGCCACATCTGATCAGGGGTGGGCGTCCGTACACATAGTGGTCCAGAGAACCGATCAGGATTATCCTCTGGATGAGAGTACCTGGAGATTCTTCGAAAGATCATTTGCCCTTTGTGGCGGAATTATTCAAAGATCTTGGACCGACGAGGTCTATGCGATAGAGATCGAATTCTTGCCCTGCGATTCATCTATTCTCTCTTGCTGAGCGAAATTTATACCAAAAGATTATTAACAATGAACGGAGATTAGTATTGTATTTAGGGTGATGATTTTTGAAAACTCTTCCTCTTATTTCACTCATGGCTATGCTAGTTATCATTGTCCTTTTTTCCTCAGGATGCATTACCTCTCCGGAGAGCAAAACGGAAAAGGTTAGCAATCTTCGCATAGGTTATCAGCCCACAACTCATCATGTGGCAGAGATGATCGCGCAGGTCAAGGGATGGTGGCAGAGGGATCTGTCAGCGTTTGGAATCACAGAGATCAAAGAATTTGGCTATCCATCAGGCGGCTCTGAGATGCAGGCAATGAAAGCAGGAGATATAGATATCGCTTATATCTGCACTGCACCCTTTATCCGTCCGGTCACCATGGGTCTTGATGCAAAGATCGTAGTGGCGGTAAATACCAATGGCTCGACTCTCATATTGAGACCGGATCTTGTCTATGAAGGGCCCCAGTCCCTGCGGGGATTGCATATCGGGACGTTTCCTGCGGGAACAGCTCAGGACACTCTGCTGAAGGTATGGCTGGAAAATAACGGCATAAACACATCAGAGGTCGCCATCACATCAATGGGTCCGGGAGATGCTGTAAGCGCTATGTTTGCCGGAAGAGTGGATGGGGTGTTCCTGCCGGAACCAGGCCCGGCGATGATTGAACTGGAGAAGAAAGGCAGGTCATGGGTGCGCTCCGGTGAGATGCAGCCCAATCATGCATGCTGCGCAATAGTCGTCAGCGGCAAGCTGATCCGGGAGGAGCCTGAGCTTGTAGAGCAGATAATTCGCATCCATATGAATGCCACTGATTATGCCAATGCCCACCCAATGGAAGCGGCAGAGATTTACTCCAATCGCACTGGACAGGATCTGGAGATGATCAAATACTCCATTATGACCTGGGATGGCAAATGGATGAGCGATCCGCATGTTCTTGTCAGCGACACAATAGCGTACGCAAAAGCCCAGTATGAGATGAATTACACACAGAAGAATGTGAATCAGAGTGATCTATTCGATAACAGCCTGTACGATAAGGTGATGCAGTCTGAAAAGAAGATATAAAATGATATATAAAAAACCACTCATGAATCTGCGATTCACACCAGAAACATGAAAGCAGTTGAGACGCAAAGAAGTTCATGGTATGG